>CALXNP010000006.1 GCA_944389785.1 uncultured Anaerobiospirillum sp.
AGCTTTGATATTATGTCAAAACTTATAGAAGCTATACATAAAAGTGATGCTATTAAAACTATACATATTGACTCAACTATAATTTATTTAAAATTTATTTTTTGCCTCAAAATAACACAAAAGCTTAAGGTAAAAATTTAAGATTAAGATTTAACTATTAGAGCTGATAAAAGCTGTTGGCTATAAGCTTAATAGCTTTTAATAGTCACAAGATATTGATAAAATGTTAAACTTGTACTTTGTGATAAAAATACCTTAGAGATAAAAATATATGAAAGTTCTTGGAATTGAGAGCTCCTGTGATGAAACAGGTGTGGCTATTTATGATAGTGATAAAGGCTTGGTAGCTCATGCTCTACATTCACAAATAGCTATGCATGCTCAATATGGTGGTGTAGTACCAGAGCTTGCTTCACGTGATCATATTAAAAGAATTATTCCTTTAATCAATCAAGCTTTGCAAGAGGCTAATACTAGTTTAGATGAGATAAATGCTATAGCTTATACTAGTGGACCTGGTCTAATTGGAGCTTTGCTAGTAGGAGCTATGGAAGCTAGAGCTTTAGCTTATGCTTTGGGTATTAAGGCTATTGAAGTGCATCATATGGAGGGGCATTTATTGGCTCCTATGTTAGAGGATAATCCGCCTGCTTTTCCTTTTGTAGCTTTATTAGTATCAGGTGGACACACTATGCTAATTAAAGTAGAAAAGATAGGCAGTTATGAAATTTTAGGCGAAAGTGTAGATGATGCAGCTGGTGAAGCTTTTGATAAAACAGCAAAGCTTTTAGGTCTGCCTTATCCTGGTGGTCCTCATCTTGAGAAATTAGCTCAGAATGGAGATAGTAAGGCTTATCATTTTCCTCGTCCTATGTTAGATAGGGATAATTGTGATTTTTCTTTTGCAGGACTTAAAACTGCAGTCTTAAATGCTTTAAATAAATCAGATAAATCAGCGCAAACTCAAGCAAATATTGCAAGATGTTTTAGTGATGCTGTAGCTGACACTTTAAGTGCTAAATGTAATAAAGCTCTAAAACAATGTGGCTATAATAGATTAGTTGTAGCAGGTGGAGTTAGTGCTAATAGTGCAATACGTGAATCTTTAACTAATCTAATGCATAAAAGAGGTGGAGAAATTTTCTTTGCACGTAAGGAATTTTGTACTGATAATGGAGCCATGATAGCATTAGCAGGTATGGTTCGTTATTTAAATGCTGAGTATGCCTCCTTAGAGGTAAATGTCCATCCTCGTTGGCCTTTATCTATGCTAAAAGCTATAGAGCAAGATAAAGTTAAGAATATATTATATAGATAACTATATGGATAAAGTTTTTATTAAAAATATGGAAGTTGTGTGTATAGTTGGGATTTTAGATTTTGAGCGCACAACTAAACAAAGGCTTTTAGTCAATATAGAAGTTGATACAGATCTTAAAAAGTGCAGTCAAAGTGGTGATCTTACTGACAGTATTGATTATGCCCGTATGGCACATTTAGTAAGAGATTATATCATCAATAAACAAGCCTTTTTGCTAGAGAGTCTAGCTTATGAGTTATGTGATTTAATTTTGTCAACTTTTGCTCAAGCTCAAGCTGTCTTAGTTAATTTACAAAAGCCTGATATTCTTGATTTTTGTCAGGGTGTAGGTATAGAAGTTAAACAAAAGAGGGTTTAATCATGTTAAATCAGGTATATTTAGGTATTGGATCTAATTTAAATCGAGAAAATGCCATTTTATTTGCTAAAGCTCAATTAGAGAAAAATTTTGCTGAGGTAAAATTTTCTTCAGTATGGGAAAGTTGCGCTATACGTGTGGCAGAACCTAATTATTATAATATGGTTGCTAAGTTTGAAACAGATTTAAATCTAGATGATCTTTATACATTAGTAACTAAAATAGAAAGACAAGCTGGTCGTGAGCTCATGTATTATAATGGTACTAATTTTGGCTTTAAACGTCGTTTAGATATTGATATTTTGATGTTTAATCAAGAAGTTACTACTGTGCCTTGTAAATTGCCTCGTCATGATATTGAGGATTATCCATTTGTTATATGTCCTCTTTTAGAGTTAGACGAAAATATTGTACATCCTGTAAGCGGCAAATTAATTAAAGATATTTTTGCAGTTATGTCACCTACTTTAACTGAAAAAAATATGGCAACAAAGGTTGATTTTGATTTTAGTAAACCATATCCTGCTTGGACTGAGGTTGCTTAGTCATGGAAGTTTCACATATTATTATTTTAGCTCTAATTCAGGGTATAACTGAGTTTTTGCCTGTTTCATCATCAGCACATTTAATTATACCAAGTCAGGTTTTTAACTTTGAGGATCAAGGCCTTGCATTTGATGTAGCCGTTCATGTTGGTACTTTGCTAGCTGTAATTATTTATTACTTATCTGATTTAGTAAAGATTTCAACCTATACCATTGAATCTGCAATTAAGTTTAAACAAACACCAGTAAGTCGTGTGGGATGGTATTTAATTATTGCTACAATACCAGCTGGTCTTTGTGGTTTATTTTTTAACCATTATGTGGAAACTCTAGGCAGATCATTAGAAGTTATTGCCTATGCTACTATCTTCTTTGGTTTATTATTAGGTTTAGCCTCTTATATCAATAGAAAATTATGTTGGCGTACCTTAATTAATATACAAGGAGCAAGAGCTGATTCTTTACGTCATTTAACTTTTACTCAAGCTTTATGTATAGGTCTAGCTCAATGTTTAGCTTTAATTCCTGGTACTTCACGTTCAGGTATTACTTTAACTGCTGGCTTGTTTTTAGGATTAAGACCTGAAGCTGCGGCACGTTTTAGTTTTTTATTATCTATACCAATTATTTTAGCTTCTGGTTTATTTGAGTTATTTAAGCTTTATCAAAGTGGTGGTTTAGTTCAATCTAATTTAATTCCTATGTTAATGGGAGCTACTATTGCTTTTGTAACAGCTATTATTGTAATTCATTTATTTATGAAATATATCTCAAAGTCTGGTATGGCTATCTTTGTGATATATCGTCTAATTTTAGGCTGTGTATTACTTTATATTGCTTCTTAATTTTAATAAAAGAGGGTAAAATCCTCTTTTATTATTTTAAGTCTATTGGTGGCATTTCATTATTGTAATTGTTAAGTTCAGTTTGTGGCATTTGCTCTATAAATGCTTGTACAAGTGCTACTCTCTTTTCTTTAATCTTTTCTTTAATTTCTAAACCTTTATAACCACAAGCTATAAACTCTTGAGCTTTAACTTGCATACATAATGAGTGCATAGCAAGAACATAATCAGAGCGTGGGAAAGGTCTAGCTTCAAAACCTTTTCTGCCTAAAAAGTCACATTTGCAACATAGAGCAAAGAGCTTAATATTTTGTGGTTTTCTAAAACTGTCTAAGCTTTCAAATAAATTGACTATACCTAAGGCACCATGATCATACAAATGATGCATTTCATTGTGATAAAGTATTACTATCTTAGCTGCAGCATAAAAGTCTTTAGGTACAGGCAGTCTTTGGCATAGCTGCTCCAGAGGTTTAACACCTAATTCATTATGTTTATGATGATGTGGCCAATTTTCCTTAGGTGTTAAAGCTTTGCCTAAATCATGACATAACATAGCAAAACGTGCTATAGGATCATTAGATTCTATAGCTACACGCTCAAGAGTCATTAAAGTATGTATGCCTGTATCAATTTCAGGATGCCATTTTGCAGGTCCTGGTATTCCAAAAAGAGCATCTACTTCAGGTAATACTTTAGCTAAAGCTCCAACTTCATGTAAAATACCAATAAAAACTTCAGGGTTTGGTCCTGATAATGCTTTATGTAATTCAATCCATACTCTAGCTGGAGTAAGATGAAGCAATTCTTCACCTAAGCTTATTTGTTTCATTAAATCTTTAGTTTCTTTATCTATAGTAAAACCAAGATGAAAGAGCTTAGCTGCAAAACGTGCTACTCGCAGTACTCGAAGTGGGTCTTCTATAAAAGCTTCTGAAACATGACGTAGTATTTTATTTTTAAGATCATCTACACCATTATAATAATCAATAATATTTCCTTCATCATCTTTAGCTATAGCATTGATAGTTAAATCACGTCTCTTTAAATCTTCTTTTAGGCTGATATTAGGGTTAAAATCACAAACAAACTGTGTATAACCATGACCTGCTTTGCGTTCTGTTCTAGCTAAAGCATATTCACAATGTGTTTGTGGGTGTAAGAATACAGGAAAATCTTTGCCCACTTGCTGATAACCTAAATCTAACATTTGCTGTATGCTAGAACCTACTACTACATAGTCTTTGTCTTTATAGGGCAGCCCTAGCAATTCGTCTCTAACAGCACCACCTACTAAATAAACTTTCAAAATTTCACCTCATGTATATGCTTGTATATATTAGCTTAATTTTTGCTTTTTGCACTAATGATGAATAAATTTTTTTAGCTAAACTATGTACTACTTTTTTAGATATTGTAAACTTAATACTTCTAATTTATTTTTAAGCCATTTAAAAGGTTAAAGTATATATGAAAATGAAATTTAAAGATTTTATAAATTAGAAGCTAGATTATTGCTTAAAGCTGATGTTAATGGTAGTCTTAACATCATTAGAAAAGAATAGAAAAGAATTAAAAAATGTTTTTGCAAAAGAACTAGTTGATAGCGACTGTGTTATAGCTATTACGGGTAAGCCATTTAACCGTATTAAAATATGACTCAAGGAGTAATTCATAGTTTTTTTTCAAGAACTACCAACAAGTAAATTATTCACAAATTATGTATCAGTCTTTTTTTGCATTAAGTGAGCTGCCTTTTGAAAGCTCTATTGACTCACGTTTTTATTATGTAGGTAGTGCTCAGCATGAGGCTTTAGAGTTATTACTTGAATGTATGAGTACAAATGGATCAATATGTGTACTCTCAGGCAGTTCAGGTAGTGGTAAAACTACTTTAATTAGAATGCTTATGTGCTCTTTACCTGAAAGTATGCGCATTATTGCTATTGATGATCCAAGATTAGATGCACAAATGCTGTTAGCTACAATTTTGCGTGCCTCAGGTGTATCAGCTGCTTCTTTTGAATCAATTGCAGAGCTTACTTTAAAACTGCGTCAAATGCTTGAGCGTGCTAGTGCTCAAGGCCGTATTACTACAGTAATTTGCGATGAAGCTCAAGGTCTAAGTGATGAGGTTTTAGAGCAAATTAGATTAATTAGTAATATTGAAGGCAAAGCTGGTAAGATGATTAATTTCTTATTGACAGGCCAAGAGGATTTAGTTGAGCATTTAAATAAAAGTGAACATAAAATGCTTTACAATCGTATTAAAGCCTTTGCCATCTTACCTCACTTTACCAAAGAAGAAGTACAAGCTTACGTAGCTTATCGCTTATCTAAGGCTAATTGTCATGAAATGATTTTTAGTAATAAGGCTATAGCTTTACTGACTAAAAATAGTAATGGCATACCACGTGTGATCAATTCAATTTGTGATAAGGCTATGTTTTTAGCTTTTAAACATAATAAAAAAAGGATTAGTGCTGCTTTAGTAAAAAAAGCTACCGCTTTGGTTTTTCATAAAAAAGTAGGCTTTTATAATATTGCTAAGCAAAATATTAAAAATTTTTTCAGTGCCATTTTTATAAAGAAATTAACCTTAGTTGTTTTAGCTTTAGGTTTATCAGCTTCAAGTTTTGCTGCAGCATTTTTTTATTTAAATAATTTTATCCCTCATCAATCTTTAAAAGATAGTATTTTAAGTGCTGATGAAGTTAAAAAAACTTATAGTGCTTTATTAAATGAAATATACAAAGGTACTAATAAGAAAAATATTGAAGAGGCTTTATTCTATCAAAGTATTTCAAATAGTGTTTTTGAAAATCAAAGCATTGATACTTTAGTAAAACTCTATGGTTATAAAAGAGCAGATGGAGAGCTTAGTGATTGCCGCAGTATTAAAGCCTTAGATATGCAATGTACTATTTTACAAGGTGATATTAATAGTCTTAAAGAATTAAATAGAATAGCTTTAGTGTCTATGTCTGATGAAAATATGACACCATACTATGCTATTTTATTTAAACTTGATGATAAAAAAGCTTCTTTAATTATAGATGAGCGTTTGTTTGAAATTAAAAAAGAGTATTTTGAGCATTTTTTCTTAAATGAATATATGATCATACATGAAGATTTGCCAACTATTAATAAGCGTTATGTTTCACAAGAGCTTTTAAATTATTTAAAGCCTAGACTTAATGCTTATTTAGAACGTAAAAACTATAGTAAGGAAAAATTAAATAATCTATCAACCTTAGCTAAGCTTGATTTATATCTTGATGATAAGCATAAAGATAAATTAGAGCAAAGAGATTTATTAATTTTAGATGGACTAATACAGCAGAGACAATTATATGAAAGATAAAAATATAGAAATAGCTTTGAGCTATTTGCGCTTTAATGCCTCAAAAGCTTTTTTATACTTTCTTTTTATATTTTTATTCTCATTGATAGGCTTTGTGCTATATGCTTATGCAGATAAGTATTTTGAATATAAAATGCAGCATACCTTTGAGACAAGTTTGATTTATGATTTAAAAGATATTACTCAAAATATAGCATATGAACGTCATTTAGATGATTTTGAGCTTAAGCGTATACCTTTTAATTTAGAAGATTTAAAAGAATATAAAGTTAATAATAATCTTAAAGAAGATATTAATGTAGACTATGTTAAGGTTGAAGCACAAAAAAAATTAATCTTGGTAAATGTTTATGATATTAGATTTTTAGAAGCAGATGATCCTAGGCTTAAGACTCAAAACTAATAATAGAAATATTAACTAAGATAAAAAATGAATATTTAGGAGGCAAAGCCTCCTAAAGTTTTAATAGTGATTGCGTGATTTTTTCTTATTTGAAGGACGAGGTATATAAATTAAGATAATACCAACAATAGCACCACTAAATGCGATAATAGCTCCTTGTAGCCACCATCGCATCTGCATGTCTAGATCTTTTGTTTCTAATCTTGAAATATACTCACGTTTTTGTTCATCTAGTTTAGCAATAAGCTCATCTTTTTGAATTATAGCATGTTTGTTTGCCTCAAGCTCTTTTAAGGCTTTTTCTAATTTAGCTTTAGTAGCTTTTAGCTCATTACTTAAATCTTTATTGTGATTAGCTAGTTTATATTCAAGCTCTGCTATCTTATCGCTTAAAATAGTAATTTGCGAGTGACCTGAAGGAGTGTTTTGTACATATTTACTCTCAAGATAAAAGGTTTCACCATCTTTATCTTGTAATTGCATATAATTGTTTACTGTTTGTAAATAGACAAATTTATCACCTACTGTTTTTGATCCAATAATTTTATATTGAGTTCCAGGACCACGTCTAACCCATACTTCTACACTATCTGAAATATATACATCTTGTCCCGCTACAAATTCATTATTAGTGTTTTCAGTTAAAGCTGTTTTAGCTTCCATATCTGTAGTTACAGTAAGATCTTCTTCTTGTGCTAGAGCATGCATTGAAGTTAATAAAGCAAGATATAACCAACATGCTTTACATAAAGCTTTCATAATTTTTCCTTGTATGAATGAATTACCCAATTGTAATTGGGATTTATATCTAAATAGTTTTAATTATACATTAGTACATTTTATGTATTAAGTTTAAAGAATTTAACTTGATACAAAATCATATGCTATATTCTATAGGAATATTAATTAATAGCTAGAGTTCAAGGTTATTTTTATTGGTTTTATTTGAGCAAGTTAATATTATTGTAGTTTTGCTCTAATAATGTGCTGTATTTTTAATTTTTTTATACTATATAAACTGTTACAATAGTTTATAAGGACTTTATTAAAGACAAACTATTTGGAGTCATTGAGTTATGAATAATAAGGAAATTGAGCTTAAATATGGAGTAATTGGAGATATAGAAGATCTAGAAGCAAGTTGTAAGCAATTGGGTATTATCTCTAATTTGAAAGAAGATAAACTAGCAAATAGTTATTTTGATACTGTCGACAAAGATTTATATAAAGCTAAAGCTGGTCTTAGAATTAGAAAAGCCAATTCTTATTGTGAGCAAACTTTAAAAATTAAATCTTCAAATTTAGGTGGGTTACACATACGTCAAGAATATAATGTAGCTTTTAATCGACGTCAAAGTAAACCAAATCTCAATGCTTTTGATAAGAATATTTTTCCTAAAGATTTTGATATAGCCAAAATTAATAAAAATTTAGTTAAGCTTTGTGATATTAATTTTGTCAGAAAGAGTGTGAACTTAGAATTTGATAATTGTTTATTTGAGATTTGTTATGATAAAGGTTTAATTCAAGTAGAGGATAAACAATTAGCTATTAATGAGTTTGAAGTTGAACTTTTAGAGCATGATGATCAAAATATCAATATAGATAATCTATTTTACAAATTCTCAATCGCTTTAAATCAAGTTAATTTACCATTATCCCTAGAGCCATTTTCTAAAATGCATAAAGCTGCTCTATTGATGAATACTAAAGATAGTTTTGATTTACCGGTGCGTACTTCTAATATGCAAGGGCTTGATAATGGTATTGTTGATGCAATTATATGTTTTGAGCAGATGTTTGGGCTATTGATGTTTAGACAAGATCTAGCTAGTTTAATGTATTTTAATAGTGCTTGTGCATTGTTGCTTATGTACTTAAAAGAATATAAAAGCTTTATTGCATCTGCAAGATATGATACTAATGCTAATATTGCAGATAAAAGAGCGATTATTAAAAATATTTATGCAGCTTTAAAAGAGTTCTATGCTTATAGTCTGAAAAAAGAACAAAAGCTTAGAAAAAAAGATTATGAAACTAGCAAAGAAAAAGTTAAAGATTGTGTTATGAAGTTAAGACGCTTAATTTGTTCTTATCATCTTTATAATATTACTTTAAAAATGCGTTATGCCTTGAGTTTAAAATAGTATGGAAAATTTTGCATATGATATCTTCCCAGTGCCTTCAAAGTTAAGACCATTACCAGATGAGATTTTAAATGAGGGAAGAAAGTATTTAGAAAGGCTGGAACAAAGAGCAGATGATGAAAGTAAAATTATCTTTCATTCACGTCCTGAGCTCTTATATGTATTATCTTTATCTGATTTTATTGCTAAAACCCTAATTCAATACCCAAAAGAATGTGCCAAACTTATAGCTCAAGGTGCTATAGATGATAGATATTTTTCAATAGATGCAAGTGACGTTATTAATGAAACTATAGTTGATGGTTTAAATGATAGTGAGTTAAAAAAACGCTTACGTATCTTACGCCGTACACGTATGGTTATTATAGCTTGGCGTGATTTAATTGGTTTGGCTGATATTGAAGAAGTTTTTGTTTCTTTATCTAATCTTGCAGAAGGTATAGTTATAGCTTGTATCAATGTTATACGCAATGGCTTAAAAAAAGTTTTTGGAGATGCTTTAGATAAAGATAATAAGCCTATGCCTCTATTAGTTTTGGGTATGGGCAAATTAGGTGGTGGTGAACTTAATTTTTCCTCAGATATCGATTTAATCATGTGTTATCCATATGATGGTACTACTGTAGGAGGCTCAAGACAGATTTCTCATCAAGAGTTTTTTTCTAAATTAGTACAGCGTTTGGCTAATTTCTTATCTGATGTAACAGTTGATGGTTTTTGTTATCGCTTAGATTTGCGTTTACGTCCTTTTGGTGATGCTGGGGCTTTAGTTTCATCATTTGATGCTTTATCTAATTACTATGAAACACAAGGACGTACTTGGGAGCGTTATGCTCTAGTTAAAGCAAAACTCTTAGGTTCATTTCATCAATGGCATCCTTATGGAGAGGAGTTAATTGAGCTGCTGCGTCCTTTTGTGTATAGACGCTATCTTGATTTTGGAGCTATTGAATCTTTGCGTAAATTAAAGCGCATGATTGAAGCTGAAGTACAAAGACGTAAACTTAATGATAATTTTAAATTAGGTAAAGGCGGTATTAGAGAAATTGAATTTATTGCTCAAGTTTTTGAGTTAATGCGTGGTGGCAGAATACCAGAACTTGCTGAGCGTTCTTTGCGTAAAACTTTAGTATATCTTGATAAGTTTATGTTATTGCCATCTGATGTATGTAAAAGATTAGATGCATACTATGTTTATTTACGCCGCCTTGAAAATATTATTCAAGAATTTAGTGATGTACAAACTCAAAGTCTGCCTACGGATGAGAAAACTAGATTAAAACTAGCTTACTGCATGAATAGAGATAGCTATGAGCAGTTATATGATGAATTAAGTGACATTATGTCTAAGGTGCATGAAGAGTTCTGTAAAGTTATTAAAGATGATGTTGATCATAGTGATAAAACAGAAGATCATAGTTTAATGTTGTGGGAGTCATCATTAACCGCAGAGGAGTTTATCGATAGCCTTGAGCCATTTATGCACAATAAAGATAAAAGTTTAGATTTAGCCAAAAGCATAGTGGCTTTACGTGAAGCTTTATCACGCTTACCAATAGGTCCTATAGGCTATCAAACACTTTTGCGTTTAATGCCAAAGCTAATTATCTTAGTAGCTAAATATGATGAACCTGATAAGCTTTTTAAACTTGTAGCAAATTTGATAGAAAGAATTTGTCTGCGTACTACATATCTTCAATTATTAATTGAAAATGATATGGCAAGAACTCGCTTAGTATCGCTTTTTTATGATAGTAAATTTGCTAGTGAATTAATCTGTGCTCATCCAATCTTATTAGATGAGCTTATTGCTCCTCGTTATTTTACTACTCCACCTAAGAGTGAGGAGTATTTTGCTTTATTAAGAGAGCAATTAATGCGAGTAAATCCTGATGACTTAGAAGAGCAGATGGAAGAGCTTAGATTATTTAAAAAAATCATGGTATTGCGTATTGCTATGTCAGATAGAGCTCAGTCATTACCTTTAATGAAGATTTCAGATTGTTTAAGTTTTTTAGCAGAAGCTATTATGCAAACAGTTTGTTATCTTGCTTGGGATCAAACGGCTAAAAAATTGGGTACACCTCCTAATTGCTCAAAGCAAGACCCTGGTTTTGCTATTATTGCTTATGGTAAATTAGGTGGTCTTGAGTTAGGCTATAAATCTGATTTAGATATGGTCTTTATTAAAAAAACAGAAGATCATAGTGATAGTGAAGAAGATGACAGTGATGAAAAACATGTCTCAGGAGCTATTTTCTATCCAAAATTAGTACAAAGAATGCTGCATTTATGTACTACTAGAATGGTTGGTGGCTGCTTATATGATCTTGATATGCGTTTGCGTCCTGATGGTGACAGCGGATTGTTAATTTCTGACACTAAAGGTTTTTATGAATATCAAGATAAAAGAGCTTGGACTTGGGAACATCAAGCTTTAGTTAGAGCAAGACCTATTTTTGGCTCAAAAGATGTTGTAGATGAATTTAATAAAATACGTGATACTATTTTACGTAAAAAAAGAGATGAAGAAAGTTTACGTAAAGATGTATTGTATATGCGTCAGAAGATGCGAAGGCATCTAGATAAATCATCACCATTACTTTTTGATTTAA
This sequence comes from uncultured Anaerobiospirillum sp., assembly GCA_944389785.1. GTDB lineage: Bacteria > Pseudomonadota > Gammaproteobacteria > Enterobacterales > Succinivibrionaceae > CALXNP01. Next base: position 11,599 of record CALXNP010000006.1, read on the forward strand.
AAGAAGGTGTTGGTGGCATGGTTGATATTGAATTTATTGCTCAATATCTAATTTTAAAAGAAGCTCCTAATCATAAAGATATGGTTTTATGGTCTGATAATGTTCGTATTTTTGATGAATGTGAGCGTCTTAAAATTTTAACTGTAGATGAGGTTAGAATTTTAAAAGAAGCTTATTTAGAGTTAAGAGGTCTATATCATCGTTTATCTTTAGCTGAGGTGCCTCGTTTAATCTCTATAGAAGATAAGCCTGTAATATGCAATGATGTTGTAGCAATTTGGAATAAGCTTTTAGTTAAGCTTCCTCAAGCTTAGCTAAAGGTTAAATTATTTAAGCTGTAAGTTTTAGTCTTGATATTTTAATTAAAAATCAATTAGTAAAGAGACTATAATCAATTTTAATTAACAAACTGTAGCTTAAATTTACATTAAAACTAAACAATAGCCTATGCTTTAAATACATGGGTAATGTATATGAGCAAGTCTATGTTTAGTTTTAAAAAGAGTACCTTACAAAAAGCTTTAAAAAAATACCAAACAGACAAAATAGCAAGTTATGAGCAAATAGAAGATAGGGCAAATGATGAACTTGTAGCAGATGATTTTTTAATCATCAATACTCAAGGTAATTACATTTTTGTCTATAAAAGTGCTGCAGAGTTATTACAACAGCATAAAACTTGTATTAATGAAATTATTTATCTATGTAATAGTGCCTGCAGAGTAGTTAATAAAGAATTAACCTGTAAAGTTTTAACTTTAATTAAAACTTTAGCACGAATGGTTAGTACAGTTCCTGCTTCTCAAGGCTGTCATGATGTTTATAATGCAGGTTTATTTAAACATAGCTTATTAGTATGTAAATTTGCTTTGCATGAGTATTTAAATAGTAGTTTATATCGCAGTAATACCCAAAATAATCTAGTTTATGCTTTAGTTATAGCAGCCTTAATACATGATTTAGGTAAGGTTTTTTGTGATTTTAAGCTCAAAGCTTATAAACAAGAACGTTATTTTAATCCTTATATTGAAATACTTGATGATTTTTTACAGCAAAGTAAATGTAAATATTTTTGTCTTGATTTTACAATTACCAAAAATTTAGAGCATGATGATTTAATCTGCATGCTTATAGGCAGATTTTTACATGAAGCAAATTGTTTTGAGCTTTTAGATCAATTAGAAGAATTAATTGATTTAAAAGCTTATTTCTTTAAAGAAGGTGAGCTTTGGCAAATAGTTAAAAAAGCTGACGCTTATTGTGTAGCTCTACATAATAGTAAAGCTGTTAATCACCTTGAAGTGGCTCCTTTTTTAATGAATAAACTTAAAGTTTTTTTAAAAGAGCATGATAGTTTAGTCAATGTTACAGCTGGTTTAGCTTATAACACTAATTATGGTTGTATCATTCCTTATGATGGTGATTTAGTGTATATGCTGTGTCATTGGTATGGGGCAATGAGTATTGGTTCAAATATTGATCAAAGCAATGCAAGTTTTGGCAGTGTATTGTTATTTCTAAGAAAAAAAGGATATTTAACTTTCTTTGGGCGTAATCGAATTTATAGCTGGTATAAAATTACCATTAATGATGATGTTATCTTTGTTAAAGGTTTTATCCTAAAAGCTCTAAGTTTAAATAGTGCTACTGTAAATTGTATATTACTTGGTGATAAGCCTTCAGAGCTTATGCCTTTTTTTCAAGATAGGGAAAGTAAGACTATAGCAGGTCAAATAGTATTAAGCAATCAAGCTTTAGCTACAACTTACACAAAAGAGGCTATTGCAGGTGCTCAGTATATAAGTGGTCAAGCTAAAGGTCTTTATGAAGAATTAATACAAAGACGCAATAAACAAAGACTAAATGAGAAAAAAGCAGAGTTTAGAGATTTTAAATTTAAGGTTAATGCACAAAAACATAATACTATAGATATAGATACAGATGATTTTGATCTTGCTGTATTTGATGATTTATTTTAAGGTGATTTATGCAAGATGGCATCAATATAGCAAAAGCAAAATATTTAAAAAAAAGCACAGTACTTGTTATGCTAGTATTAATGTTGGTTAATTTAAGCTGCATACAAGAACTATATTCATCTTTAATAGTAATTGCTATTTATATTTTAATTTTAAGTTTATTAAAAGATCAGATAATTTTAGTTCTTTTTCATAGAACAGTAGTTGAATTAGAAATAATTAATTTAGATAAGCTTAATAAAATTTTAAAGTATACGGCAGTAACTTTAAGTAAAAAATATAAAAAAAACTTATCTAATTGTGATTTTGTTTATTTAGGTGATGGTTTTTTATGGCAGGCAAGGCATGCTAGAGCCCTATATGACAAACTTAATATAGGTCTTAGTGTAGAAAATAGCTTTAGTGATCGTTTTGGTTCAAAAGATATACATGCTATTGAATATTTAAATAATCAAAATTTAATTTGTTCAACTAAGGTATTAAATGGCCATTCTATAATTTTTGGTACTACAGGTACAGGTAAAACTTCATTTTTGATACTGCATATTATGCAAGCTATTTTAAGAAATGAAACTGTAATTGTAATTGATCCAAAAGGAGATCAAAATTTATGTAATATGATACAGCGCTGCTCACTTAAAGCCTCCCGCCAAGATAGTTTTATTCATTTAGATGTATTAGATGATAAGGGTTTATTTAATCCTTTATCAAGTTATATTGATACTTCAGAAATAGGTTCACGTATAGGACAATTACTTCCATCTGAGGGATCGGCTCAATCTTTTAAAGCATTTAGTGAAATGGCGGTTAGTGCTTGTGCTTCAATGCTTAATTTAATGCATAAGAAAATTACTTTATATAATTTACTTATGCATATTCAAGATCATGATTTATTTTTACAAACTGCTAATAATTATTTAAAAAATTATTTAAAAGAGTTAGATAATAAGGAGTTAAATCTTTACTACAATCGCATTTGTGGTGTCAGTGATCAAGATAATCAAGATTTGTCTGTACAAAGTGAGTTTAAAAATTTAGAACAAGATTTGCAAAGAGCTAAAAACTTTTTAGCTCAACGTAATGTTGATTTTAATGCTGATGCCTTTACTATTGATAATTTTATAAAAGATAAAGATGATATACAAACTCAAGATGAGAAAAAGCCTAAAAGTGAGGATATAAGCTTAAAGAATAAAAGTACTGCAGTTAAATCTAAAACAAATAAAACTACTAAAAAGTCAGCTAAAGCTAATATTCCATCTTTACATAATATCAAAAAGTTTTATCAATATGCTTTAGAAAAAGGTTATATTGAGCATAATGTTGATTTAAGTAATGTCTTAGCTGTAGCCTCTTTAGATAAAGGCTATTATCAAAAAGTTACAGCAGCTATAATTCCTTTATTACAATCTTTATGTTCCTCTAATTTAGTTAAAAGCCTTTCATCTAATCAACAAAGTCCTTCTTTTAATGATGTTATTTGTCAAAATAAAATAATTTATATAGCTTTACATTGTTTGCAGAATGCTACAGTAGGCGGTAATTTAGGTAAGTTATTAGTTTCTGATTTAGCTTCGTGTGCAGGTATTTTGTATGCTAATTCCATGCATTTACAAAGAGTAAATATTTTTTTAGATGAGGCTTCAGAGCTAGTAAATGAAAGTTTAACACAATTATTAAATAAATCTCGTGGTGCTAATTTTGCTTTAACTATAGCTACACAGACCTTTGGTGATCTAGTTAAAAGAGCAGGTTCACATGAAAGTGCTATGCAAATTTTAGGTAATTGTAACAACTTGTATTCTTTACGCTGCAGTGATGTTCAAAGTGCAGAATATATTGCTAAACATTTAATTAGCACACAAAAAGCTAATTTATCATCAGCTTTAACTTATACTCAGCAACAGGGTAAAGTTAATAATAGTTTAACCCGTCAAATTAGCTTTAGTGATTGTCCTATATTTAGTCAAGACGCCATTAAACTTTTACCTAATTTTGAGTTTATTTGTAAGCTTGCTGATGGCAGTTTTTATAAAGGTATTATGCCTTTATTAATTGAGGATTAATTTTTTACTTTAGGTTTTTTATGTTTTTATTAATTAAATTTATTGCATATTGTTTATTATTTGTTTTAGTAGATATATTACTTGGTGCTAATTATAAGTTACATACTATGTTTGCTATAGAATATAGTTATTATGCTCAAGCTTCAGAATATACACAAGCCCTAGTACATTGGTATTTTAATCATATTATACAAAATGAGAATTTATCAAGACTTATTTATTTAACTCAGGTTTTAGGTATAGCAATATTTAGATTTATTGGCAGTTTTTTATTGATGCCATATTTTTATATTACTACTATTATAAGTTTAAGTTTTGCCCTGCATTATGTAAAGCAAATACTTATAGCTAAACATTATAACTTTACAGGTTTAATACAATTAATAACTTTGTTTATCCTAACTTTAAAGCTTGCTGCACCTTTAGTATTACTGCAAAAGCTTGGACATTATCAAATTGTTAATAATCTATACCTTACTTTGTTATGTATAGCTATAAGTCTATTTATCACTTTAAATACCAATAATCAAAGTCTGTAATTTAAAACAAGATATTAAGGATAGGTTAGTATATTCTCAAATTGGCGTCGTTTTAAATCTTGCAGATACATTTGTTCTTTAGCATCATTGTTAAGTTTATCTTGAGCTTGTTTTAATAGCTGTTCTTTATTGTCCACTTTTATTTGATGATTAAGTGGACACTTATAGGCTCTGCCAGATAATGCTACACCTATATCATTAAAACCTAGCATAGCAGCATAGGCATGAGTTTCAACTAGATGAGTTGCTCCAAGTTTTGCAGCTTGTAATTTAAGATCAAAGCGAGCAGATTGTATGGTGATACGTGCTGTAGAATCTACATTATCAATAAACTCACAGCCTACTATTTCAATAGGTAAAGCAGTTTGTACTTTAGCTTGCAGAGCAATATCTTCAGAACTTGTGCAAGCATTAAGAGCAAAGCTAGCTGCTAGTATTGATGCGATATATCTTATTTTCATAATAATATTTCCTTATGTTAATTTTGGATAACGATTTTCCTCTCCTTGAGGAGTTGTTTTAAAACGTCTATGCATCCATAAATATTGTTCAGGTGCAAGTTTAATCATATCTTCAATAACTTTATTGATACGTGCAGTATCTTGATATTCATCAGTACCTGGAAAATCTTGCAAAGGATCTTGAATATGTAGTCTATAACCTTTGTCATCTCTTATGGTAAATGAAGGCTGTACTATAGTACCTTTGACTCTAGCTAAGTCTCTTGTTCCTGTAACTGTAGATGCTTTTTGTACTGCAAAAAATGGTACAAAAATAGAGGATCTTGTACCATAGTCTTGATCTGGTGCATACCAAATAGGGTTACCTTGCATCAAAGCCTTGAGCATAGAGCGTACATCATTTCTATCAACTAGAGCTAAATTTGAGCGTAAGCGTCCTTTAACTTGAATGTATTCCCATACAGGATGATCAGAAGAACGATAAATGCCCACACCAGGTTTTACTAATAAAGCATAAGCCCTAGCCATAATTTCAAGATGAACAAAATGACAAGTTAAGACTAAAGTCCTTGTATTATTTTGAGCCAATTCTCTTGCTTTTTGTAATTCATTTTCATCTGCATGAATTAATTTTAAAAAACGCTTATCTGACCAAAACCAAGCAATACCAGTTTCAAATAGAGCAATACCTGAGTTTTTAAAAATATCTTGTTTTAATTTTATTTTTTGCTCTGTACTTAAATTTGGAAAAGCAAGCTCAATATTACGCTCAAGTACATAGGCTCTGGTTTTCATAAAGCGTCCCATAAGTTTACCAATGAAAGCTCCTAAGCGTTTTAAGCATGAGTAAGGTAATATGGTGACTAAGATATAGAGTAGGGCTATTGTTAAAAAGGTAGGGATATAATTTAAGCGTAACAGTTTCTTGCTAAAGACTGCTTCATATACTACACCTTTGCCCCAACCTGTTTGTCGTATAGTATTGCGATGCTGCTTTTGTCTTTTTTTAAAAGAGGTATGTAATTTAAGTTTTTCTTCTTTATTATCCATGTCTTACCTTAAAAATAAAATTGAGTTTTGCATCATTGTAACACTCAATATCACTATAGGCAAAACACAAATTGTAGCTTTATATCTTTATTAATTAAGAGTTTTTATAGAATTTCTAGCTACAAAACTTACTTCAAAATTTGATGGAAGATAGTGTTCATTTTTTGAGATAGATAAAGACAACATTAAAGCTTCATGAGCCATGCTTTCAACAGGATTAATAACAGTACTAAGTGGTGGGTTTAAAAATCTTGACATGTATAAATTATCAAAGCCTACAATAGAAATATCATTTGGTATATTAATACCATGCTGTGTGAGTACTGAAATTATACTAACAGCTTGAGTATCATTGTAAGTAACTATAGCTGTAATTTTATTAACTATATCTAATAACTTTAAAGCCACACGTTCGCCGCCTTCAAGCGAAGGCTCATCTTTAAATACAAATTCTTTATTTAATTTAATATTATTATCTTTTAAAGCTTGATTAAAGCCAGCTAATCGCTCTTTGGCATCTAAAATATTATGTGATGAACCAACATAGGCAATATTGTGATGACCATGCTTAATCAGTTCAAGTGTAGCTAAATAAGTACCATATTTATTGTCTATATTAATACAGCGATGCTCATAACCTGTAACTTTACGATTAATTAAAACCATAGCAGGTACTAAATTTAAATAATGAGTAATTTCATGATCACTCATAGCTAAAGCATGAACTATATAGGCACGACATTTGTAGGATAATAAATTTTCAATAGCTTGACGCTCTCTTTGTTTATCATGAAAACCTTGAGCAATTAAAAGTTTAGCATTGAGATTATGGGCAGTTTTTTCAATAGCTTTTGCCATTGTGCCAAAATAAGGATCTGAAACATCAGAGACTACAGCACCTATAATTTCACTATTTTGATGTGCTAAAGCTCTAGCATTAGCATTTAAAACAAAGCCAAGCTCTTCTCTTGCTTGTAATACAGCATCTTTTGCTGTTTTACTTACTTTAGCAGAACCATTTAACACACGTGAAACAGTCGCAACAGAAACATTAGCAAGTTTTGCAACATCTTTAATTGTAGCCATGAAAAAATCCCAATTGTAATCGCTTACATATGAATTTTATTATATGAGTAATTATCAATTAGATGAAATTTTTTTATAAATAATGCCAAAAAATGTGATGTATCACTGATTTTAAAATATAAAAAATTTTTATATTGTCTATTATTAAAATGCTGTATATAATATGATGTAAACGTTTACATCAATTCTTAAAGTGAGGTAATTATGGGTAAAATTTTAGTTACAGGTGGTGCTGGTTTCATCGGAAGTCACACTGTAGTTGAATTAATAGAAGCAGGTTTTGAGCCTGTGATCTTTGATAATTTTTGTAATTCAAAACCTCTTGTTTTATCTCGTTTAAAGGAAATTACCAAAACAGATATACCTTGTGTTGAGGGTGATATTAGAAATTCAAAAGATTTAGATGCTGTATTTGAGAAATACCAAATAGATGGTGTTATTCATTTTGCAGGTCTTAAGGCTGTAGGCGAATCTGTTAAATTACCACTTGCTTATTATGATAATAATGTTAATGGCAGCCGTGTATTATTAGATTGCATGCAAAGACACAAGTGCTATAACTTTATTTTCTCTTCTTCAGCTACTGTATACGGTGAGCCTGATACTGTACCAATTACAGAAAGCTCAGCTATTAAGAGAGCTAATAGCCCATATGGTCAAACTAAGATTGATGTTGAATATATGGCTCAAGAGTTAAGCAACTCAGATCCTAACTTCTCTGTAACCTTATTGCGTTACTTCAATCCTGTAGGTGCTCATAAATCAGGTTTAATAGGTGAAGATCCAAAGGGTATTCCAAATAATTTAATGCCATATTTAACCCAAGTAGCTGTAGGTAAGCTTAAGATTTTAAGCATTTTTGGTAACGATTACCCAACTAAGGATGGTACTTGTATCCGTGACTATATTCACGTTATTGATTTAGCTAAAGGCCACGTTGCTGCTATTAAGCATTGCATGAACAAGTCAGGTGTACATATCTACAATTTAGGTACTGGTATTGGTTATAGTGTACTTGATATGGTTAATGCCTTTTCAAAGACTATTGGTTATGAATTACCACATCAATTTGCTCCAAGACGTGCAGGTGATGTAGTTCAATGTTATGCAGATCCAAGCCTAGCTAAGAAAGAATTAGGTTGGGAAGCTAAACTTACTTTAGAAGATATGACCAATGATTCTTATAATTGGCAAAAGAATAATCCAAATGGTTATGAGGAGTAATAAAAAATGGCTTTTGATAGTAAAGAACATCCACACAGAAGATTTAATGCTTTAACTAATGAATGGATTTTAGTTTCTCCTCATAGAGCTAAAAGACCTTGGAATGGCCAAGTAGAGAAACAAGCTAGCGATGAAAAGCCAAGCTATGATCCAAATTGTTATCTATGTCCTGGTAATACACGTGTTAATGGCGATAAAAACCCAGACTATGAGCACAATTTTGTATTTACCAATGACTTTGCTGCTTTGATGGAAGATACCCCATTAGATGGCGGTTTAAATGATGATCTTTTTAAAGAGCAGCCAGCTCGTGGTACTGCTAAGGTTATTTGTTTCTCTAAAGATCACTCAAAGACCATTGCATTAATGGATGAAGCTGATATTAAAGGTGTAATTAATCTTTGGGGTAGTGAGCTTACTGAGCTTTCAAAAAAATATGTATATACACAATTATTTGAAAACCGTGGTGCTATCATGGGTTGCTCAAATCCTCACCCACATGGACAAATTTGGGCATGTAATTTTATTCCTGAAGAAATTAATAAAGAATTAAATGCTCAAAAAGCTTATTATGCTAAGCATCAAAGACCTCTTTTACTTGATTATGTAGAAAAAGAGTTAGAAAAGAAAGAGCGTATTGTTTATGACTCAAAATACTTTGTAGCTTTAGTTCCTTTCTGGGCATTTTGGCCTTTTGAAACTATGATTTTACCTAAGTTTGCAGTTAGCGCCATTAATTGTCTAAATGAAGAGCAAAAAGACGATTTAGCTCATGTTATGAAGGTATTAACTACTAAGTATGACAATTTGTTTGAATGCTCATTCCCATATTCAATGGGTTGGCATAATGCTCCTGCTGATGGACAAGATCATGTAGAGTGGCAAATGCATGCTCATTATTATCCACCTCTTTTAAGATCAGCTACTGTTAAGAAGTTTGTTGCAGGTTTTGAGCTTTTAGCTGAAAAGCAAAGAGATTTAACAGCAGAACAAGCAGCTGTTCGTTTACGTGAATTATCAAATACCCACTACTTACATAAATAAAGGTGAATTATGACAGATGTAAAGCAAAAGGCTTTAGAGGCATTTGAAACAAAATTTGGTGGCAAGGCTGAAATGTGCTCATATGCACCAGGTCGTGTGAATATTATTGGTGAACACACAGATTATAATGATGGCTTTGTTTTACCATGTGCTATTAAGTTTGGTACTGCTATTGTAGCTAGAAAGAATAATACCAATAAGATACGTGTTGTAGCTGTAGATATTGATAATGATTATGATGAATTTGAAATTACTACAGATATGAGCAAGCATGAGAGCAAGACTTGGTCTAACTATTTACGTGGTGTAACCATGTTAATAGCTAAAAAAGGTCATAAGTTTGAGGGTCTAGATCTTGCCATTTGTGGTGATGTACCATTAGGTGCAGGTTTATCTTCATCTGCTTCATTAGAAGTTTCTTTTGGTAATTTAATTAATCAAGCTTATAACCTTGGTATTAGCTTGCAAGATATTGCTTTAATTGGTCAAGCTGCTGAAGCCTTTATTGGTTGTAAGTGTGGTATTATGGATCAAACCATTTCTGCCTGTGGTCAAGCTGATCATGCTTTATGTATTGATTGCAGAAGTTTAGAGCTTAAGCAAGTAAAACTTCCTCAAGATTTAGTAATTATGATCATCAATTCTAATGTAAAGCATGCTTTAGTTGGTGGTGAGTATAATGAAAGACGTGAGCAATGTGAAAAGGCTGCTAAGGTTTTAGGTGTTAAGGCTTTACGCGATGCAACTTTAGAGATGTTAATTGAGAACAAGTCAAAACTTGATGAGCTCTCATTTAAACGTGCTCGCCATGTTATTACAGAAGATGAAAGAGTATTACTTGCAATTTCAGCTTTTGAAAAAGGTGATTTAGCTACCTTAGCTCAACTTATGTATGCATCTCATGTATCAATGCGCGATGATTTTGAAATTACTATTAAGGAAATTGATGCTTTAGTTGAAATTGTAAGATCTGCAATTGGCAAAGATGCTGCTGTTCGTATGACAGGTGGTGGTTTTGGCGGTAGTATTGTTGCTGTAGTTGAACCAGATATGGTTGATAAAGTAATTGCTGCTGTTAATGCTGAGTATGAAAAGGTTTCAGGTAAAAAAGCAACTATCTTTACTACTCATGCTACAAATGGTGCACAATTTGCCTTGTTATAAAATATAAATTTAAAGTTTTTTTAAAAAGTCTAACTTAAAATTAAGTTAGACTTTTTTTTGGCATAAAATTTTCATATGAATTTGTACTTTTTAATCTTTAAGTATAAAAATAACTAAAGACTAATAAGAGAGAAAATATTATGGCAATATATGTAAATACTAATGTTAGTAGTTTAAATGGTCAGCGTCGGCTTGCTAATGCTACTAACTCATTAAATACTACATATCAAAGGCTATCTTCAGGTTTACGCATTAATAGCGCAAAAGATGATGCGGCGGGTTTACAGATTTCAAATCGCTTAACCTCACAAATTAATGGTCTAAACCAAGGCAATAGAAATGCTAATGATGGTATTGCTTTAGCCCAAACGGCAGAAGGTGCCATGGAAGAAATGACCTCTATGATTCAGCGTATACGTACATTAGCAATACAATCAGCTAATGGTACAAATACCCAAGCAGATAGAGACTCTTTGCAAAAAGAGGTATTAGCATTAAATGATGAGCTTACTCGTATATCAGTAAAAACTACTTTTAATGGTGAGCAAATTTTAGCAGGTAAGGATTCTGGCTCAAGTTTACTTGATTCTAGAGGTCGTATAAATTTCCAAGTAGGTGCATACGCTTATGATACCTTATCTGTAGATTTATCAGATGGTTTTAGTGTTACTCAAATGAGTAAAACAGTTTTTAGTGATTGGAGTGAACCTATAGGTCTTGAGATTGTTGATAAAGCAAATGATCCTGAGTATCAGGGTATGAGTGATGATGAGATCATAGCTTTAGGTAAAATTGATATTACTTTTGCTCAAAGCATTGTAAAAGGTACTGTTGATGGTACTAATCCTGTAGGTTCTACAGGTGCCGATACAAATTCAGCTTTTGTTGATAGTACAGGTGCAGCTTTGGCAGGAAATTTCTTTGATGCTCAACAAAATCCTGTAGGTAAAAGTGTCTATCTTGATAAGGCAGCTATTGATGAAGTATTGCTTTCTGCAAGTAAAGAAGGTGATGGTACACAAACTTCTGATAGTGCCCGTGTTTTGGTAAAAGCTTTATTTGGTTTAGAGGTTGAAGAGCAAGCTGGAGTTGATATCACTGAAACTGATGCTGCTGCTCTTACTACGGCTAAAGATAATCAAAAGTTTACTATAAGTGTAGATTCTTATGCTTCATCTCAAGCATCTATTAGCTTTATGGATAAATTATTGATGGTAATTGATTCAAAGCGTGCAGATTTAGGTGCTGTTCAAAACAGAATGGAGTCTACTATACGTAATCAAGCAAGTATTGCTGAAAATACAACAGATGCAAGATCACGTATTAGAGATACAGATTTTGCTGCAGAAACAGCAAATCTAAGTGCACAGACAATCTTACAACAATCATCGCAGACTGTTCTGTCACAAGCAAATCAGAGACCACAGATTGCTTTATCTTTATTGAATGCAATGTAATGAGTTTTAAAACTAGGTATCTAGTTTTAATGTGTTTAACTTTAATTTGTTTTATCTATAGAAACTGTATGTAAACAGTAATATCTAGATAAATAAGAGAGAAATATTATGGCACTATATGTAAATACTAACGTTAGCAGCTTAAATGGTCAGCGCATGCTTACAAATGCTACTAACTCATTAAATACAACCTATCAAAGATTATCATCTGGCTTGCGTATTAACAGCGCAAAAGATGATGCTGCAGGACTTCAGATCTCTGATAGATTAACTTCTCAAATCAATGGTTTAAATCAAGGTAATAGAAATGCTAATGATGGTATTGCACTTGCTCAAACAGCAGAAGGTGCCATGGAAGAAATGACTAATATGTTACAGCGTATTAGAACATTGTCATTACAATCAGCTAATGGTACAAACACCCAAGCAGATAGAGACTCATTACAAAAAGAAATTTTATCTTTATCTCAAGAACTTACTCGTGTATCAGTAAAAACTACTTTTAACGGTGAGCAAATTTTAGCAGGTAAAGATTCAGGTTCTACCTTACTTGATTCAAAAGGCAATATGAACTTCCAAGTAGGTGCATATGCCTATGATACTTTAGCAGTTGATCTATCAGATGGCTTTAGCGTATCACAAATGACAAAAACTGCCCTTATGGACAATTGGGATGGAAATATAGAACTAGAAGTTGTAGATCCTGCAACTCAACCTGAATATGCTGACATGTCTATTGATGATCTTTTAGCAGAAGGTAAAATTACTCAAGAGTTTGCAGGAAAACTTGTTGCAGGTGGCAGTGATGCAAAATCTAGTACAGATGTTACTGCTAATGCTATAGATGCAACTTCGGCAGTGTTTCTTAAGACAGCTACAGGTAGTTATACAACTTCCACAGATCTTGCTACAGCTACAACAGATTTTCAGGTTAATGACAAACTTTATATAAACAAAACAAATGTTGGACAAATTTTACTAAGTGCTTCTGAAACTGATGATGGTGGTGATGTAGCTGCTTCAGCTCGTACATTAGTAAAATCACTCTTTGGTCTTGAAGTTCATGCAGATCCAGCTAGATTATCTTCTGGTACAACTGCAGATACAACAGCAGAAGGACTCTTTAAAGATATAGATAAGAACATTACCTTTATAGCAGATACCTATGCATCTTCACAAGGTTGCTTGAAGTTTGTTGATGAATACTTAATGGTAATTGATGCAAAGCGTGCAGATTTAGGTGCTATTCAAAACAGAATGGAGTCTACCATACGTAATCAATCAAGTATTGCTGAAAATACAACAGATGCAAGATCACGTATTAGAGATACAGACTTTGCTCAAGAAACAGCAAACTTAAGTGCACAGACAATCTTACAGCAATCATCACAAACTGTATTGTCACAAGCAAATCAAAGACCACAAATAGCTTTAGCTTTACTAGGTGGTTAATAAAATTTTAAGTTTTCTCTCTTAAAATGCTTGGCCTAAGCTTTATGCTTAGGTCTTTTTTATTTTTATAATAAAAAAGGTATAGATTTTGCAGTCATTAGTATGTAGAGTTTTAAGCTTGTGTATAAGGTAAAAATCTACTAAAACAATTATTTATTGATAAATAAGAGAGAAATATTATGGCACTATATGTAAATACTAATGTTAGCAGCTTAAATGGCCAGCGTATGCTTACTAATGCTACTAACTCATTAAATACTACATATCAAAGATTATCATCTGGCTTGCGTATTAATAGCGCAAAAGATGATGCTGCAGGCTTGCAGATTTCAGATCGTTTAACCTCACAAATCAATGGTCTAAATCAAGGCAATAGAAACGCAAATGATGGTATTGCCTTAGCCCAAACGGCAGAAGGTGCCATGGAAGAAATGACTAATATGCTACAACGTATTAGAACATTAGCTTTGCAGGCTACTAATGGTACAAATACACAAGCTGATAGAGATTCTTTACAAAAAGAAGTTCAAGCTTTATCAGAAGAGCTTACTCGTATTTCTGTAAAGACTACATTTAATGGTGAGCAGATTTTAGCAGGTAAAAATTCAGGTTCTACCTTACTTGATTCAAAAGGCAATATGAACTTCCAAGTAGGTGCATATGCCTATGATACTTTAGCTGTAGATTTATCAGATGGCTTTAGTGTTACTCAAATGTCTGTATCTGTATATGATGATTGGTCAGAAAGAAGACAATTTGCTGTTGTTGCTGATGATGATCCAAGAATTGAAGGTATGACAGATGGTGATATTTTAACAGCAGGTTTTATTACAGAAACTATGGCTCAAAATTTAGTCAAGGGTAGTAGTGATCAAGAGGATACTCTCACTAATCCTCCAGATAACTCTGTTTTTGAAAAAGAAAATGGAGACCCTGTAGTAATGGCTGATTTAACTGCTGCAACTACAGGAAATCCTGATCCTGTAGTTTATATAAGTGGTGCAGGTGTACAAGAGCTTATGATTTCTGCTTCAGAGACTGATACAGATCCTGCTAATTCTGTTTGTAGTACAGCAAGAACTTTCTTAAAAGAAATGTTTGGTATGCAAATTAAGCCTTTAGATCCTGCTGTAGGATCAGATCAAACTACTTCTATAGATCAAGTACAACCAGACATTATTTTTGATGTTACAAGTTTCTCATCAGCTCAATCTACTTTAAAATTTGTTGATGAATACTTAATGGTAATTGATTCAAAGCGTGCAGATTTAGGTGCTATTCAAAACAGAATGGAGTCTACTATACGTAATCAATCAAGTATCGCCGAAAATACAACAGATGCAAGATCACGTATACGTGATACAGACTTTGCTTTAGAAACAGCAAATTTAAGTGCCCAGACAATTTTGCAGCAATCATCACAAACTGTATTGTCTCAAGCAAATCAAAGACCACAAATAGCTTTGGCTTTATTAGGTGGTCAATAATTTTAATTTTCTCTCTTAAAATGCTTGGCCTAAGCTTTATGCTTAGGTCTTTTTTTGCTTAATATTTTATAGCTTATATCTGTTTTATCTAAAATTTAGTCAAATTTTTTATACATAATAATTAGGTATAGATTTTGCATTATTAATTAGCAGATATTTAGCACTAAAGTTAAGATGTTTATTATAACTTTAGTATTAAATAGATTTTAATTGTAATGTATTTTTATCTTTATCAAGCTATATGAAGATTAAGGTTTTTAGCAGTAAAAACTATTGGATAATAAGAGAGAAATATTATGGCACTATATGTAAATACTAACGTTAGTAGCTTAAATGGCCAGCGTATGCTTACTAATGCTACTAACTCATTAAATACTACATATCAAAGATTATCATCTGGCTTGCGTATTAACAGTGCAAAAGATGATGCAGCAGGTTTACAGATTTCAGATCGTTTAACTTCACAAATCAATGGTCTAAATCAAGGCAATAGAAATGCCAATGATGGTATTGCTTTAGCCCAAACGGCAGAAGGTGCCATGGAAGAAATGACTAATATGTTACAACGTATTAGAACACTATCATTACAATCAGCTAATGGTACAAATACCCAAGCAGATAGAGACTCATTACAAAAAGAAATTTTATCTTTATCTCAAGAACTTACTCGTGTATCAGTAAAGACTACCTTTAATGGTGAGCAAATTTTAGCAGGTAAAGATTCAGGTTCTACCTTACTTGATTCAAAAGGCAATATGAACTTCCAAGTAGGTGCATATGCATATGATACTTTAGCAGTTGATCTATCAGATGGCTTTAGTGTGTCACAAATGACAACAACTGCCCTTATGGACAATTGGGATGGAAATATTGCACTTGAAATTGTAGATCCTACTGTAGCAAATTCACCATATGCAGGTATGAGTGATGAGGATCTTTTAGCAGAAGGTAAGATTTCTCAAACTTTAGCATTAAATATAATGAAAGGATCTTCAAATCAGCAAACAACAGGTACTATAAATACAGCAAATAATAATACTGCTTTTCTTAAAAATTTAAATAGTCCTGCTGAATATGCTATTGGAACTAGTGACCTAAATGCAGGTGCTACAGTGTATATTAATAAAGAAAATGTAGGTGAAATTTTAATGAGTGCTACAGAAACAGATAGTAATGGTAACGCTGTAGCTTCATCTGCAAGGACTTTAGTAAAATCACTCTTTGGTCTTGAGGTTCATGCTGATCCTAATTTAGCTACTAGTGTTACCTCTACAGTTGATAATATTGATAAAAACATTAACTTTATAGCAGATACATATGCTTCCTCACAAGGTTGCTTGAAGTTTGTTGATGAATACTTAATGGTAATTGATGCAAAGCGTGCAGATTTAGGTGCTATTCAAAACAGAATGGAGTCTACCATACGTAATCAATCAAGTATTGCTGAAAATACAACAGATGCAAGATCACGTATTAGAGATACAGACTTTGCTCAAGAAACAGCAAACTTAAGTGCACAGACAATCTTACAGCAATCATCACAAACTGTATTGTCTCAAGCAAATCAAAGACCACAAATAGCTTTAGCCTTACTAGGTGGTTAATAGTTTTTTGATCTTTATATTAGGAAGGGTAACTTTGTGTAAGTTACCCTTTTTTGTTTTTAAAGCAAAAATCTAAGCTAGTGACTGCTTTTTAATTAAGATAATTTGCCTTTATTCAGTCTTTTTTTGTACAATATTAATGTAGTTTAGATTAAATAGTAATGGTAATATGAGTAATTCAGACAAAAAAGCAGTACCTCTTTTTGATGAACTTGTAAAAAAGATAGAGGCATTATCTGGTATTAAATTTAATCAAGAAGAATTAACTAATTTTGATATAAGAAAAGAAAGGGCACGTGAAGCTAGACTTGCTCATATTGAAATTGAAAGAGAATATGAAAACTCAAGAAAAAAGGCTATAGAAGCTATCTATCGCTCTCACATGGTTGATCCTAAGATTACCTTTGATAGTTTAATTGTAGATGATTATAATCAAGATGCTATAAATTGTGCTAAGTTATTTTGTTATGCACAAAAAGAAGATAATAAAGTTCCTCTTTTATTTATTCAAGGAGCTGAAGGTACTGGCAAAACAATGCTTTGTCATGCTATAGCTAATTATTGGTTGGAAAATCATAGCCATGATATTAGTTTAACAAGCCTTGATCAAATTCGTAAAACAAGATTTTTTTACACTAAAGATGAAAGTGAGCTTCGTGATGAGCGTGATGAGCAATGGGAAAAATACTTAAATAAAAAATTGATTATCTTAGATGGCTTTTTACAAAGTCGTGAGGGTATGACTGTTTTTGATCAAAAAATATTTTCAGAATTATTAAGAGAACGTCATGCTAGATCTTTACCTATGGTAATTACTACACCAGTGATGTTTTCAAGTCTAACTACAGCTATGGGTGGCTATTGCTATGAGTCATTACTTGAGTATGAGGTTTTAGCTAAAAGTTTATTAGGTGCTTCGAGACGTAAACCTCTAATAGTAAATGGAGTAGCTATATCATGAGTTTTATTTTAGCTTTTGATTATGGTACACATAGTATAGGTGTAGCAGTTGGCAATACTATAACAAAAAGTGCAAATCCTCTTAAGGCTGTAAAAGCTAATTATGGTGAATATAATGTAGAGCATTTTGCACCTTTTTTTAAAGAATGGTGCCCTAGTGCTATTGTAGTTGGATATCCATTAAATATGGATGGAACTACACAAGAGTTGCTAGATTTGGCAACCAAATTTGGTCATGATTTAGAGCAAAGATTTAAGGTAAAATTATATTTTCAAGATGAAAGATTAACAAGCACACAAGCCCGCGCTTATATTTTTGATAAAGGCGGGTATAAAGCTTTAAAAAAGGATAAAATAGACTGTGTATCTGCAGCTATTATTCTTGAAGCTTTTTTTGAGCAAGAGTTTGCTCAATAATACTAAGTCTTTGATCAAGATTAGCCAAATAGGTGTTAATGCTTTTAAGCTCTTGCAGGCAAAGTTTAAGATAGTCTTCAGATGTAGTATTGTTATGTATTTGTTGACAATTGCTATTTTCTGCTTGTTTCATATCTGATTTGGTATTAGAGTTTTTATAGTTAGTTATAGCTTTAAATAAAATTGGTAAAGGTACATTTTCATCAAGATGAGCCTTTACACTAGCAACACTAATTGGCAGATTTGATTTTTCAAGCTTTAAAATAGCATTGTTTATAGAATTTTGATAGGTCATAGTAGTCCATGCATAATGTTGATGATATTTTAAGTATTTTAGAACAAATTGAAACAGAACTTAAGAGCTTAGATTTATATGGTGGTCCATTAAATAGACCAAATGAAGAAGCTTTCTTATCTCAAATGCCTTTTTGTTTAGATACTATGGACTTTCATCAATGGCTTGAATATGTTTTAATTGAGCGTTTACGCTTATTAATACAAAATAAGCAAGAGCTGCCTAAGAGTTTATTAGTGCATACAGCAGCACAGGAGTATTATCGTGGTTCTTGGCACACTTACAAAGATCTAATTGCATTATTGAGACAGTTAGATGGCTTTTTTGCTTGATTTATAAGTTAAAGGCATTAAAATTGCATTTACATAGCGTTTAGAAATTTAAATTAAGGTTTTTTGACGTGGCATTTTTTGCAAATTTAAAAAATAAATTTCCAATATCTAAGGCTGTAAGCAAGGGTGTAAATAAAGCTAAAGCTAACCCTAAAGTAGCTAAGGGTCTATCAGTTGGTGGTGCAGCTTATAGAAAGGTTGCAATGATGAAATTGGGTACACCAATATTGGTGTTAGCCTGTTTGTCTATGATCACCTTGCCAATGCCACCACTACTTTTGGATATGTTATTTTCTTTTAACATATCTTTATCAATGGTAGTGCTATTAGTAGCTATTTATGCTAAGCGTCCTTTAGATTTTGGATCTTTTCCAACAGTATTGCTGCTTACTACTATTTTACGTTTGGCTTTGAATGTGGCTTCTACCCGTGTTATTTTGTTACATGGTCAAGACGGTTCAGCTGCAGCAGGTAAAGTTATTGAAGCCTTTGGTAATGTGGTAATGGGTGGTAGTTATACCGTTGGTATTATCGTATTTACTATTTTGGTGATTATCAATTTCGTGGTAGTTACTAAAGGTGCAGGCCGTATTTCTGAAGTGTCAGCTCGTTTCACTTTAGATGCTATGCCTGGTAAGCAAATGGCTATTGATGCTGATTTAAATGCAGGTTTAATTAATCAAGAGCAAGCAAAGCAAAGACGTGCTGAGGTTACTAGAGAAGCAGACTTTTATGGTTCTATGGATGGTGCCTCAAAGTTTGTTAAAGGTGATGCTATTGCTGGTATCTTAATTTTATTCATTAACTTAATTGGTGGTATCATAATTGGAACAGTACAGCATGATATGAGTTTTTCTCAATCTGCTACTGTATATACATTATTGTCAATAGGTGATGGTTTAGTTGCTCAGATACCTGCATTACTCTTATCTATTGCAGCAGCTATTATTGTAACTCGTCAAAATAATACCGAAAAAGAGATGAGCCAACAAGTTGTAGGTGAGCTTTTTGCAGAGCCTAAGACTATGTATATTGTGGCTTTGGTTTTATTTGTGATGGGTATAGTACCAGGTATGCCTGCATTAGCTTTTTTATCAATGGCTGCCTTATCAGCAGGTATTGGCTTTTTATTAAAGAAGAAGAAAGAATTAGATAAACAAAAGCAAGAAGCTTTAGCTGCTATGCCTGTAGAGCAGCCTCCTATAGAACAGCGTGAGCTGTCTTGGGATGACGTATCTGAAGTTGATGTAATTGGTCTTGAAGTAGGCTATAGATTAATCCCTATGGTAGATAAGAATCAAGGCGGTGAGTTATTATCAAGAGTAAAAGGTGTAAGAAAGAAGCTTTCTCAAGAGTTGGGCTTTTTAATTCCGCCTGTACACATTAGAGATAATTTGGATTTAGGACCAAATTATTATCGTATTACTTTAATGGGTGTAACTTTTGGTGAGGCTGAGATTCAATTAGATAGAGATTTGGCTATTAATCCAGGTCAAGTATTCGGTAAGATTAATGGTATTGATACTAAAGATCCTGCCTTTGGTCTTGATGCTGTTTGGATCTTAAAACAAGATAATGATAAGGCTTTAGGTCTTGGTTATACTGTAGTAGATAGTGCCACTGTTATTGCAACTCACTTATCACAAATTTTATCTAATAACTGTGCTTCTTTAATTGGTCAAGAAGAAGTTCAAAATATTTTGGATATTGTTGCTAGAACACAACCTAAGTTGGTTAATGGTTTAGTACCTGGTGTAGTAAACTTAGGTCTATTAACCATGATTTTGCAAAATCTTTTAAACGAAACTGTGCCAATTCGCGATATGCGTACAATCTTAGAAACTTTAGTAGAGTATGCTCCAAAGTCTCAAGATCCAGAGGTTTTAACTGCTGCTTGTCGTATTGGTTTACGTCGTTTAATTTTACAAGATATTGTAGGTGGTGATAATTTAATACCTGTTATAACCTTAGCTCCTGATCTAGAAAAAGTTTTACATAAATCACTTGAAACAGGTGGTGCCAATGGTATTGGTATAGAGCCAGGTCTTGCAGATAGAATGCAAAGATCACTATATGAAGCCACTCAAAATCAAGAGCTATCAGGTGAGCCTGCTATATTATTGACATCAGGTATTTTACGCTCAACTTTATCTCGTTTTGTTAAAAATACAATACCTGGTCTTAGAGTTTTGTCGTATCAAGAAATTCCTGATGATAAGCAAATTAAGATTGTCTATGTAGTTGGAAACAATGATACACAGCATCAAAAATTACATTAATATGTAAAATATTAAATTGACTCATACTAGATTGTTTGATTTAGTATGAGTTTTTTATATAGTAAACACTTTTAATATAAAAATAAGTAGCTGTAATTTTCTAAATTGGTGCAAAAATTTATCAAATTTTAAAATTAGATATCTTTTTGATAAGATATATCTATTTCTCGGTAAGATTGTAATTATTTTGTTTAAATTCACTTAGATAAAAACTTAACACTTGTAACAGTTATGTAATTCATTATTTTGTCATAATGATATTATGATGTTAAAATACACAAAATATTAATAATAAATATAACAAACTAAAATGGGAATTAGCAAATGAAGTTAAAGCGCTTTGTAGCAAAGGATATGAAAATAGCTCTGTCAATGGTAAAAGATGAGCTAGGTCCTAATGCTATTATTATGTCAAATAGGCGCGTCGACGCTGGTATTGAGATTGTAGCTGGTGTTGAAGAAATAGTTACAACTCTGCCTAATGCTGAAAAAACCAATACTTTACCAAATAATTTTGCACCTATTGCAGATAGGGTAGATAAGTCTCAAGATGAAGTAACATTATCTTCACAAAAGAAGTTAGATAATAGTTTAAATAAATTAAAACACGCTTCTAATTTAGCTAAAGCTAGTGCTAATTATGATAATGGCAGTTATATTAATGGTAATTTAAGAGGACAATACGCTACTAATAATCATTTATCGTCCTTAGGTCCTGCCGTAAGTCCTAGAACCTCAGGTTTAAGTCCTGAACAAAAAGCTCAAGGTTTAGATGCTTTATCTTCACTATCACATAAATTAGGTTTAGATAGTAATGGGGCACATTTAAATAAATCACAAACTTTGGCTAAATCTTTAATAGACATTTTAGAAAGACAGCAAAAACAATCTCAATCACAATCTCAAGCACCAATAGCTGCACAGCCTAATGTTAATAATTCAAATAACCCAAGTAATATTGCAGCTAATAATATAAATAATCAACAAAATGCAGCTGATAATGTAGATGAAGCTCCTGCTCCTATTTATCAAGATGAAGCTTTAAAAGGGCTTTTTGCTAAAACTGAACAAAAATTACAGCAGCAGACTATACAGCAAAATAGTAATTCTGTTGCTAATACAAATGATGTTGCTCTTAATAATCAAACTATAGAGCAAGCTAGTGCTTTACTTGAAGTTAAAGATGAAGTTGCTGTAATTAGGCGCTTATTGCAATTTGAGTTAGCTGGATTTTTACAAGAAAGTAAATCTCGCCAAGAGCCTGTTAAAGCAATGGTTGATAAATTGTTATTATCAGCAGGTTTCTCACATAAAGTAGCTGAGCAATTAACAAAAAGTGTTAATCAAGATGCTTCTTTTAACTTTGCTTGGCGTGAGGTTGCTGATATTTTAGAAAAAAGTATCACAGTAGGATCTGACGAAATTATAAAAGAAGGTGGTATTGTTACCTTAGTAGGGCCAGCTGGTGTTGGTAAAACTACTACACTTGCTAAGCTTGCAGCACGTTTTGTTATGAAATATGGAGCAGAACGTGTAGCTATCATTAGTTCTGATAATTATAGAATAGGTGCGGTAGAGCAGGTTAAAACTTATGGTCGTATCATGGGTTGTACTACTCTTGCGATTAAATCTATAAATGAATTACCAGAGCTTTTATATACTTTAAAAGATAAGAGTTTAATTTTAATAGACACTGCAGGTGTGGGACTTAAAGATGAACGTTTTGAAACGCAGCTTGCACAATTAAAAATACATAGTGCTTTAAAGCTTAAACATTATTTAGTTATGACCTCAACTGCACAAAGGCGTGTACTACAACAAGTATATAATAATTTTAAGAGTGTAGGTTTAGCTGGTGTAATTTTAACAAAGATAGATGAAAGTCAATCATTAGGAGATGCTTTATCTTTATGTGTAGAAGAAAATTTAAAGATTTCTTATATTACAGATGGACAAAGGGTACCTGAAGATTTGACGCTGCCAACAGCACGTAATCTTGCAATTAAAGCTTTATCTAGTGTAGAAGATGATGCTGTAGCTTCAGCTATATCTTGATAGTAAAGCTTGTTAGGCTAGTATTATATAGGTGTGTGGCATATATATTGCTTGTTTTAAAAATGTAGCCTTTTGTGTCAAAAATATTACACAAAAGTACTAGAAAAAACAAGAACTTATAGATGTTCTTATAAAAGAATTTGTTAATAGCAACTGTGTGAATCAGTAGATGTAAATAGCTTGTTAGCTATATTAATAAAGAAAGATATGTGAAAGATGATTTTTATGAAAAACTTTCATAGAACTGGAGTTTGGCACAGGTAATTTACAAAAACTGATAGTTAAAAATTAAGGGCAAGAAAAATAAATGAATGCATCAAGTAAAAAGGTCAAGGTTATCACAGTTACTGGCGGTAAAGGTGGCGTGGGCAAGTCTAGCGTTTCATTAAATATAGCTGTAGCCTTGTGTATGCTTGGTAAAAAGGCTATGGTTTTTGATGCAGACTTAGGACTTGCTAATATTGATGTTATGTTAGGTCTTAAGGTTTCTAAAAATTTAAGTAATGTATTAAAAGGCGAGTGTGAGCTTAAAGATATTATTCAAACAGGACCTCACGGTGTGCGTATAGTGCCAGCATCTTCTGGTTTGAAAGAAATGGCAGAGCTGTCAGTTGCTGAACACTCAGGTTTAATTCGCTCTTTTTCTAGTTTAGATGAAGATATTGATTTTTTCATAGTAGATACAGCAGCTGGTATTTCTGATATGGTTTTATCGTTTTGTCGTGCTGCTCAAGATGTATTGATGGTTGTGTGCAATGAGGCAACTTCAGTTGCTGATGCTTATGCACAAATGAAGATTTTATCTAAAGATTATGGCATAAATCATTTTAAGATTTTAGCTAATCAAGTTCACAGTGAAGAAGAGGGCAAGATAATGTTTGCTAAACTTTTAACTGTAACAAATAGATTTTTAGATGCAAGTATAGAATTAGTAGGCTGTATCCCTAGTGATGCTAATATGAAATTAGCTTTACGTAAGAGATCATGTGTTGTTTCTTTATTCCCACGTAGTGCTGCGTCTATTGTTTTTACACAATTAGCTAAAAGCATGATAAGATGGCCTGTGCCAAATACTGCGACAGGACATCTTGAGTTTTTTGTTGAAAATTTAATTAACTCAAATGGTACTAATGTAGAGCAAGAAGAACAAAACGTGTAGATTTTATTAAGAAAGAACAAGCATGGGAACAGCAAGAGGAGCAAAAGCATATCAATCTCAAATGAGAGATGATAGAGCAGAAAAAATAGAAACCTATGCTCCATTAGTGAAAAGGATTGCACTACATTTGAAATCTAGGTTACCTCCTAGTGTAGAATTAGATGATCTAATTCAAAATGGTATGCTAGGATTACTAGATGCAATAGCTCGTTATGATGAGTCACAAGGTGCTTCTTTTGTCACTTATGCAAGTTTAAGAATTAGAGGAGCAATGATAGATGACCTGCGTAGCCTAGAGTGGGCTCCACATAGTGTGTATAGTGCAGGCAGAAATATTGTTAATGCAACTCAGTTATTAACAAGCAAATTAGGTCGTGCTCCTAAAGACTCTGAATTAGCAGAACATCTTGATGTTACGCTAGATAATTTGCAAAAGCTCAAGGCAGAAGCTTCAGTAGCTCAAATTGTAAATGCAGAAGACTTAGGTGTTCCAGAAGATGTATATGCTGTTGATGGCGATAACTTCAATGAGAATCAGCCGCTAAACTCTTTATTTGGAGATAAGTTTAAAGAGTCTTTAGCTAAAGCTATTGAGGAGTTGCCTGAAAAAGAAAAGTTAATTTTATCTTTGTATTATACAGAGGAATTAAATTATAGAGAAATTGCTGCTATTTTAGATTTGTCTATAGGTAGAGTAAGTCAAATAGCATCTCAAGCTATTGATCATTTGAGACAAAAGCTTGCAGGGTGGATAGAACCTTAATAAAAATATATATTTTATTAAGTAATGTACACTTGAATATTTTATAATGTGTCTATAATTTAATTGAATTTACTTGTGCTATTTTAAAAGATTTTTAGTAAAATAGCTTTAATGTTGTATCTAGGTTATACTATAACTAGGTATATTGTGTTTGTGTTGAGCTGATGTTATTTAATATTAGCTTTTAAATATCCTGCGATAAGGAGCTCATCTTGGACAAGAATATCAAGATCTTAATTGTTGATGACTTTTCAACAATGCGTCGTATTATTAAAAATCTTTTACGCGATCTTGGCTATAACAACACATTTGAGGCAGATGATGGTTCAACTGCATTGCCAATGCTGCTATCTGGTGATTATCAATTTGTTGTAACAGATTGGAATATGCCAATTATGCAAGGTATTGATTTGTTGAAGGAGATTCGTAAGAATCCAAAGCTTAAGTCATTGCCTGTATTAATGGTTACAGCAGAAGCAAAGCGCGAACAGATTATTGAAGCTGCTAAAGCTGGTGTGAATGGATATATTGTTAAGCCATTTACAGCTGCTACTTTAAAAGAAAAGCTTGATAAGATTTTTGAGCGTGTTGATGGTGAATAATTAATAATAATTATAATGAATAGGAACTTGACATGAGTGATGGTATTTCAAGCAAAGATTCTTTGATTACCCTTGAAGAAGCAAGAGAGCTTGTAGAGCTATTAGAAGTAGGCATGCAAGAAGAAGCTGATGCAAAGCTAATGTCTATTTATAGAGCATCAGAGCAAGATGTGTTTCTTGAGGTTGGAGCTTTAACTCGTGGATTGCATGATGCAATCAGGGATTTTGCGCACGATCCTAGATTAGAGGCCATTACGAATGTTGAGATGCCTGATGCTTCAGAGCGTTTACGCTATATTATTGAAATGACAGATAAGGCAGCTACTCGCACTTTAGATGCTGTTGATGCCTGTGCTCCAAAAGCTGATGAGCTGATTAAGTCTATTGAAAATCTGATGCCTATGTGGTCTAAGCTCATGCATGGTGATATAGATAGATATGAGTTTGTGAAGCTATGTCATGACATAGATGACATGTTATTAATTACAAAAAAGAATGCAATGGAGTTGTCAAGTCAATTAACAGAAATATTAATGGCACAAGATTATCAGGACTTAACAGGGCAAATGCTGCAAAAAGTTATTGGTCTAGTAGGTGAAGTTGAAGATAAATTAGTTTCTTTCTTGGTACGTGTTGCTCCTCTAACTAAGAAAATGGAAGAAGAGGGGGGTATCAGCGATCAACAAAGTGTGGATATTGAAGCTCAAGGTCCTGCTCTTAATAGACAGAAAGAAGCAAATATTGTTGCATCATCTCAAGATGAGGTTGATGATCTTCTTGCAAGTTTAGGCTTTTAACAATAAAGGAGTTTAAGAATGGATGAGGAAATTCTGCAGGACTTTCTGGTAGAAGCCGGCGAAATTATAGAAAAATTAGATGAGCAATTGGTTCAAATTGAAAAAGAACCAGATAATAAAGATTTATTAAATGCTATTTTCAGAAGTTTCCATACTGTAAAAGGCGGTGCAGGCTTTTTAGAGCTTACAGAACTTGTTGATATTTGTCATGCTGCTGAAAATGTGTTCGATATGCTAAGAAATGGCAATATCAGCATGAGCCCAGTTCTCATGGATGCTGTTTTGCAAGCATATGATGAAATTAGAACAATGTTTAATGCAGTGCAGAATCGCGAGAGTTTAGTAGCTGCTCCTGCTGAACTAATTCAGATTTTGCATGATATTGCAGATGGTAAGGTTGGTGCAGAAGAAGAAAGTAGTGCACCTGCACCTAGTAATACACAAGAGCAACCTAATGAGTTGGTTCAAGATATACAATCAATGGTTGCACCTGTAGAAGAAGCTCCTCAAGCAACTAAAAAAGATAATCAAAATCGCTCAATTGATGATATTACAGAGGATGAGTTTGAAGCTTTATTAGATCAGTTACATGGTAAAGGCAAGGCTCCTGGTTCTGAAAAAGATAAAGCTAGTGCAAGCGCTGCTAGTGCAGATACTAAAGCTGCAGGCAGTGATAATATCACAGAAGAAGAGTTTGAAGTTTTATTAGATCAATTACATGGTAAGGGTAAGGCTCCTGGTAAAGAAAATTCAGTTGCTGATGAGACAGATGCTGATTTTGATAAGATGCTGGCAGATGCCAATAGTAATGCAGCCTCAAAAGAATTAAAGATAGCTAGTGAAGATGAGTTTAAAAAAGCAAATGAAGCTATTGCTGCTGCTAAAGAACAAGCTGCTGCTAAGGCACAAGCTAGCACTGTAGCAAAGCCATCTGCACCTGCTGCAGCACCTGCAACTCCTGCAGCTAAAACTAACGCTGCATCTAAAGCAACTACAACTCCTGCTGCATCTGAAGTTGAAACTACTGTACGTGTAGATACTAAGGTACTAGACGATATCATGAATATGGTGGGTGAGCTAGTTTTAGTACGTAATCGTTTATTAAGTATTGCAGCTCATAGATCAGATCAAGAAATGAGTAAAGTTATTGCAAATCTTGATGTAGTTACAGGTGATCTTCAAGGTGCTGTAATGAAAACTCGTATGCAGCCTATCAAGAAAGTTTTTGGTCGTTTCCCTCGTGTGGTACGTGATTTAGCTCGCAAGTTAGGCAAAAAGATCGATTTACGTATGGAGGGTGAAGATACTGAGCTTGATAAGAACTTAGTAGATGCACTTGCTGATCCTATGGTACACATGGTTAGAAATTGTTGTGACCATGGTATTGAATTGCCAGAAGAGAGAGTTAAAAAAGGTAAGCCAGAATTAGGTAGCGTAATTTTATCAGCAGTTCAGCAAGGTGATCATATCTTACTATCTATTAAAGATGATGGTGCAGGTATGGATCCTAATAAATTGCGTCAAGTTGCGGTTAGAAAGGGAGTGCTTGATGAGGAGGCTGCTGCTCGTATTTCAGATGAAGAGGCTCTAAACCTAATTTTTGCACCAGGTTTCTCAACTAATACTGTGGTTACTGATATTTCAGGCCGTGGTGTTGGTATGGACGTAGTAAAAACTAATATTTCAAAACTTAACGGTTCTGTAAGAGTTTTATCTAAGTTAGGTGAAGGTAGTACTATTGAAATTAAGGTGCCATTAACCTTAGCAATCTTACCTACATTAATGATTTCTATTTCAGATAGAACCTTTGCATTACCTCTAACTTCTGTATCTGAAATTTTCTATCTATCCTTAGATGCAATGCGTAATGTTGATGGTTTAAATACTATTGTTATACGTGATAAGGCTGTACCTTTATTCTTCTTAAAGCAATGGTTTGAAAATAAAGGTATTGAAGAGTATCTAAAAGATGAAAAAGTACATATTGTACTAGTACAGGTAGCTGCTGATCAGTTAGTTGGTTTTGTAGTAGATGATCTTTTAGGTCAAGAAGAAGTTGTTATTAAGCCTCTTGATAATGCTTTAAGACATACACCTGGTATGGCAGGTGCAACAGTAACATCAGATGGTGGTATAGCTCTAATTTTAGATATACCTGGTTTAATTAGAACATATGCACATAAGAGTATAAATCGTTTTTAGGTTAAGCTATGGCGATAAAGGTATTAATAGTGGATGATTCAACCTTTTTTAGAAAAAGGTTGAATGAAATTATAAAAGGTGACTTAGACCTCGAGGTTGTTGGTGAGGCTAAGGATGGTAAAGAGGGTGTTGAGCTTACTAAGAAACTACGACCTGATGTTATTACTATGGACGTAGAAATGCCCGTTATGGATGGCATAACTGCAGTTAAGCAAATTATGCAAGAGTGCCCTACACCTATTTTAATGTTCTCATCATTAACTTATGAAGGAGCAAATTCAACATTTAAGGCTTTAGAAGCTGGTGCTGTTGATTTTATGCTCAAAAATTTTGATGATATTGCACATAAAAGAGAAGATGCTTTTAGAGAACTAAGAAATAGTATTAAGGCTGTATCTCGCTCAAGAGTCACAAGAAAATCAGCTACACCAACTAATAGTGCAGCTGTTTATAATGCTTCTAGCAGAACTACAACAACTACAACATCAAGTTTAAGATCAACTTCTTCTAGTTTTAGTAGTTCTCGTGGTCTTGATAGTGGTTTAAGAAATACAACAAGTTCTACAAGTGGTCGTTTTACTTCAACTACTAGAACAACAACTACAACAGCAAGTCCTCGTTCTAGTTTTGCTACAGGCTCAAGTGCAGTAAAATCTACATCAAGTTATAGTGGCTCAAGTGTAACTTCAAGTTCTGCTCAAAAAGCTTTAGATAGGATCAATGATTTACTTGGTTCTGTAGATAGAGGTCGTCCTGCAGCTGCAATGAATTTTACTTTTGGCGATCATAAAAATGAAACTACAGTATACAGACGCTCAGGTAAGGTGCATGATATTGTAGTAATAGGTAGTTCAACTGGTGGTCCTATTGCTTTACAAGGTGTTATTCCTAAGCTACCTCCATTAAAAGTGCCTTTAGTAGTAATTCAGCACATGCCTGCTGCTTTTACTACAACCTTTGCAGCTAGACTTAATAATATGTCTCAAAATAAGGTTGTAGAAATTCAAGACGGTGATGTTTTAGAACCAGGTACTTGTTATATTGCTCCTGGTGGTATGCAGCTTATCTTTGAAAAAGTAGGTGGTAAGACTAAAGCTAGAGTGATCAAAGGAGATAATAGATTAGTTTATCATCCTTGTGTTGATGTTAGTTTTGCTTCTATTGCTCAAATTTATGGTGGTAGAGTTTTAGCTATTATTTTAACAGGTATGGGCTCTGATGGCTGTGAGGGCTGCCGTATGTTAAAACGTAATGGTGCTGTAATTTTTGCTCAAAATGAAGATACTTGTGTTGTATATGGCATGCCACAGGCCGTTGTGAATGCAGGTATAGCAGACCAAATATTACCAATAGATCAAATCGCTTCTTGCATTACAGAAGAATTAAAATAAGGAGCTCAAAGTATGAATTTACTTGGTGTGTTTTTAGGTATTGGCTGTATTATCCTTACCATGGTGCTTGAGGGTACTCACCCTACAGCTTTGATTAATTTGCCTGCGTTTATTATTGTAGTAGGTACAACAGTTTGCTGTACTTTAGTGCAATTTTCTATTTCTGATATTTTAGGTGCAGCAAAGTCTTTTTTGTGGATTATTGTACCTCCACGCTTAAATCTTGTATCACAAGCTGAGTTCTTGACAGGTATTTCAACTACAGCAAGACAACAAGGCTTATTAGCTTTAGAAAGTTCTATTGGTAGTGCTAATGATGAATACACCAGAACTGGTATCTTAATGATAGTAGACGGTGTAGACAAGCAAACATTATCTTTATTATTAGAAAATGCTATTGATATTGAGCAAGCTAAACTTGAGGTAAATGCTAAATACTTTGAGTCTTTAGGTGGTTATTCTCCTACTATGGGTATTATTGGTGCGGTGCTTGGTTTGATTCATGCTATGTCATTGCTAGATAAACCTGACTTACTTGGTCCTGCTATTGCTGTGGCTTTCGTGGCAACAATTTATGGTCTGGTTTTAGCAAACTTAATTGCTATTCCTGCTTCAAATAGAATTAGAGCTATTAACAGTCAAATGGCTATGTATAAATATATGACATTAGAAGCTTTAGTTTCAATTGCTGCAGGTGAGCATACAATGATGTTAAAGCGTCGTGTATCATTATTTACAGGCAAGAGTCCTGAATAGTAATAAAAAGGCAGGTATAGATTATGAAAAAAG
Organism: uncultured Anaerobiospirillum sp.; assembly: GCA_944389785.1. Taxonomy (GTDB): domain Bacteria; phylum Pseudomonadota; class Gammaproteobacteria; order Enterobacterales; family Succinivibrionaceae; genus CALXNP01. Next base: position 42,253 of record CALXNP010000006.1, read on the forward strand.
CTCCTAAAGGTCACGAAAACCTAGAACGCTGGCTTGTGTCATATTCTGATTTTATGACCTTGATTTTTGCTGTGTTCGTTGTGCTATATTCATTTGCTATGACAAAGCAATCTGAGTCTACAGTTTTAGTAAGAGGTGTAGTACAAGCTTTTACTGAAATTGGTTTTATTCCATCTGTACCTGGCATTATTACTCTACCAGGTCCTATTGCTAAGGATTTAAATAGCCAATCATTTTCAGCTGCAAGTTCTGCAAGTGAGCAAGTAAACTCACCTGCTTCAGGTGCTGGTGGTGTAATGGACTTTGGTATTAATGCAAGTACTGACACTGTAGCTGAAATGGTAGAAAACACTGATGATATCAACAGTGTTGAAGGCAATATGCTAGAAAGTGAGGTTGAAAACCCAACTCAAGGCAATCAAGTTAAAAATTATGATACTCAAGCCTACAAAGATAATGCTGTAGGTGATGGTGGCAATAATCAAGGTCAAAATCCTGAAACTATAAATGATGGTGCTCAAGGTCCTGCCCAAGTAGATACAACAGGTGAGGGCATTCAAGGCAGTCCATTTGATAGTATTAAAAAGTCAATATCAGAAAGTATTACAGATACTGGCTTACAAAATGATATTGCTGTAGATGAAGATCCAAGATGGCTTACAATTCATGTTAACTCATCTTTGCTTTTTGCTCAGGGTTCATCATCTGTTTTAAGCAATGCTAAGCCTGTAATTGAGCAAATAGGTCGAGCTATTGCTAAAATTAACAATTATGTAAGAGTAAGAGGTTATACTGATAATCAATTTATTCCTAATGGTATTTATAAAAATACTTGGGACTTATCAGCAGCACGTGCTACTTCTGTGTTAGAGCTTTTAGTTAAAAATGGTGTTGATCCTACACGTTTGGCTATTGAGGGCTATGGTCAATACTCTCCATTTTACTCAAATTCAACTAAGGCTGGTCAAGCTCAAAACAGACGTGTAGTGATTGCTATTTCTCGTTACGCAATTTCACCAAATCCTCTTGAAGTGGTTGAGGGTGATGGTACAGATGCTATCTTAACTCCAACTCAAATTAAAGCAGGTTCAAATGAGCTTGAGTTAAAGCGTAATGCTGATGGTAGTGTTGATTTTAATTTATAAAAAAGGGGTTTAGTTTGTTAGTTTGGTCTGTTGCTAGCCAAAAAGGAGGCGTAGGTAAAACAACTACTGTAGCCTCTTTAGCAGGCTGGATGCAAAAAGAGCATTTGAGAGTATTAGTTATTGATACTGATCCACATGCATCACTTACAAGTTATTTGGGCTTTGAAGATGTTAATTTAGAGCATAATCTTTATGAACTATATGCCACACCTAACTTAGATAGAGATTTTGTGTTAAATGCTATTACAAGAACTAACTTTCAGGGACTTGATCTAATAGCCTCCTCTATGACTTTAGCTACTATTGATAGAAAACTATCAGGACGAGTAGGTGTGGGGCGTATTTTAGCTAATGCTTTAAAGCTTATTGAAGATTGTTATGATATTGTCATTATCGATTGTCCGCCTGTTTTAGGTGCTTTGATGGTGAATGCTTTATTTGCTTCAACTTTAGTATTAGTTCCAACACAAACTGAATTTTTAGCTTTAAAAGGTCTTGAGGGTATGATACGTACTTTTAAGATTATGAATCAAGTAGATAATGATGAAGGTATTGATTATACTATCATACCTACAATGTTTGATAAGAGAACTAAAGCATCAGTTAAAAGTTTAGATATATTATATGAGAATTATCAAAATAGGGTATGGAAAAGCTGCATTCCTATAGATACCAAGTTTAGAGAGTCAAGTGCAAGGCGTGTACCACTACCTATTATGGATGCTTTTTCACGTGGCTCATTAGCATATAGAGAGCTTTTTACTAAACTTATAGCATATGAATTAGATAAGCATCCACATTTAGTTACACCAGCAAGTGCTTCTATTTTATCTAATGATGATGAAGATGAGGTTGTGTCTGAAGATGTAAGCTTGAATAAAGCTGATATAGTAGCTAAGAGTGTTGCTGACATGGTCAGTTTAAATACAACAAAAGGAGCTGATTAATGTCACGTCGTCATCAAGATAGAGAAGAAGAGGATTTATTAGCTTATTTTAAGCAAATGCTCTCAACTGATGAGTATTTGATTGATGATGAGCCACAACAACAAACAGTTAATACTGTAGCTAGTGTGTCTGCAACAGCTCAAGTGCAGACTCAAACACAAGAACCTCAGATGGTTTATGCTCAAGTTGATAATATACCTAAGCAGGATAATTATGAATTACAACCTAAGTTGCAGACACAAAGTGAAGTTAAGGTTAAAGCTGAAATACCATATGCTAAGGGTAAGTCACTTGAGAGTTTATTACAGGCTATTGATACTGCAGAGGTTAAAGAAGAGCAGACTACTGTTACTAGTGTTGTAACTGAAGCTAAACCTCAATTATCTTTATTGCAAAAACAAGCTCAACTTGCAAGTGCTATAGCTCAAGCTGAGGCTAAGCCACAAAAAACACAAGCTGTGGTAGAGCAAAAGACTGAGCAAAAAGAGCAGGTTATTGTTAAGACAGAGCAAAAAGTTGAGGAAACACAAAGTTCTCAAGCTGTAGATAATTCACCTTTAGGGGAAAATTGGCAAAATATTGATCTTGGAGATTGTTTCCAAACTTTATTTTTTACTGTTCAAGGTGTTCGTTTTGCAGTACCTTTGATTTGGTTAGGTGGAATTTTCCAATATGATAAAAGCTCAAAGCTCTTTGGTAAGCCTGCTTGGTATATGGGTATGACAGATATTAGAGGTAATAAGATTAATATTGTAGATACCTTTAGATTTGTAAAGCCAGATGTAGGTGAAAGTCCTGATAAATATGACTATATCATTAAATTAGGTCAAAGTAATTGGTCTTTAGGTTGTGATGTGTTAGAGGGTAATCGCACTTTAACTAAAGAGCAGGTTAAATGGAGAGTTAACGCAGGTAATAGACCATATTTAGCAGGTATTGTAAAAGATGATAAATGTGCTTTATTACATGTTGATGCTTTAATTGCTTTATTTAATCAAAAAAATCCTGATAATGAGGATAAAAACATACAAGCTAAAGAATAGATAATTAGCTTATTGATGTTTAATATAAAATAATGTTGATTTATCTTGATTTTATAGATATTCAACTGTAGCATAAGCATCATAGAAAAGAATTCGAAAAATATCCTTAAAGGGACTTTCGATGGCGGTTGTGTGTTCCAACCGATACGGATAAGTTATTTAACCGTATTAGAATTGGTTAAGATTAGCAAGGTGACTTGCTTTATTGCACCAAGAAACTCATCTCTAATTGGTAAATTAGTTATGAGTAGTTCACTTGTAATTAAATAATTAATTTCTAGAAATTCAAGTTATATTTATAACTTGTGATCTAGTAAAGATATTCAATAATCTTGTCTAAAACTTAAATAATATATAAGTTAAAACAAGTATAATGTCCATATAAAACAAAAATAAGATTACTTTTAGTAAAAGTTTTAACAAAACTTTTACTATAATAAACAGTAATAAACAGTAATAAAGATTGAGGAAATTCTTATGTCTGATGTTGAAAAGGCTTCAATTTATAACCCAGATAGTGATAATAATAATGAGCTTTTACGCTGGGTTACCTTTAATCTTGATAAGGAGATCTATGGTGTTAATGTAATGCAGGTACGTGAAGTTTTACGTTACACTGACATTGCTCCTGTACCAGGTGCTCCTGCCTATGTATTAGGTATTATCAATCTACGTGGTAATGTAGTCACTGTTATTGATACAAGAATGCGTTTTGGTCTATCAACTGCTGCTATTACTGATAATTCTCGTATTATGATCATCGAATCAGATAAGCAACAAATTGGTATTTTAGTAGATTCTGTATCTGAAGTTGTAGATTTAAAGACATCTGATATTGATGATACACCAAATGTTGGTACTGAAGAAAGTGCTAAATTTATCTGTGGCGTATGTAATCGCAATGATGAGCTTTTAATCTTGATTGATTTAAACAAGCTCTTAACAGCAGAAGAATGGCAAGAAGTAGCCAATTTATAAGAGACTAAAATGCAATTTATAGCATCATTATCAGGTACAAACCTTATAATAGTAAGTGCTATTGTACTATTGTTTGTATTGGTTTTGATCTTAAGTTCATTTTTATTAAACTCAAGACGCATCATACGTCTTGAGTCAGAAAATGAAAGCTTACGTTTGGTTGTTGAAACTCAAGGTACTGCCTTAGATGAGCTTAAGTCTAATTTACAGACTTTAACTAGGCATTTTGCAAGTAGTGATAAAACTATACGCTTTTTAAATAAAAGTTCAGAAGAGCTTATAGATAAGCAGCAGCAAATAATGAAGGATATTGAATTATTATTTGCTAAACTTGAAGCTGATAAAAAGTCTATTTTGCAAAGTATACCCGAAAACCATTCTACTATGGATGCCACTTATTTGATTAAACAAGGTTTATCTGTAGATGAAGTGGTAGAAAAGACATCGATGCCACGTTATGAGGTAGAGATGCTTTATGCAGTACATGGTAAGAAAAAAGAAAGAAAACCATCAAGAATGCAGACAAAAGCTAGTGATGAAGTGGTTATAGATGCTAGTGTGGTAAATAAAAAGCCACAAAATGGCAGGCCTATAGCTTCATTAAAAGCACGCAATGCCTATGGTATAGGTAGTCTTAAAAGAAGATAAATTTTAAACTAAATATATAAAAAGGCAGATATAAAATTCTGCCTTTTTAGTTAAACAAATTCAATAATTACTATTTGTGATGGTACAAATAGACGCAATGGAATGCCCATCCACAACATAGTGCCGTTAGATACAATAAGTTTAGCTTTAGTTAATTGATATAGTCCAGAAACAAAACCATCATTGGCACTAGCAACAATTTGATCAAAACCTTTGATCATACCTCCATGAGTATGTCCAGACAGAATTAAATCAACTTTATTGCTTGAGTCTATAGCTCTAGCCTCAATTGGCTGATGTGAGAGCATAATAGTAGCATAATTGGTATCAATATTAGCTAAAGCCTGATTGATATTAACACCTTTAAAACCAAAACGAGGAGCATTTTTATCTGTAATTCCAGCTAAGTTAAATAAAGTATTGCCATTTTTATCTACAATTTTAGTGCTGCTATTGTATAACTCTTTAAAATGCTTGGTAAAAAACTTTTGCCACTGTGTATAGCCTGAATAAAACTCATGATTGCCAGGTACATAATATACACCATCATTTGCTTTTAAATTAAAAAGCTCTTTAGCATGTTCACCTCTTTGAGCTACACTGCCATCAACAATATCACCTGCAATTAAAATAAGATCAGCTTGTTGTTGATTAACCCTAGTTACAATTTGACGTGTAGTTTCAATAGAGCTTTGTTTAGATACATGAATATCAGCAAGTAGTGCAATTTTATAACCTTTTAGAGCATCTGTTTTATCTAATTTTATTTTGTAAGTAAATACTTCAGGTACAGTATAAGCATTTACAGTTCCGTATATAGAAAAAGCAAAAGCTAAGGTTAGTAAAATTAGCGCAGAGAATAAAGAATTTGTTTTAAATAATTGTAGAGATTGTTTTTTAAATCATGCCCAGGATCTTAAGAAATATTAACATATGAAAACCCTCTATTAAATGCTGTTATTACATGTGTTGTTTT
>CALXNP010000007.1 GCA_944389785.1 uncultured Anaerobiospirillum sp.
TCCTTAGTTCAGTCGGTAGAACGGCGGACTGTTAATCCGTATGTCGCTGGTTCAAGTCCAGTAGGAGGAGCCAAGAAAAACATGTAAGCAAATTCTTTGAGTTCCTCCTTAGTTCAGTCGGTAGAACGGCGGACTGTTAATCCGTATGTCGCTGGTTCAAGTCCAGTAGGAGGAGCCAAGAACTCTTTTTTCTCCCCTCTTCTTATACAAAAGATTCCCTAAGGTTGAGACTAATTACTTTTTAGTGGAAAATATATTTTTGTAAATTATAATACTAAGCTTAACAGCAAAATATTCTATGGTGGAATTACCGCCGAAGTTACGTCTGTTGTTAGCAACACAGAAGATAAAAGCAAGCTTTTAGCTTGTCTAACGGAGGTTATCATGATTAGTGCTTGCCTTTTAAATGATGATAATTTAAAGCTAGTATCCTTAAAACCTAATGACGCCCTACCTGCCGATGTAATTTGGCTAGATGTACTGCAACCTGATGATGAAGAAAGAACTTGGCTTGAAAGACTTTTTGTCGAAGATGTGCCAGAAGAAGATGAAATGGATGATATTGAATCATCATCACGTTTTAGAGTTGGTCCTGATGGCGTACATATTTTATCATTATTTCCACAGCGTCTTGCTAATGATACACGTGGTGTAAATATGTCCTTTACTATGCGTAAAAATCTACTTATATCATTTCGTGAAGATGATGTATCTATTGTAAGATTATTACGTAACTATATAAGACATGATAAAGCAGATATCAGATCAGCACTTGATATATTATTATTATTACAAGACTTAAAAGTTGATCAATTATCTGATCTTATTGAGGATGCTTATACCACTCTTGATGAAACTGCCGATCAAATTATTAGTGACGATGATCTTGATGAAACATTAAAAGAATTGGTACGTCAAGAAGAGTTAAATGGTCAAATTCTACAGGCTTTATATGATACAAGACGTGCTTTACGTTTTGTAAAGAAAACCTTTGAAACAACTTTAGATGATAGACAAAATCGCTCTATTGATGAAGTTTTAAATGATATTGAGTCCATTTTGCCACACACTCAATTTATAGCAAATAAAATTAACTTTCAGCTAGAAGCATCTATGGGCTACACTAATCATAAACAGAATAAGATCATTAAAATTTTCTCTGTGGCTGCTGTAGTCTTCATGCCACCTACTTGGATTGCATCTGTTTATGGTATGAACTTTTCCCATATGCCAGAGCTTGATTGGGTTTATGGATATCCGTTATCTATTTTACTTATGATCTTATCTGCAAGTGTAACTTATTTCTTCTTTAAGAAAAAAGGCTGGTTATAGTAAGCCTTTTGCTTTGGCTCTTGAAACAATTTCTTTTAATACTAAGATTGAATCACTAGTAAAATTGTGCTCAAGAGCCATAATATTGTCATAATCTAAATACATAATGCCACTTACCTCACTTGCTTGCCTAATACTAATATTAGTCCCCTTAGCTAAAGACATATATGCATAAAAAAATGAATGCGGTAATTTGACATACATCTTACCTAACTCAAAATATTCTACATCTTTATCTTTGATACCAACCTCTTCAAATAACTCACGTTTTGCTCCATCACAAGGATCTTCCTTATGAGCAACAACACCACCTATACAAGCATCAAATTTACCTGGAGCATAATCTTTAGTTAATGTTCTAATTTCAATTAAAAATTTATTTTCAGAATTTAAATAAGCTACATAAGTGCTACGATGAGGCAATTTTAAAGCTCTCATTTGTGGACGTGGTACTGCATCTATTACATTATCTAAATCATCTATAATATCTACAAGCTCTGTCATATTTACCTCTTAATGCAAAAAAAGACCTCTCCTTACTACTAATGTATTGAGGTTTTGTACATAATAGGTTTAAAAGCATAGCTTATAATGTTAAAATTTGCAAAATTATAAATTTGATTTGAAGCTAAGAAACTTTAATAATTCAGGATTATTATGAATCAAGCAGATATTTTTAAAATGCAAGAAAAAATTGCCTATCTTGAGGCACAGTTAGATGAATCTTATACTCATATACATAATCTTTACTCAAAAATAGATGAACTTGAACATCAAATTTATGTATTAAAAGGTCTTGTAAAACCACAGGATGCAGTGTGTTTACCTCAAGAAGATACAAGACCACCTCACTATTAAATTAAAAGCTTTTAAGTATTTATCAGACAAATTTACAACTTAAAATGCTATTTATGATAAAATCGTCAGATATCTCGTTTTTTAACATAAGGTCATACATGAAAAATATAATTGCTTCTTTTATCTTTTTTATCTTAGCTGCACTTTTAAGTGCTTGCAGCTCAGTACCTGATTATGCTTCTAAGCCAAAACTTAGTATAGATAAGATCTCTTTAGCACAAAAAGACAATGTAGCAGGTTTCAACATTGATCTAACAATATATCACAGATCAACACGTCCTCTTAAACTTGAGGCTGTAAAAAGCAATATTTTTATGAACAATAAACTTGCTTCTAATTATTTATATACTTTTGAAGATAAAAATATAGATAATTTAAAAGATGTAAAATTAAATATATTTATACCTGCTAATGCATTATCAGCTAATGCAAATCAGGTTTTAGTACATAATCCACTATTAGTAACACAAGTATCTTGTGCTTTAACTTTAGTATTTTTTGATGGAGATGAAGCTAATAGCTTTAATCCTGCAGTCTCATATGAGGGCTTTGTAAGCTATGAGTAATAATCAATCTTTTGAGCCTCGTGTAGCTATTATGCAAAATATTTTTGGTGTGATTTATACTTTAATCATGCTAATTGCTTTATCTTTAGCTTTATTTACTAAAGCTCAAAATCTCAAATTAAATATTGATGAAGAACCATACTTCCAATATGTAATGGCTATAATATTTTTTATTATGGCAGCTAAAAGTTTTTTTATTGCAGCTAGAGTTAAAAATTTAATAAAAAATGGTACTAAAACTCAAGCTAGTGTACTTGAAATTGAGGCTGTGCGTGGTATTACTATAGTGCGTGCCAAGGTTGATTATAATAATCAAGATATTATTATAGAATCTCGCTTTGCAGGTGAAAAAATAGCACAAGAGCTTAAAGATTATTTAAAAGAACACAATACAGACATAGTACCTGCTCTAATTGTTGGTAAAAACAATAAAGTACGTGGCATGCTTACTATAAAAAGCAGCTATGGTCGTTTAGTTAAAGAAAGCTTAAAAATCTAATTGATAATTGTTAGGAGACAAAATGACTCTATATAGAGTAAAAGAAGTCCTTGAGGGCAAAGCTGCATTAGATAGTGTAATTACTGTAGCAGCTTGGGTTAGAACACGTCGTGATTCTAAAGCTGGTTTTTCATTTTTAGCATTAAATGATGGATCTTGTTTTAATAATTTACAAGTAATTGTGCCATCAAATCTTGATAATTATCAAAATGAAGTTTTAAAGCTAACCACCTCATGCTCTGTAGTTGTTGAAGGTAAATTAGTTAAATCAGAAGGTAAAGGTCAAGACTATGAAGTACAAGCAAGTAAGGTTAATGTACTAGGTTTTGTTGAAGATCCTGATACCTATCCTATGAGTGCTAAACGTCACAGTGTTGAATATTTAAGAGAATATGCCCACTTACGCCCTCGTACTAATCTAATGGGTGCAGTAATGCGTATTAGAAATACTCTAGCTTATGCTATACACTCATTTTTCCAAGAAAATGGCTTTATGTGGGTCGCTACGCCTATTATTACAGCTTCTGACTGTGAAGGCGCAGGAGAGATGTTTACTGTAACTAATTTTGATTTAAATAAGTTACCAAAAGATGATAAAGGCAATGTAGATTTCCAACAAGATTTCTTTGGTAAACATGCCTACCTAACTGTATCAGGTCAGCTAAATGTTGAAACTTATGCTTGTGCCTTTAGTAAAGTTTACACCTTTGGACCAACTTTTAGAGCTGAAGATTCAAATACTACAAGACATTTAGCAGAGTTTTGGATGGTAGAACCTGAAATGGCTTTTACAGATCTTAATGGCTGTGCTGCTGTTGCTGAGCAAATGCTAAAGTATGTCTTTAAAAAAGTCTTAGAGCAAAGATATGATGATATGCTTTTTATTGAAGAGCGTGTAGATAAAGATGCTATCAAGCGTTTAAATGATTTTATCAACTCTGACTTTGCTCAAGTTGATTATACTGATGCTATTGAAATTTTATTAAAATGCGATAAAAAGTTTGAATATCCTGTCAAGTGGGGTATTGATCTTCAATCTGAACATGAAAGATATCTTGCAGAAGAACATTTTAAATCACCAGTAGTAGTTAAAAATTATCCAAAAGATATTAAAGCTTTCTATATGCGTCAAAATGATGATGGCAAAACTGTAGCAGCTATGGATGTTTTAGCACCTGGTATTGGTGAAATTATTGGCGGTTCTCAACGTGAAGAGCGTCTTGAGCTTTTAGATAAGCGTATTGAAGAAGTTGGTTTAAATAAAGATGCTTACTGGTGGTATCGTGACTTACGCAGATATGGCTCAGTACCACATTCTGGTTTTGGCTTAGGATTTGAGCGTTTAATTGCCTATGTTACAGGTGTTGGTAATATTAGAGATGCTATTCCATTCCCAAGAACACCAAACAACGCTGAGTTCTAAAATACTTTAATTTTAATAATATAAGGTCATTTGACCTTATATTATTAATTAAACATTATCTATTATCACACTCATTGCAAATATTATCTTCATTAATCAACTTGCTTATTGTCTCTAGAAATAAACGTTGTGCATTTAATAAAATATGCTCTTTTTTATAAATTAAATATAACTTAGCTTTAACTATAGGCTTATATGGTATAGACACTAAATTTATATGATCCTTAGTACTAACTATATTATCAAGACATAAAACTTTAGCTATATTTTGCTCGGCTAAAAAAATGGCATTAAATAAAAGATTATAGGTTGCTACTATATTATTACGGTAGTTTGGTTCTAATAACCAAGCAAAACTATGATTTGGTTCAAGAGTATCTAATAATTGTTTGGAAACTATTAATTTTGAATCTAATAAATCTTCTTTAGTAATAAAACTTTTATTACTTAATTTATCTTGTTTATGTAATAAAACACACCATTTATCAGTATAATCAAACTCAAGATAACAAAAGCGATTAAGTCCTATAGGATCAATAATAAGACCAAAATCCACAAGACCTGCTTCTAGTTTATTAATTACATCTTGAGCATTATTGCTCACAATATTAAAATCAATTTTGTACCCTTTTTGCAATATATTTTTCATAGCATGAGAAATATAGTTAAATGCTACAGTTTCAGCACAACCTATACTAACTGTACCTACAATATTTTTATTAGATAAAATAAACTCATGCTCGGTTTTAGCAACTAAATCCAAAATTTCTTGAGCTCTTTGCTTGAATAACAATCCTTGTTGAGTAATTTGTAAACTATGACTTTTACGTTTAAAAAGCATAAAACCTAATCTATCTTCTAAGTTTTGTATAGTACGAGTAATAGTAGGCTGAGTTAAATGCAAAATATTAGCTGCTTTTGTAATAGATCCATGATCAGCTACAGTAACAAAATATTTAAGTTCTTTAGTATCTAACATATTTAAACTCTCATATAGATTTTTTCTATATCATACAATATTTAAATAGTATTTTTCTATATTAAAGCTAGAGTTTACAATAATCTTAAACATTAGCTATAAATTAAATTATGAGGTTATATCATGCTAAGATCTAAATCTAAAAGTTTACTTACAGCTACAGTATTAACTCTATCTGTAATGTATAACTATTGCTTTGCTCAAACACAAGAGGCTTTTACTATGACACAAGTTCAAGTTACTGATAAATGGGATAAAACTTTTTCATTAAGTTCCAATGTTAGTCATCAAAAAGTTTTATTTCATAATAGATTTGGTATTACCTTAGTAGGTGATCTTTATATACCTAAAAATGCAAAAGGTAAAATGGCAGCTATCGCAATAAGTGGACCTTATGGTGCAGTTAAAGAACAAGCTTCTGGCTTTTATGCACATACATTAGCTCAAAAAGGCTTCATTACTTTAGCTTTTGATCCTTCTTTCACAGGCGAAAGCTCTGGTACTCCTCGCTATGTATCTTCACCTGATATTAATACAGATGATTTTAGTGCTGCTATTGACTATTTATTAACTAGAGATGATGTTGATGCAAATAAAGTAGGCATTTTAGGTATTTGTGGTTTTGGTGGCTTTGCTTTAAACGCAGCTTCTATTGATACACGTATAAAAGCAACAGTTACTAGTACTATGTACGATATGACAAGAGTTAGTGCTTTTGGTTATAATGATACAATAAATGCCCAACAACGATATAAGATAAAACAAGATTTAAACAATCAAAGAACACAAGATTATAAAAATGGTACATATACATTACAAGCAGGATTACCTGATAAAGTAGATGAAAATACACCACAATTTGTGAAAGACTACTTTGATTATTATAAAACTAAAAGAGGCTATCATGAGCGCTCTTTAGGCTCAAATCAAGGTTGGACAATAACAAATAGTTTATCTTTAATTAATGATAAAATTCTTAATTTTGCTGATGAAATTGTAAATCCTGTTTTAATGATACATGGTTCTAAAGCTCACTCATTATATTTTTCTCAAGATGCATATAAACTTTTAAAAGGTGATAATAAAAAATTACTTATTGTAGAAGGGGCAAATCACACTGACCTTTATGATAATAAAGATAAAATTCCTTTTGATAAAATTGTAGATTTTTATAACAGTAGCTTTAATACTGTAAAAGAGTAAACACAAAAAAAGCCTAGAGCATAAAGCTCTAGGCTTTTAGTTTAAGTATGCTTACAATTTATGCAAACATAGGTGCTACTAGAAATCCTAGGGCAACACTAAAGAAAATAGCTAAAATACCTGGGATCAAAAATGCGTGATTAAAAATATACTTACCAATTCTTGTAGAACCAGTATCATCCATTTGTACTGCACCTAACAATGTTGGATAAGTTGGTAACACGAATAAAGCTGAAACTGCTGCAAATGAAGCTACAATCATATAAGAGTTGCTAGGATCAGCAGCACTGATTCCTAAAGCAGCAACTACTACAGGAGTAATAGCTTTTGCTGTTGCAGCTTGTGAGTATAGTAAAGTACTTGCAAAGAAATAAGCTACAGCTAATAAGAATGGAGCATTTCTAATTAATGTTGATGATAAATCACCAATTTGCTCAGTATAACCACCCACAAAAGTATTACCTAGCCATGCTACACCAAGTACACATACGCAAGCTACCATACCTGATTTAAAGACACTAGTATCTGGTATCTTACCAGGTTCTATCTTACAGAAAATCACAATAAAGGTAGCTACTGTAAGCATAATACTCATTATGGCAGCATCACGACCTACAATTACATTCTCAATTAAAACAGGCTCACCACCTATCTTTGAAATAGCAGTAGCATATAGAACAACAAAGAGTACACCTATTAAGAAAATTAAAACAGAAAGCTTTGCACCACTTTTTAATTCTACATTAGATTGTGCTTTTGGAGCTTCTACTAAACCTTGAGCTAGACGTTGTTGGTAAATAGGATCTTTGCTTAAGTCTAAGTTGCTAAACTTAGTCATAATAAAAGCAGTGATCATACAACCAATAAAGGTAGTTGGAATCCAAATAGCTAATAATAATGGGTAACTCCAACCTAATGGCTCAAGCACACCAGTCATATATACTACAGCAGCACTTACAGGACTTGCAGTAATAGCAATCTGAGATGAAACCACAGCTATAGATAAAGGAACTGATGGTTTAATATTTTGTCCCTTAGCTACTTCAACAATTACAGGTAACATTGAAAAAGCTGTGTGACCAGTACCTGCTAAAATAGTTAAAAAGTAAGTAACAGTTGGAGCTAGATAGTTAATATACTTAGGATTTGAACGCAAAATAGTCTCTGCTATCTTAACTAAGTAATCAAGACCACCAGCAAGCTGCATTGCAGAAATAGCTGCAATTACTGCCATAATAATTAAGATTACATCCCAAGGTATTGCACCTGGGCTCATACCCAAGCACAAACCTAGGACAATAACGCCTATACCACCAGCGTAACCAATAGCTATACCACCTAATCTAATACCTATGAAGATGGAACCTAGCAATACTATCACTTGGAGAATAAACATTATGTCCATAGACAAACCCTCCCTACTTAAACCTAACGATAATCACCTAAATAGCGATTACTTCTTTGCTTGCATATGTGGATTAAGCATATTCTTAGGATCTAAGATCTCATCGATTTGCTCTTTTGATAAATAACCACGCTCTAAACAAATTTCAGCTACTGATTTACCAGTTTGTAAAGCCTCCTTTGCAATACTTGCTGATTTTTCATAGCCTAAGATAGGATTAAAGGCAGTTACAATACCTACAGAATTTAAAACTAACTTCTTGCAACTATCTTCATTAGCTGTCAAATCTTTAATAGCTTTTGAAGATAAGGTTAATACTGCATTTTCAAAAATGCACAATGAGTTAAATAGAGCATAAGCAATGCCTGGCTCAAAAGCGTTTAATTCAAACTCACCGCGCTCTGAGCATAAAGTAATAGTTAGATCATTACCCATAACTTCATAGCAAGCTTCACCAACAGACTCACATATTACAGGATTTACCTTACCTGGCATAATTGAGCTACCTGGTTGCATCTTAGGTAAGTTAATTTCAGCTAAACCGCAACGAGGACCTGAATTCATTAAACGCAAGTCATTAGCAATCTTTGAAATTCTAACAGCTGCAGTCTTCAAAGCACCTGAAACAAAAACAAAATCAGCAGTATCTTGAGTTGCAGCAATAAAGTCCTCAGCAGGCTTGAAATCTACGCCAGTAATTTCTTGTAATTTTTGCTCAACTACAAATTTAAAATCGGCATGACAGTTAATACCAGTACCAATAGCTGTTGCACCCATATTTAAATGAGTCATCAGCTCTCTTGCATAAGTTAAACGATCAATATCAGCTTGTACATAGCTTGCAAAAGCATGGAAAGTATTACCTAAAGTAGTAGGAACAGCATCCTCAAGCTCTGTTCTGCCCATCTTGATAATATCTTTAAAAGCAACTGCCTTTTTCTCAAGCTCTGCTTTTAACTCTGCTAAAGCTTTTAATACATCAGTTAATTTAGCATAAGTTGCTACTTTAATTGAGCTTGGGTAAGTATCGTTAGTGGATTGACCTAAATTGGTATGATCATTTGGATGTAAATATTGATATTCACCCTTAGCATGCCCCATACTTTCAAGTGCAATATTAGTTAAGACTTCATTGACATTCATATTAGTAGAAGTGCCAGCACCGCCTTGAACCATATCTACAACAAACTGATCTAAAAATTCACCTGCAATTAATCTATCACAAGCTTTAGCTAAAGCATCAGCTTTATCAGCATCTAAAACACCAACTTGCTTGTTAGCAAGAGCTGCTGCTTTTTTAATTTGTGCAAATGCTTTGATAAAGAATGGATAATCTTTTAATTTTCTACCAGTAAAATGGAAGTTATCAATAGCTCTATAGGTTTGAACTCCATAGTAAACATCATCAGGAATTGATAATTCACCTATAAAGTCATGTTCTTTTCTTGTTCCCATAGTTTGCACCTTTTTCCTTAAACTAAAAGTAAAAACTAAAAAACTAAAAAATAGCTAAAAAAATTAGCCATCTTGTTGCTAGTTTTAGTTTATTGAAAAAAATATTTAGTTGCAACTGTTGACAAAGACTTTTTTAATTTTATTTATAATTATTTTCAATAAGTTATATGTAGTTCACATTTTAGAAAAAGACTACTTGATCTAAAATTGAACTTATTTTTCACTTTTTTAGTGCTAATTTTTTGTGATATAGATCTTATTTTTTACTAAAAATATTTAAATTAAAACATACAAATTAAAGACCAAAAAGCTGTATTTTAAATAACACCCAATATAAAAATAAAAAAAATTTTTACAAGGTATTTAATCAGAATTTAATTAAATTGTGATAATCAATATTGAAGTTAATTAAATTTAAACCTCAAAGTTTTTTTTATTTAACTTGAAAATTTATGAGATTAGGATAAAATACATCAGACTTAAAGCTGTATCAAAATTTTCCTAAATTTTGGTTGAATTTAAGTCTGTGTATTCAGCTTAAAATCAATTTTAGGAGGTATTTGTGGTAAACACCGCAATCCTTGCGCTCGCTGACGGCACTGTATTTAAAGGCAAAGCTTTTGGTGCTCGAGCAACAGAAATCGGCGAAATCGTTTTTAATACTTCAATGACAGGTTATCAAGAGATCTTAACAGATCCTTCATATACTGGACAAATCGTTACTTTAACTTATCCTCACATTGGCAACTATGGTACAAACCATGAAGATTTTGAAGCTGCAAAAATTTGCGCTCAAGGTTTAATTATTAAAGATTTATCTATAGTTGCATCAAATTTCAGATCTAATTCAACTCTTAGTGACTACCTTTTAAAATACCAAAAACCAGGTATTGCTGGTATTGACACTAGAATGCTAACACGTATTTTACGTGAAAAAGGTGCTCAAAATGGTTGTTTAACCACTGATCCAAATATCAGTGCTGAGCAAGCTGTACAATTAGCTAAACAATTTCCTGGTTTAAAGGGAATGGATTTGGCAAAAGAAGTAAGTACTAAAGAAAGCTACCCTTGGGTTCAATGTGAATGGCAGCTTGGCTTAGGTTATAAAACATTAGAGCGTCCTTTATTTAATGTAGTAGCTTATGATTTTGGCATTAAACGCAACATTCTAAGAATGTTAGCCTCACGCGGCTGTCACATTACAGTAGTGCCAGCACAAACTAAAGCAAGTGATGTTCTAGCTTTAAATCCAGATGGCATATTTTTATCAAATGGTCCAGGTGATCCAGAACCTTGTACCTATGCTATTGAAGCCATAAAAGAAATTATTGCAGCTAAAGTACCTATTTTTGGTATCTGTTTAGGACATCAATTATTAGCATTAGCCTCAGGTGCTAAAACTATTAAAATGAAGTTTGGTCACCATGGTGCTAACCATCCTGTACGTGATATTCAGAATGATAAAGTATTAATTACCTCACAAAATCATGGTTTTGCTGTAGATGAAAAAACTTTACCAGATAATGTAAGAACAACACATATTTCTTTGTTTGATGGTTCTTTACAAGGTATTGAAAGAACAGATGTACCTGCTTTTTCATTCCAAGGACATCCTGAAGCAAGTCCAGGTCCTCATGATCCTAGTGGATTATTTGACCATTTTATTGATCTTATGCGTGAATACAAAAAGGCCTAGGAGATACAATGCCAAAGCGTACTGATATTAAAAGCATTCTTATTTTAGGTGCAGGTCCTATTGTTATAGGTCAAGCTTGTGAATTTGATTATTCAGGTACACAAGCATGTCGCGCGTTAAAAGAAGAAGGCTATAGAGTTATCTTAGTAAACTCAAATCCAGCAACTATCATGACCGATCCTGATATTGCTGATGCTACTTATATTGAGCCAATTCATTGGAAAGTTGTCGAAAAAATTATTGAAAAAGAGCGCCCTGATGCAGTGTTACCAACTATGGGTGGTCAAACAGCATTAAATTGTGCTTTAGATCTAGAGCGCAATGGCGTACTTGAGAAATATCAAGTACAAATGATTGGTGCTAATGCTGATACTATCGATAAGGCAGAAAATCGAGAACGTTTTGATGCTGCCATGAAAAAAATTGGCCTTGAGTGTCCACGTTCTGGCATTGCTCACTCTCTTGCAGAAGCTTGGGAAGTTCAAAAAGTTGTAGGTTTCCCATGTATTATTAGACCATCATTTACTATGGGTGGTACAGGTGGTGGTATTGCTTATAACCCTGAAGAATTTGAAGAAATCTGTGTTAAAGGTCTTGAAAGCTCCCCTACCCATGAACTTTTAATCGATGAATCATTAATCGGTTGGAAAGAGTATGAAATGGAAGTAGTACGCGATAAGAAAGATAATTGTATTATTGTGTGCTCAATTGAAAACCTAGACCCTATGGGTATTCATACCGGTGACTCAATCACTGTAGCTCCTGCTCAAACCTTAACAGACAAAGAATATCAAATTATGCGTGACGCAGCTATTGCTGTATTGCGTGAAATTGGTGTTGAAACTGGTGGTTCTAACGTACAATTTGGTATCAGTCCTGAAACTGGACGCATGGTGATTATTGAAATGAATCCTCGTGTTTCAAGATCATCTGCTCTAGCATCAAAGGCTACAGGTTTCCCTATTGCTAAGATTGCAGCTAAACTTGCTGTAGGTTATAGCTTAGATGAACTTGGTAATGATATTACAGGTGGCAAAACTCCAGCTTCATTTGAACCATCAATTGACTATGTAGTAACTAAAGTACCTCGCTTTAACTTTGAAAAATTCCCAAATTCAAATGATCGCCTAACTACTCAAATGAAGTCAGTAGGTGAAGTTATGGCTATTGGCAGAACATTCCAAGAGTCATTACAAAAAGCTCTACGTGGTCTTGAAACTGGTAAAGCAGGCTTTGATACACGTCTTGATATGAATTCAAAGCAGGCAAGAACTAAGATCTTACACGAGCTTGAAGATGCAGGTGCTCATCGCATATGGTATATAGCAGATGCTTTCCGTATGGGCATGACCATTGATGAGCTTTATAGTTATACACATATTGATCATTGGTTCTTAGCTCAAATTAAAGAATTAATTGATATTGAAAAAGATCTAGAAGGCAAAACATTAAAATCTGTAGATGTTGAGATGATGCGTGATCTAAAGTCACGTGGTTTCTCTGATGCTAGACTTGCTCAACTTTTAAATGTAACTGAAGATGAGGTCAGAGCACGCCGTCACCTCTTTGAGGTTTTCCCAACCTATAAGCGTGTTGATACTTGTGCTGCCGAATTTGCTACATCTACTGCTTATATGTATTCAACTTATGAGCAAGAATGTGAAGCAAATCCTTCTGATAAGAAAAAAGTTATTGTTTTAGGTGGTGGTCCTAATCGTATTGGTCAAGGCATTGAATTTGACTACTGCTGTGTACATGCTTCCATGGCATTGCGTGCTGATGGATTTGAGACTATCATGGTTAATTGTAATCCTGAAACAGTATCTACAGACTATGATATTTCAGACAGATTGTATTTTGAGCCTGTAACATTAGAAGATGTTCTTGAAATTGCTCGTATTGAAAAACCATATGGCGTAATAGTACAATTTGGTGGTCAAACCCCACTAAAACTAGCAAGAAAATTAGAAGAAGCAGGTATTCCAATTATTGGTACTTCACCTGATGCTATTGATAGAGCAGAAGATAGACAACGTTTCCAAGATGCTGTAAACAGATTAAAACTCTTACAACCAGCTAACGGTACTGCAACTTCACTTGCTCAAGCTATTAAAGTTGCTAATGAAATTAGCTATCCTCTTGTAGTACGTCCTTCATATGTGCTAGGTGGTCGTGCTATGGAAGTTGTTTATGATGAAGAGGATTTAACTCGCTACTTTAATGAAGCTGTTAAGGTATCTAATAAGGCTCCAGTACTTTTAGATAAGTTCTTAGATCATGCTACAGAAATTGATGTTGATGCTGTATGTGATGGTAAAGATGTAATAATCGGTGGCATCATGGAGCACATTGAAGAATGTGGCGTACACTCAGGTGATGCAAGTTGCGTACTTCCACCTTGGTACCTATCAAAAGAAGTACAAGAGCGCATTGCTAAAATCACTCGTGACTTAGCTTTAGAGCTTAATGTTAAAGGTCTAATGAACGTACAACTCGCCTTACGTGATGATAAGATCTACTTGATTGAAGTAAATCCACGTGCTGCTCGTACTGTACCATTTGTGTCAAAAGCTACAGGCTTACCTTTAGCTAAGATTGCAGCTAGAATTATGACTGGCAAGAGCTTACAAGAGCAAGGCATTACCAAAGAAGTAATACCACCTTATTACAGTGTAAAAGAGGTAGTACTACCATTTATGAAGTTCCCAGGCTCTGATCCAATCTTAGGACCAGAAATGAGATCTACTGGTGAGGTCATGGGTACTGCTAAAGAGTTCCCTGAGGCCTATGCAAAATCACAACTTGCAGCAAACTCACCACTTGTTAGAAAAGGTCGTGTCCTATTATCTGTTAAAAACTCAGATAAAGACAGATTACCAAAACTTGGTCAACTTCTAATTGATGCAGGATTTGAACTTGATGCTACAGGTGGCACTTATCGAACTCTAACAGAGGCTGGTATTAGTGTAAAACTTGTAAAGAAAGTTTATGAGGGACGTCCTAACATCTTAGATGGTATAAAGTCTGGTAATTACGCTTGGGTAATTAATACTACAGAAGGTCGTCAATCAGTACTTGACTCACGTTCTTTACGTAAGAGTGCTTTACAATATCGTGTAGCTTATTGTACAACAATGAATGCTGCTTTAGCTTCATTAACAGCTATGGCTGAAGATGAATATAGCAATGTAAGCTCATTACAAGAGTTACATAAACAAATTAAAGAAGCTCAATAAATTTAAGACCTCAAGCAGTAGCTTGAGGTTTTTTATATCTACCCTTTAACACCATTAAGACTATGTATAAACTAGATCAAGATTTATTGGCTAAGCCACAAGAAGATATACAAAAATGGCTATTTAAAATTACAAATGACGCTAAAGTTTTAGAAAAAATAAGCAATAGTATTGCTAAAGAACATTTAGATGCAACACATATAATTCATCAAGCTGATGAAATTGGTATATTTGAACTGCGTCAAGATGGGTCTAAAACATACCTTGTATATTTTTAATTAAAAATTTGTTACTTATACTATAGAACTTATATTTATATTCTTACTTTTAAATTGTGTATAAAGAAAATCAAATAAATAACAATCTTGCTGATAATAATATCTACCTGTTAAATCTTTTCTAAAAATACAATTATAAAAGCTAGAATTATCAATTAGTGTAAACTCATTTGCCAACATACAAATATCTACTAATAAATTCTTTGCTCTTTCATAGCGTCTTAAAATAGCTTCAGGTTCTACATAATGCCCACCTTTTTTAACTCTATCATTAACTCGAAATATATTTAATCTAGGATCTTTAAGCATAAAAAAGTAAACATTAACTATATAATCAAATTGCTTTGCTTTATTAATAAATTGTAAAATTCTTGATGAAGAAGCTGTTGTTTCAACTATAAAACTATTTTTTGCTTTAATTAAATTATTTCTAGTCAAAATAGCAATTTTACCAGCTTTAAGCTCTAATTTTGTCCTTAACTCCCTAGAGTTATCAATATTATGACCATAAAACTGTTGATATAAGTTATCTGTAATGATATCAGGATTAACAAAGGGCATATTGGCAATATCTGAATTATTAAATTTTATTACATTATAAAAAGATGTTTTACCAGAACCATTTGCTCCTGCTAGTATAAGTAATAAAGGTGATGTGTTCATAATAAAACCTATTCCTTTTGTAAAATACCAACGTTAAAGCATAACTTATAAAACAACATAATTATAATAACAAATCACCTATAATAACGAATTGATTTATTGTGTTAAATTATTAAAAGCTTTATTCTCTAACTATAATTCCTCTATCCTTGCTATTTCAAAGTAATCTTGCTCTTTTTTATTTTGTCTAGTATTAATAGCTACAATTGCAAGTCTAACTATATTTTTATTAGTTATGAGCTTATCGTACTTTTTAGCTATAAGCTGCTCTTTTGCTTCTTTTAGTTTTGTCTCAACTTGTAATACGCTTGTTGCAAGCTTAAATTCACAAATAAATGCTTTATCGTAAGCTTCAAAATATAAATCACTATAGCCTAAAGCAGTAGGATTTTCTTTATGAATTTTACTTACATCAATACCTATCATAATTAATAAAAGACTAAATATATCTCTAAACATTGCCTCATTAAAAATCCTGCTAGACTCACAGCTAAACATATTTAAATAATTATTAATTTCTACTAAAGCATTAGCATAAGATTCTTTTTTTAAAGCATGTTTTAAAGCAATTATTAAATTCCTTAATGAATAATTTTCTTGTGTATCTGTTAAAGCACTGACTATACATGCTGCAAAAGCTTTTCTTACTTCTTGATTAGGAACCCCTACTGTAAAAATATCATCTTCTACATTTTTTATAGTTAAATATCCTGCTTGATAGAAAAGAGCATATTCATTAAAATCAGCATTATTAATATCAACAGCTTTTGTATCAAAATCTGAATTAACTAACTCTATATCCTTATCCATATCTATTAAAAGCTTAAAACCACCATCAGCTTTATTTTTTAATTTATTTAAACTTTTAACAAGTAAGTTAGGTAATGCTCCACCACTATTTAGCCAATAAGAGATAAAACCTTCTTGCGAATTAGCTAAAAAATTAAGTATTGACCAAGGATTATAAACATGAATACCCGCATCTCTGTCAAAGCAATAACCATCATAATGTTCTTTTAATTTTTGAATTATCACCTCATAGGTATAAATATCAGTTTTTTCTTTTTCATTTAATGTAACAGCTGCTTTTTGTATGTAATCTTTAAAATAATATTCAAGCTCTTCTTGAGTATAGCCAGCTA
This sequence comes from uncultured Anaerobiospirillum sp., assembly GCA_944389785.1. GTDB lineage: Bacteria > Pseudomonadota > Gammaproteobacteria > Enterobacterales > Succinivibrionaceae > CALXNP01. The sequence continues at coordinate 16,736 of CALXNP010000007.1, forward strand.
TTGAGCCATACTCACTATTAAAGCTTAAATCTTGTAAATTATTAAAAGCACTAAAGATTGATACATTTGAGTATTTAGTTATGCCTGTAATAAAGATAAACCTAAATATTTCATCATAGCGTTTAACTATCTTATAAAAGCGTGAGAGTATAGCTCTTATTTCTTTAAATTTTTCACTATCATCAAGATAATAAGTAAGGGGCGTATCATATTCATCAATAAGTAGTACAATTTCTTCTTGTAATTGTTCACAGCCTATATCCATAATAGTTGATATATCTGTACTATTACTAGCTATATGTATATCTAGTGTTGCAAAAAATTTCTTTAAAATTTCTATATATTTAATTTCAATTTCTTTAGGGCTTAAATTATCAATATCATCAAAGGATAATCTTAAAACTTTATAGGTTTTAGTAAGATAAAGTCTTTGTTTTATCTCATCTAAAGTCTCACAAGTTGCACTTTGTGTAATTTTAAGACCATTAAAAGCTTCAAGTCCACAAGAGAATAGCACATCTAAAGTATTAATTAAGGTAGACTTACCAAAACGACGAGGACGTGATAAAAAGTAAGGCCCTATATTTCCTACAAGTTTTGCGATAGTATCAGTTTTATCTACATAAATATAATTATCATTGCGCATTTTATTAAATGAAGTAATGCCAATAGGTAATCTTTTTTGCATAGCAATACCTTTTATCATTTATCAAATATACTTTAGTTAAATGTCAAAGCATTGGCAGTAAATTAATCAATTTTAATAAATAGTTACTTCCTTCTACAGCTTTGCACCATCTTTATATTCAATTAGATATCAATAATAGTACTTTGCATCTTGACGTCCTCCCCAGCCTAAAAGCCGAGGATTCCTACCACTAAACAACAATACTGCTATTGTTGTAAGCTTCGGTGGGTTTCTGCTGCCATCCTCTTATTAGGTTCGCTTGACAGTCCATACAGGCAAGTCTTGCCCTTCTTAATCTGCTAAGTATAGACAAAAAGTTTTTACGGTGCAAATTCTTAACGAATTAAGACCGACATTAAACAGCAGAAAACGGCAGATTAAAAAAGTGCCTACGCCGTGTGACAGTATCCCCCGCCCTAAAGGGCGAGGTTTTAGCCTCTGATCTTTTTTGATAAAACATTATTCTTGCTTAAGTAATAGTTTTATTTACTGCATTAAACTATTAAACTTTATTCTCTGATTCAAGTTCCTCTATTTTCTTTACATAAAGATTAAAAAGTTTTTCTAAAATTTCAGACTCACTTAAATTTGAAGCAAAACCATAAGCTTTTAAAACAGCCTTATCATTTGCTTCATGAGCTTTACGTAATTCTATAGGCATTAAAGTATCATCATATAAATCTGCAAAAGATGAATCAAGAAACATTGCTCTAGCATCTAAAATAGCTTGGGCTGTTTTTTCTATATTAGCTTTATGTTTTTCATCTATTGTAGGCCAAACAAAATTATTATATACAAGATCTACAGAATATCTATAGCTTGTTCCTAATCTACCTGCTATAGCTCTAACCCATGCCATATGAATAGATGAAGTTAAAATACCAAAATCATATAAGGTTGCATTATTAAAAATAAATAAAGCATCTCCTGCTAAACATGAAGATTCCATAAAACCAATTGGTATATAAAATCTATTTTCTGAAGATGTTTTAGGTATAACTAAAAAATCTGAAGTAGGTATATTTTCACCACCAAGCTTTGTCGGATTATTAGCTAACTTTCTAGTTAAAGCTCTTGTACTTGTATTTCTAAACTCCTTTACTTTTTTTATCCTATCTAAACACAGTGGCATTTCTTTTAAAGTGCTAGGACTGGTATTTCCTAAATATAAAAAAAATCTTTTCTTACCTTTTATAAATTCATCAGAGCCATACCATTGCTTAAAAAACACTTTAGATTTTGGTTCTCTATTAATAAATTCATTCATATCCTTTTCATTAAATAGATATTGACCACCATCTATAGGCATACAACCAATACCTATTTGTTCAACATTACATAGAGGCTTTTTTCTTTTATCTATTAATATAGATTTAGAGTCTATTAAATAAGGACTTATATTTGATACAATTAACTTTGAGTCATTATCATATATTACTTTTTTACCACTTACTTTCTTACCAAAACCAATAATGACACAATAAACTTTAGCCTCACTATCCCACATAAAAGTTCTATACGCAAAATTAATACTTATATTCTTGTTTAATAGATTTTTCCAAAGTAAAGCAGGTTGTTGTCCTTGAGCTATTGAATTAGTTGATACAAAAGCTACTAAAGTATCCTCATTGGTATCTAAAAATGATATTGCTTTAAAATACCAAGCACCAACATAATCAAGATCACCTATACCTTTTTGATTATTTGATACATCAATAAGATCTTGCTTTTGCTCTTTTGTCATTAATCTAGCCCCTACAAAAGGAGGGTTGCCTATAATGTAATTCAATTTTTTAGGCTCTATAATATTAGACCAATCTAGTCTTAAAGCATTATCCTCCACAATATTTACATAAGATTTTAATGGTAAAAACTCTACTTTTGATCTTAAAATAGCGTTAGACTCCTCAAGCATTTGAGCTTCAGCAATCCACATAGCTGTTTTTGCTACAGCTACAGCAAAATCGTTAATTTCAATACCATAAAATTGAGATATATTAACTTTTACTGTATCTTCAATAAATAAATCACTAGTACCTGATAAATAAGTAAGCACTATATTTTCAAGCCTTCTTAAAGAAAGATATGTTTCTGTTAAAAAATTACCTGAGCCACAAGCAGGATCTAAAAAAGTTAAAGATGCTAATTTATTTTGAAAATTACGCAATACCTCTTTTTCTCTTTCATAAAGACCAATTGAACTTTTTGCTTTATCTCTTTTTTTATCTTGTACATGAATCTTACTTAAAATATTATCTAATTCTTCTTTTAATTCATTTAAGAATAAAGGATCTATTACTTTATGAATATTATTAATTGAAGTATAATGCATACCACCTTCGCGTCTAGTCTCTGGATTTAATGTTGACTCAAAGATAGCACCAAAGATAGTTGGACTTATCTTACTCCAATTAAATTCTTCACCTGCTTTGCCTACTAAAATATCTTTAATTTCATCTGTAAAATTTGGTATTTCAATATCTGTTTTAGCAAATAAACCACCATTAACATAAGGGAAACGAGCTAAATCCTCACTTAAATAAGGATCTCTATCTTCTTCTTTAGTATTTAAAACATCAAATAAATCTATAATGGCACGTCTTAAATCTTTAGCTTCTTTGGTGGATAAATAATCTGAAAATTGATTTTGTAAAAATAAACCTGCATCTTCTGCATATAAACAAAATACTAAACGTACACATAATATATTTAAAGATTTAAGTGAAAACTCATTAGTTGGATCTTTATATTCTTTATGAATAGCATCATATATAACACCAACTAATTTACCAGCTTGCACTGAAACATCAAATTGTTTTTTAATATGTACTGCATTTAAGTCCACTAAAAAACTTAATCTATAATACTCATCTGCTAAATTTTCAAGAAAAAGACGCTCAGGCTCTGCTTGAGGTTTTTCTTGATCATAAATTAAAAACTCTTTAAAGTTGCATACTACAATAAATCTAGCCTTTTCACTGTAAGGCAAAGCCTCATTATAACGATGAGCCTGTTCATAAGGAGTACAATACTCACCATCAGACTGTTTATAAGATTTTGTTAAATCAACATCAATACTTTTTTGTTCAATCAATACTTTAGTATCAGCAATATAAGCATCTATTTTTGAAACATGAGTTAATTTAACTCTTTTCTCAAACTCTATAGCATCTGTTGCTCTTTCAACATTAAAAACATTACCTAAAAGATCAAGCCAAAAGCGTTGTGTCATTTGCTCTTCTTCACCCTTACCTTGCCAACGCTCAATAAAACTTAAAGCTTGTTGTTTTTGCTCAGATGCTTTCATGTATAACCTCAAAAAACTAAATTAACATTATAAATTTTATATTTATTATAATAATATCTGAATATAATTACTACTATATAAACTTTAACTCATATAAAAAACATATTAGTAATTAATATAAGTAATGTCACTATAGCATTTTATAACAAACTTAAATGCAACTAAGTTTATATTTTTATAACTTATTGCAATTTGATAAACTAAAAATCTAAGTAAAATTAAAACGTATTGATGTTAATTGTTTAAATTATTTCACTATAAAAATAAAAAAACTCTTGCATTAAAAAAATTTTTCTATATAATAATGCCATCAAGACGCGGATGGATGGCAGAGCGGTTGAATGCAACGGTCTTGAAAACCGTCGAGGGTTCACGCCCTCCGTGAGTTCGAATCTCACTCCATCCGCCATTTCCTTTCAAATATCTCCTATTTTGTATATTCTAAATAATGTAATTTAAATTACAGTCTTTATATCAATTTTCTTGTATAATCAAAAAAAATGTATCAGCTTATGAAGGTAAGGAAAGCTTATGAGCGCATATAATATTGACTGGTGGGGTAATAATTATTTTGGGGTAAATGATCAAGGACATGTGACAGTATGTCCAAATCCTAATGAACCCAATAAAATTGTAGATCTAGCTAAACTTGTACATGATAGAGCTAAAATTGGTCAAAAGCTCCCTGCTCTATTTGCTTTTCCACAAATACTTCCTCATCGTGTAAGACAAATAAACGCAGCTTTTGAACAAGCTCGCAAAGAATATGATTATGATGGTGAGTATTTTCTAGTATTTCCTATTAAAGTAAATCAGCATTATCGTGTTATTGAAACCTTAACACAATCAAAAGAAAAAATTGGTTTAGAAGCAGGATCAAAAGCAGAACTTATGACAGTACTTGCTCATGCTGGACGTACTAAATCTGTAATTGTATGCAATGGCTATAAGGATAGCGAATATGCTCGTCTTGCTTTAATTGGTGAAAAGCTTGGACATAAAGTTTACATTGTTATTGAAAAACTATCAGAGCTTGATACAGTTTTACAAGAAGCACAACGTCTTGATGTTAGACCAAGACTAGGTGTACGTGCTCGCTTAGCATCTCAAGGCTCAGGTAAATGGCAAGCTTCTGGTGGTGAAAAATCAAAATTTGGTCTATCTGCTACACAAGTTTTAAGCTTAGTACATAAACTACAACAACTAGATAAATTAGATAGTCTTGAGCTTTTACACTTTCACTTAGGCTCTCAAATGTCAAATATACGCGATATTACTAATGGAGTACGTGAAAGTGCTAGATTTTATGTAGAATTACATAAATTAGGCGTCAATATAAAATGTTTTGATGTAGGTGGTGGCTTAGGCGTTGATTATGAGGGAACCCGTTCTCAATCTGACTGCTCTGTAAATTATGGCTTAAAAGAATATGCTAATAATATTGTTTGTGCTTTAGCAGATGCTTGTCGTGAAAATAAACTGCCTTATCCTACAATTTTTACAGAATCAGGCAGAGCTTTAACTGTATATCATACAGTTTTAGTATCAAATGCTATAGGTGTTGAAAAAACAGATTTTAGTTTACCTCAAGATATTGATGATAATAATATTAAAGAATTAAAAAGTCTAAGACAAACTTGGACAGAAATGCAAGAAAGTAAAAGAAATAGATCATATCGTGAATGGCTGCATGATAGTCAAATGGATTTACAAGATATACATGCTCAATATATAAGAGGAGATATTAGTCTTGAGCAAAGGGCTTGGGCTGAGCAAATGTATTTATGCATATGTAATAAGATTATGCAAAGTTTAGATCCTTACCATAGATCACATCAAAGTCTGCTAGAATATCTGCAAGAACGTACAGCAGATAAAATCTATGTGAATTTCTCTTTGTTTCAATCATTGCCTGATGCTTGGGGTATAGGACAAATCTTCCCTGTTATGCCTATTGAAAATTTAAACAAACCATTAACTAGAAGAGCTGTTTTATTAGATATTACTTGTGACAGTGATGGTGCTATATCTCAATATATGGATGATGATGACATTGCTAAGACAATGCCTTTTCCTGAGTATGAAGATACTCCACCTTTAATTGGATTTTTTATGGTAGGAGCTTATCAAGAGATACTTGGTAATATGCACAACCTTTTTGGTGACACTGAAACTGTTGATGTATATATAAAATCAAATGGCTCTATTGAAGTTAAGCTCTCAGATGAAGGTGATACTGTAGCTGATATGCTACGTTATGTACAATTAGATCCTTCAACTCTTTTAGATCAATTTGTTTCTCAAGTAAGACAAAGTGATCTTAATGAGCAAACACAAAGACAATTTATTGATGAATTTAGAGAAGGCCTATATGGCTATACCTATCTTGAGGAGTAACAATGTCTACTTTAAATAATGCTTTTGATAATTCACTCGTATCAAATGCCTTTGGCTTTTTAAGACAAAAACTTAATTTTAATCCTTATTCATCAGATGCTGATATTATCATCACTGGTGTACCTTTTGATATGGCAACCTCAGGTCGTAGTGGCTCACGCTTTGGTCCTAACGCTATTAGACAAATATCTACACAATTGGCATGGGAAGAATGTCGTTATCCTTGGGATTTTAAACTAAATGATCTTGTTCAAATAGAAGATTGTGGTGATCTTGTTTATGGTTTTGGTGACAATGAAGATATGTGCACTAAACTTTTTGAACATGCTGATAAATTACTTAGTAATGGTAAAACAATGCTTACTTTTGGAGGTGATCATTTTATCACTCTTCCTTTATTACGTGCTCATGCTAAACATTTTGGTAAATTATCACTAATTCACTTTGATGCTCATAGTGATACCTATAGCAATGGTACTAAGTATGATCATGGTACTATGTTCTATCATGCTCCAAAGGAAGGCTTAATTGATCCAAAACAAAGTGTTCAAATTGGAATTAGAACACAATATCATCTTGAAGATGGTTTTAATGTTATAGATGGAAATTTAGCTAATGAGCTAAGTGTTAATAACATCTGTGATATGGTGAAACAAACAGTAGGTTCAAATTATGTTTATCTAACCTTTGATATAGATTGTTTAGATCCAGCTTATGCTCCTGGTACAGGTACACCTGTAGTAGGTGGATTATCAACAGATAAAATCATGAAGATTTTACATGGATTTAAAAATCTTAATATTATAGGTATGGATGTTGTTGAAGTAGCCCCTGCTTATGATCATTCACAGATTACAGCCTTAGCAGCTGCTAGCATAGCTTTAGAACTCCTATATTTACAAGCTAACAAAAAAATCTAAATAACAACTAAAAATTATTAAATTATACTCATCTTGGTAATATATCAAGATATAAAAAATAAACCCCAGCAGTTTGTTCAACTTACTGGGGTCAGGACAGAAAAGTTTTTAGAACAAATACTTGCACCTATTAACATCATACCTTTTGATCAAAAAGATCAGATCAAAGATTATGCTACCCTAATCACCTATGGAAAGTTAAGTTATAAAGAACAATTAGCTGGTATTGCATATTTATATGCTGAACGTGATATCTATACAAAAAAGGAGATTTAAATGCAATATAACATTAAAAATGACAAATTAAACTTAGCCTTTAATACTCATGGAGCTATTGTTGAACAATTCTCTACACAAGATGGGTTTGATATTTTTCAAAGAGTAGTTAAAGACAATATTACAGATAATTTTTCAATGTTTGTTATGTTGCCTATGTGTAATAGAGTAACAAATGACAGTTATATTTTAAATAATGAGATTATACAACTTGAAAAAACTAGTTTTGATCAATCTCAATATCTTCATGGTCATGGTTTTATCAGTAATTGGCAACTTATTGATCTAAATAAACATAAAGCAATTTTAAGTTTAGAGCATAAAGCAAATAATGGATATTACTATTTAGCAAGATTAAGTTATGAGCTTTTAGATGATAATTTTATTGCTACTTTAAAAATTACACATTTAGGACAACAAACTCGTCTGTATGGTTTAGGATTTCATCCTTATTTTGCTATTGATGATAAAACTAAGCTTAAAATTAATGCTACAGGATATTTTCCAATGAATAAAAACAATTACTTAAGCTTAGATTACAGTAAGCAAATTGAACAACAATTTGATTACAGCCAAGAAAAACTTATATGTAAAGACTTTGTAAATCATCTATATACAGCATTTGGTGGACTAAAACTAAGACACTCTAATGGTACTGTAATAACTATGTCACAAATTGGGGCTAATTATCTAATGATGTATAAAGATGAAAAACGTAATTTCATTGCTCTAGAACCTCAAAGCCATGAGTTAGATGCATGCAATAAAGAAGCTTTACCAGGACTTTGTACTTTAAATCAAGGAGCTTCTATGCAAATACAAATGACCATTAATGTTCTAGCATAAATATTATTTACTTAAATATTTACAAAGAAGCTACAAAATCATTAGCTTCTTTGATTATTTCTTCTAAATGATCAGGGCTTTGTAAGCTTTGAGCATATATTTTATATATATCTTCAGTACCTGAAGCACGTATAGCAAAAAAGCCTTGTGTTGTTACAAGTTTTACACCACCTAAGCTTTCTTGATTGCCACTTGCTTGTGTTTGTACTTTTATAACTTTGGAACCTGCAAACTCACTTAATTTACTTGCTTCCTTTGCACATTTTTTTATCTTATCTTTTATACCAGAATCAATACTTATATCTAATCTTTTATAATAGCTTTGACCATAATGTTTACATAATTCATCATATTGCATACTTAATGATTTATTGCTGGCTGCACACATTTGACAAGCAAGTAAAGCTACACTAATACCATCTTTATCACTAGTAAACAATTTATTATCTCTAGTATAAAAGCAAGCTCCAGCACTATCCTCCATGGCAACAGGCATTTTATTTTCATACAATAAGTTAGCAAACCATTTAAAACCTGTTGGTGTTTCATAAAGTTTATAACCATGGGTGTCTGTAATCTTATCTATCAGCATACTTGCTGCAAAATTTTTACCTATATACTGCTCTTGCTTATAATTAAAATTATTTAACAAATAATCTAGCATGCATGGCATAAATTTATCAGAACTGACTAAACCGCTTGCATCTACAAAACCATGTCTATCAGCATCTGGATCTAAAGCACACAATAAATCATAACTATCTTTTAATTCAATTAATGGACGCATAGTATATATCGAAGTACAATCCATACGAACTTGCCCATTAAAATCAAAAGGCATAAAAGCAAAAGCAGGATCAATTTTTCTATTTACAATCTCTAAATCAATACCATATATCTCATTTATTAAATCAAAATATTCTAAAGAAGCACCACCTTGTGGATTTATAGCAGCTTTAAGACCACTGTGTTTAATTGTCTCAAAATCAATTAAAAGTTTTAAGTCTTTTACATAATTAAAACGCATATCTATAAAGTGTAAATATGGACTATTTAGTGCTTCTTTATAAGTAATAAATCGTAAATTACATTCATTTTCTAAATAAAAATTGGCTCTTTGCTCAATAAATTTAGTAATGTGCTTAGCAGCACCACCACCTTGAGGAGGATTATATTTAAAGCCACCATATTTAGGAGGATTATGTGATGGAGTAAAAATGATACCATCAGCTTGCTGCTCATGTTCTTGATTGTAACTTACTATATGTCTTGAAATTACAGGTGTTGGTGTATAAGCAAAATTATGTGCTACAAGCATATCTATATGCTGTGTAGCAAAAACTCTAATAGCAGTCTTCAAAGCACAATCTGATAAAGCATGAGTATCCTTACCTAAAAATATAGGACCTATAATATTATTAGCTTTCCTATAATCTATAACAGCAAGACACAAAGATATTATATGGTATTGATTGAAACTACCATCAATTGATGACCCTCTATGCCCTGAAGTACCAAATTTAACAGCTTGCTGTACATCATTTTCATAATATTGACTAATTAAATCACTAATATCTATATATCTATAGTTATAGGCATATTGTCCTTTTAATCTACTAAAATCCATAATAATTTACTTACCATAAAAACTTTATTAAAAAATACTAAAGATATTATATAACCTAATAAAATCTGTAAGCTATATAATAAAACTTAAAGTTTAAAATTAAATAAAAATACTTATATTTCAATATATTAACAATTTAATTTAAAAAATTTCTTGCTTTTACAAAAAACATATATATAATATCACACGTCAAGACGCGGATGGATGGCAGAGCGGTTGAATGCAACGGTCTTGAAAACCGTCGAGGGTTCACGCCCTCCGTGAGTTCGAATCTCACTCCATCCGCCAATTAAATCAATAAGTTAAGCTCAGGCTTAACTTTTTTTGTATCTACACTATATAAATTTCTATCTAACTCATCAAAAACATAAAAACAGACCTATTAATATAATACTACAATAGGCCAAGTTCTAAAGTTAAGCTAAATTTGGCATCAAGCTTTTAGCCTTAATTAAGTCTTGTTCATTAATTTTGCGTCTAACTTTACAAGGTGCTCCAAAAGCTACAACATTTGCTTCAATATCATGTGTTACTATAGATCCTGCACCTATAACAGTATTATCACCAATGCTAACACCTGCTAAAACTACACTATTTGCTCCTATCCATACATTTGAACCAATTGTAATAGGTAAATTATATTGAGCAGTTTTTGATCTTAAATTAGGCTCAATAACATGCTCAGCTGTAGTTAAAACCACATTAGGAGCTATAAATACATTATCACCTATATAAATATGAGTATCATCAACTAAGGTTAAATTAAAATTAGCATAGAAATTTTTACCTATATGCACAAAACGCCCTGCCCAATTAGCATAAAATGGCGGTTGTATATAACAATTCTCTCCAACACTTGCAAACATTTTCTTTAATAAAGCACTTTTTTGCTCTTGTTGTGATGGCCTTAACATATTATATTCATATAACAATTCCTGACACTCTAATTGATGCTGAGCAAGCTGAGCATTGGTACATACATAAACTTTTTTACCATGCTGTAAAGCCAAAATCTCATCTAAATTTAATTTATCGCACTTTTGAATAAAATCCTCGCTTTCATGTAAGAAGTCATTATTGTTACACATAATCTTTCCTTAAATAATAAATAAATTGAAAAAACCTCACAGATACAAAATATCTTACTAAAAAAATATCAAGATATTGAAATTTTTTATATCTAAGTTAGTTTTTATATCCTAAAATAAGCTTTTTTAATTAAATTTCCCTATCTTTATCATAAAAACTAAGAAGTTAACTTATTTTATTAAGCAATACTTAAAAATATCTTTTAAGTTTATATTAAAGACAAAGCTGATTTATTTTAAACTTGCAAACTAAGCTTTATAGTCTAGTTAAAGCCAATTACCCTATATTGCACCAAAATAATACATATATATTTTAATTTTTTAAAGCTCTATATTAGTGCAACAGTCATTTTATGGCTTTTAATAATATATTTTTATAAAAAATTGTTGCTATTTTTATATTTAAACCAAAATTTGATATACCATAATCGTGCAATTATATGGTTTTTTGCACTAAAAATATGAAAATTTTATTATTTTTACTTTAAAACATAAATAAATATTGAAAGATATTAATTAAATGGTTAAATTAGAGCATATAAAAAATTGACATACAATAACAATAGGAGAAAACAAAATGTCATACTCACAACAAGTTTTTGATAGCTTAAAGGCAAAGTATTCATATCAACCAGAATATTTACAAGCTGTTCAGGAGGTTTTATCTACTTTACAACCTTTATTTGATAAAGATGCTAAATATCAAAAGAATAAAATCTTAGAGCGTATTGTAGAGCCTGAGAGAATTTTCAATTTCCGTGTTGAGTGGGTTGATGATAAAGGTGAAATCCAAGTAAACAAGGGCTATCGTGTTCAATTTAACTCAGCTATTGGTCCATACAAAGGTGGTTTACGTTTCCACCCAACAGTAACTGAAGGCGTATTAAAATTCTTAGGTTTTGAGCAAATCTTTAAGAACTCATTAACTGGTACACCTATTGGCGGTGGTAAGGGTGGTTCTGACTTTGATCCTAAAGGTAAGTCAGATAATGAAGTTATGAGATTCTGTCAAGCCTTTATGGTACAGTTACATCGCTATATTGGCGGTTTAGTAGACGTACCAGCTGGTGATATTGGTGTAGGTGGCCGTGAGATTGGTTACTTATATGGTATGTATAAGAGATTAACTACTAAGTATGAAGGCGTATTAACTGGTAAGCCATTAAACTTTGGTGGTTCACTTGCTCGTACTGAAGCTACAGGTTATGGTACTGTATACTTTGCTCAAGAAATGTTAAAAGACAGAGGTGAAACCTTAGAAGGTAAGAAGTGTGCCGTATCAGGTGCTGGTAATGTTGCTATCTACTGCTGTGAGAAGCTATATCACCTAGGTGCAACTCCTGTAACAGTTTCAGACTCACGTGGTATGATCTATGATGAGACTGGTATTAAGGTTGATATCTTAAAGCAAGTAAAAGAAGTTGAGCGTGCTTCATTAACTCGTTACGCAGAGCTTGTTCCTACAGCTAAGTACACTCCTGTATCTGAGTACAAGGCTGGTCGCAATGAAGTATGGTCAGTACCTTGCTATGCAGCTTTCCCTTGTGCAACACAAAATGAAGTTAACTTAGAAGACGCAAAATGCTTACTTGCAAATGGCTGTAAGTGTGTAGCTGAAGGTGCTAACATGCCATCATCAATTGATGCAATAAATGCTTTCTTAGATGCTAAGATTGCTTATGGTCCAGCTAAAGCAGCTAATGCTGGTGGTGTTGCTACATCACAACTTGAAATGGAGCAAAATGCAGGTATGACTTCATGGACTTTTGAAGAAGTTGATGGCAAATTATTCAACATTATGAAGAATATCTACTTAAATTCATCAGAAACAGCTAAAGAGTTTGGTGTTGAGGGTAACTTAGTATTAGGTGCTAACATCGCAGGCTTTAGAAAGGTTGCTGATGCAATGATTGCTCAAGGTGTAATCTAAAAAAAATTAAACTAAAAAACTAAAGAGTATAAAAGCCATCATTATGATGGCTTTTTTTCATTTAAATAATATAACTGCTTATAACCTTAATTTTTAATAATTTTGTATCATTATATGCATATAATATAGTAGAAGTCCACTACACTCATAAGTAAACCCTTCTTGATCTATATTTTGACATTGTTTGAAATTTTTATCATTGATAGATAATTCTATATCGTCTGTTTCAGTAATAATGTAATCACCATCTTCATAAGACGGTACTACAACTTTAAGATTATTATATGAAGCCATAACAAAAGTACGAGTTTTAGATCTGCCCTCTATAGACCACTTTATTTGCTCATTATTTAATATATCGCCATTTATAGGAAAGTTCTCATAAAATAAACTAGAAAACTTTTTCATATATTGTTGTGTTTCAGCATTCTTTACAGGAGACGAACTAATACTAGTAACATAGGTATATATTGTAGAAATTTCATATTGTAATTTAATATCATTTGCCAATTTTTTAATAACATCATGATTATTATCATAAAAATATAATATATTTAAATAATCAGACATTGTAGTACTGACAAGTTCGCCATCATTGTCAGTTTCCTTTACTGTATCAATCCAATCCTCATCACTAAAGCCACTAAAACTATCTAAAAGATTTGACAAAAACCCCCTATCAGCACTATAAGCTAAAGTTGAATAGTATAAAGTAAACAATGTTGTAATTATTAATAAAAACTTATTTTTCATATAATTTACCTTTTTATATAAAATTATTTTATTTATGTATAAAAATTATATTATAAATAATATAAATTTACAATAAATAAATACAATATTATTAATAATTTCTCTTATGGTTATCTTAAATAACTTGAGAAATCCTTTTTTATTGCTTAATATGGCAATAATTTTAAAAATAGCTTTATGTAACATTAATAGGAGTTTACTGTGAGCCTTAATCAAAAAAATATTTATATAGGCATTGATGCTGGTACACAAAGTGTTAAAGTAGCAGCCTTTGACAATAAAATGCAATGTATTTGTAGTTTTAGTAAGGCTACAACTATCTACAATCCTAGTGCTAATTGTGTACAAATGGATATTGATGAATTTTTAGCTCATGCTATAGATGGTCTGACTAAAGTTAGTCAATATTTACAATCACATGCTTATGACGTAAATAATGTTAAAGCCATTATGGCAGATGGCATTATTTGTGGTATTTGTGGTATTGATGAACAAGGTCATGCAATTACTCCTTATCTTAATTATTTAGATTCACGTACAGCAGATGATGTAGATTATTTAAACTCATTAGACTTATCTATGTTTGCAAAACAAACTGGCAATCCAAAAGCTAATTGTATGTTTGCTGCTATGTTTGCACGTTACTTCTTAAAAAACGATCAAAATTTTAGGCAAAAAGGCATCAAATTTGTACATAATGCACCCTATATACTGATGCATTTGGCAGGTCTTAAAGCTCAAGATGCTTTTGTTGATCAAGGAACGATGTCTGGCTGGGGTATGGGTTACCATGTTATAGAAAAAAAATGGTCTAAAGAGCAATTAGATTTTTTAGGTATCGATATAAAATATATGCCTAAAATTTTAAAACCATGGGATTGTGTTGGCAATTTATGTGAGGATATTGCACATAAAACTAACTTACCTACTAGTGTAAAAATTTTAGCAGGAGCAGGTGATACCATGCAGTCAATGCTAGGTTGTGGTGTTTTTAAAGCAGGTCAGTGTGTTGATGTTGCTGGTACTTGCGCTATGTTTTGTGTTGCTACTGATGGCATTATTGAGGAATTATCAAACAGTAAATACAATTTAATCTTTAACAGTGGTTCACTAGATAACACTTACTTTTATTGGGGTTTTGTAAGAACTGGTGGTTTAGCTTTGCGATACTTTAAAGATAAAATCTGTCAAAAACAAACAGATAATAACTATTATCAGCATCTGTCACAACAAGCAAGCAAAATTAAAACAGGATCTAATGGTGTCTTATTTTTACCTTATTTAAGCAATGGTCTTGATAATTTAAAGCATGCTAGTGGTTGCTTTTTAAATCTTAGTTTAGATGATGATATTTATGTGATGTGGCGAGCAGTGCTTGAGAGTATTGGTTTTGATTATATGCAAATTAGTAAGATCTACAAGCAAGCTAAGATTAAATTAGATACTATTACTGTGACTGAAGGTGGCAGTCAAGATGAGTTATGGAATCAAATTAAGGCAGATATGCTAAAAACTAAAGTTAAAACCTATAAGCTTTTTGGTGGGGCTTTAGCTACAAACTGTATTTTTGCAGCTTATGCAGTAGGTGATATAAGTGATTTACAGCATAGTTTAGAGCAAATCTTAATTTTGAATAAAGAGTATATTTGTGATGATCATCATAATCAAATTTATGAACATATATATCAAATAAAAGAAAAGCTTGTTAATAATCAATTACAAAATAGCTTTGATACATTATTTGAGCTCAAGCATTTTTGCCCAAAATGATCGCACTTTATTAAATTGCTATCAATACTGATGATATAGACAATTTCATTAATAATTACAGTGATGATTTAGTAAATTTCGTAGCAAAATATGGAGCTAGTGCAGAAGATTATGTCTCAACAGCTACAGCCTTATATCTTGCAAGTAACAGCCCTAAAGACTTACACGGCAAGCTATTTAGCTGCACACATATAGGCAATAAATTATAATTATGGATAGCCCCTAGATTCTAGGGGCCCTTAACAAACATATGGATAAATTTTAAAAAGAATTTAGTCTTAGATAATATACCTTACGCATAATAAAACTATGGTTATCTAGCTTAATATAAGCTCTGCGTAAACTGTTATTATATAGCTAAGCTTTTTATTACTGCGACAATCTTACCTAATTTTAAGTTCTTATGCAATAATAGATTAATTAATTTAGTTTATTTATTAAAAATAACTTAACCTTGAATCTTATTTATAGATCTAAGACCTCTTTCATACTATAAACTCCATTTTTCTTACCCTCAAGCCACATTGCAGCACGTAAAGCACCTCTTGCAAAAGTATCACGACTTGTAGCAATATGACCAATTTCAACACGCTCACCATCACAACAGAACATAGCTTTATGCTCGCCTACAATATCACCACCTCTAATAGAGCTAAAACCAATAGTACCGTAATTTCTTTGACCAGTAATACCATTACGTCCTGCTACCATAACATCTTTTAAATTAACATTAAGACCAGCAGCTGCAGCCTCACCTAAAGCTAAAGCAGTACCTGATGGTGCATCTACCTTATAACGATGATGAGCCTCAACAATTTCAATATCAGCATCAATCATAGTTGCAGCAGTTTTTTGTACTAAAGACAAAATAACATTAACACCTACAGAAAAGTTAGCAGAATGTACAATAGGAATATATTTAGCACAATCTTTTATAAAAGCTTTACCATCTTCATCAAAACCAGTAGTACCTAAAACCACTGGTATCTTATGCTCTCTAGCATAAGCTAAAACTTTTAAAGAACAATCAGGACGACTAAAATCAATAAAAATATCAGGCTTAAAACTTAGCTCATAAGGATCTGCTTTTATCTCAACTGAGCAATTTAAAGGTGCATTATCTATCTGTCTATCTATACCACAAACTATTTTTATCCCCTCAAGACCTACTGTACAATCAAAAATAGTATGTCCCATACGACCACACAAACCAACAACGCAAACCTTTAACATAAAAACTCCTTTTAATTAAAAAAATTTTATCAATTTTACTTTTAATTTTAGTTAAAAGCAAAATACTATAACTTTAATTGCTTATTTTTTGTGCTTTTCTTCAAAAGATTTTAGATTTTATATAGTTAAATGCACTATAATTAAACAGTAATATTTAATTATATAAACTTTTTACAAAAAGGATTTTATATTTATGTGTACACTACGTAAATTTGATCTAGACAACTATTGTAGAAAATAACATTTCAATGTATTTATTGATTTAAACTGTACTTGTAACTTTAGTTGTGAACTTGATATTAGCAATATCTATCAATTACATAAACAATATAAAGTCCCTTTTAATGTATTATTCCTTTATATTTTAAGCAATTGTATTAATGAATTTGAATTTTTTAAATTATATTACAAAGTAAAAATGAAATATATGTTTTTGATGAACTAATAGCATCCTATAATATATTTCATGATGATGATAAAACATTTTCTGCAATATATACAGAAAATGCTAATACCTTTAAAAAATATTTAGAAAACTATACTAATGATATACAGTTATATAAAGATAAACATGGTTATATGGTAAAAGAGCCACCTAAAATAGCAAATTTCTTTTATGTAAGTACAATAAAGGATCTTAATTTTAATAGTTTTAAAATAAGCACAAAAACCAGTATACCATTTTTACAACCAATTATAACTTTAGGTCAAATTGTACCTAAACAAGATAAATATACTTTATGTTTTGCTATGGATTTTCATCATGCTATAGCTGATGGTTATCATATTAGTATTTTTATTAAAAGACTCAATCAAATGCTACAAAACTTTACAATAAACTAAAACTGCTTTGACATAGTAATCAAATATTTACTAAACATACTTCCACTAGTAAAACCTAAAGATTGGTAAAAGTTAATTGCAGCTTGATTCTTTCTTTGCACATAAAGATATATATTATGTATATCTTGTTTGTGCAAATAAAGCTCTAAAGTTTTAATTAAAGAACTGCCAAACCCTCGTCTAAAATACTTAGGATCAACATATAAAGCTTGAATTAAACAACTATGCTCATGAATTTTGTAAGCAATAAAGCCACAATCATAATTATTGTAACTTAAAATAATAACATCAAACTCATGCTTTAAAATACGTGAGTACCACATGTCATAAAATTCAAAAAAATTTAAATGCATAGCATCTTCACGTACTTCATAAGGGATAGAGCAATACTCTATCCTTGCAATACTATCACAATCTGATATTTTTGCTATTCTATGCTTACACATGACCTAAAGTCTTTTCAAGTAAATCAGATGCTGATTGTAGTGTTGAAGCAGTAATCACATTACCACCCATCATGCGTGCAAGCTCATTTACTCTGCCCTCTTGGGTCAGTAACTCAATTTTTGAACTAGTTTTGCCTTGTCTAACAGTCTTTGAGACTAAATAATGATTATTAGCATAAGCTGCTACCTGAGGTAAATGTGTAACTGTTAATACTTGAACATGTGAGCCTAAATCATGCAAAAGTTTACCCACACTTGAAGCTGTAATACCTGAAATACCAGTGTCTACCTCATCGAAAATAATTGTAGGAGTTTTATTATTTTTTGAGGTTATAGCTTCTATAGCTAAAGCCAAACGTGATAATTCACCACCT
Source organism: uncultured Anaerobiospirillum sp. (assembly GCA_944389785.1). GTDB lineage: Bacteria > Pseudomonadota > Gammaproteobacteria > Enterobacterales > Succinivibrionaceae > CALXNP01. The sequence goes on from CALXNP010000007.1 coordinate 35,234, forward strand.
GAAGCTACTGCACCAATATCCTTTAACTCTTGACCAATATTGGCACTAAATAAAAACTTAACATTATCCCGACCACTGACACGCGGACGAATTGACTCATCATACTCAACTAAAACTTTAAACTCACCATCTTTCATAGCTAAAGTGTGAATTAACTCAGTTACACTTTTTGACATAGTTTTAGCATGTTTAATACGCTCATCTGATAATTGCTTAGCTAAAACTTCATATGACTCACGTAACACTTTAACTTTTTGAGTTTTTTCTTCAATTTTATCTTTTAAAGCTAAAAAATTTTCAATTTTAGTATCTATTTCATCCTTCTTTAAGTATAAATCCTTAGGTGCAATTTTAAAGATACGAGCTAATTCATGACATTTACTCATTTTTTGCTCTAAAGCTACAGGATCTATAATATTATGTGATTCAACTAAAACATCTAAATTTTCTTTGGCATCATTTAATAAGGCAATAGCACTTTTCATTGGTTCTATAGCCTTAGTTAATTCTTTGTCATATTGTAAAGCTTTAGTTAAAGCATCAAGCTTTGAGTTTAAAATATCTATAATATTTTTATCTTCATTACTTAAACATTCTAAAGCACTAGCTTTAGCATCATAAATTTTATTTTGATTCATAGCTTGATCAAAACTTTGCTCAAGCTTTTCATAATCGCCTTCTTTTAAATTCAGCTCACGTAACACATCTTGCTGATGACGTAAAGTCTTAAACATAGCAGCTAAATCTTTTTGTAAAGTAGCAAGTTTGGTGAGCTCATTTCTTTGATAATTGTATTCATTAAACGCATCAGCTAAAGCTTGTCTTTTATCTAAAAGTGAAGCAAAAGCGTCTAATAAACTTAATTGATTAGTTTCATCTATGATTTTAATACTTGCATGTTGACCATGTATTGAGACTAGATGTGAGCCTACATCTTTTAATTGAGATAGATTAACAGTATGAGCATTAATTTGAGCTTTAGATTTACCATCAGCACTGATAATACGTCTAATGATAATATTTTGATCATCACTATCTATAAGTTCTAACTGTTTTAAATACTCAAGAGTTTCACCCTCTTCTTTAGAAAAAACAGCCTCTACTTCAAGTTTACTTTGCCCATCTTTAATCATAGTCACATCTGCACGTGCTCCTAAGACTAAAGATAAAGCATCTACAATCAAAGATTTACCAGCACCTGTTTCACCTGTAATAGCACTCATTCTATCTTTAAATTCTATCAGTGCCTCCGATGTTAATGCTAAATTTTTAACCTGTAATTGTTCTAACATAGATAAAACCTAAACTAAACTTTGACCCCAACCTAATTTTTGTCTTAATATACTATAATAATCATAGCCTTGTGGATGAATTAAGCTAAGCGGTGTTTTGTGTTGTCTAATAATCACACGACATTGTGTATCTGCTCTTACAGTAACTTGACCATCACAATTGATATTAACCCACTCAGGAAAATCTTCATGACCATCAAAATTAATTTCAACCACTGATTGACCCGGAATAATAATAGGTGAGCAATTTAAAGACTGTGGAAACATTGGCACTAGTGATAAAACATCAAGATGTGGTTCTATAATAGGACCACCTGCTGATAACGAATAAGCTGTTGATCCAGTTGGCGTATTAACAATGATACCATCACCACGTAATGAATACATGAATCTATCATCTATGCTAACATTAAAAACCATCATATGAGCCATCATACCAGAGTGTATAACTGTTTCATTGGTTGCTAATGATTGACCAACTAGTTCACCAACACCCTCATCGTCATCACGATAAACACTAACATCAAGCATCATACGATCTTCTTTAGTGTAGTGACCTGCTACAACCTTAGCTAAAGCTTCATCTAAATCTACAGGACTTACATCTGTTAAAAGTCCTAAATGTCCACGATTTACACCAAGAACAGGAACATTTAAATCAACTAAAGTTCTAGCTGCACCAAGTACAGAGCCATCACCACCTACTACAATAATTAAATCTTGATCTTTCATCTGCTTGCGTGATATGCACTCAATTTCAAGAATATTAAAGCCTACAGAAGTATTTTGATCAAGATAAGGCTTAACACCTAAACTTTCAAGACGTTTAGCTATATCCAAAATAGCAGATGTCATAGGTCTTTTATAAACCTTAGATACAATTACTGCTGACTTTATAGGCTTATTTACAGTACATTTATCCACAAGCACTCCTACATATCAAAGCTTTACCACAGGCTAAATTATATCACGTACTAAAACTAAATCCATACTAGAGGCTAATTCCCAACTTTAGCTTGTAAATCTAAAAAACTTTGCTCATCATTGTCACCACCTTGAGCTACTATAAGGTTAATACTTGAAACTAAAACATCTCGTTTAGCTTGCAATAACTTACGTTCTGCACTATTTAACTGTGTTGAAGCATCAAGTAAATCACTAAGAGAACTTTTACCTAAAATATATCTTTGTTTATAGCGCATATAATTTTGCATAGTAAGTTTATATTCAAGCTGTGTACTTTTAAGCATCTGCTTTTGATATAAAAAGCTACTTATTTTTTCATACACATCAGCTACTGCATTAATATAATCATTTACAAAACTAAGCTTAGCTCTATCAAGCTCTAACAAACTTAGTTGGCGTTGTAATTTTAATTCTTGATAATTTACAAAAGGTAAAGTAATAGCAGCACCTAATGAGCCAATTGGATTTTGTAAAAATTGTGAAAATAAAACTCCACTTGAAGTATTAATACCAGCTTGTAATGTTATTTGAGGAAAGAAGCTCAAATTAGCTTCATCTTTTAGAGCTAAAGCTTGCTTTACTCTAGCTTCACTTGCTTGCAAATCAGCTCTTCTTTGCAATAATTGAGCTTTTAGTACTAAAGAAAAATTTGGTAATTTAACTCCATCTAATGTACCTATACTAATAAAGCTAGACACATCTTGACCAATTAAAATACATAAAGCACTTTTGGCTAATTCAAAACTATTTAATCTTTGATATAAAGATTGCTCTATATTTAAATAATTAACCCAAGCAACATCATACTCTAAGGCATCAACTTGACCTGATTCAAACTTTACCTTAACGATATTTAAGCGCCTTTTAGCTTCAATTACATCTAAAAAGCCCAATAAAAGATCTTCATAACTGTAGACATATTGATAATATGCATAAGCACTGCTTGCAATTAAATTTTGTCTTAAAGCTAAATAATCATATGCACTAGCCTCATAATTAAAATAATCTGCCTTTGTAGCTGCACTTAATTTACCAAATAAGTCTAAAGTATAACTTGTAGATATCTGTAAAGATGATCCTTTTTTAGTACTATCATCAATATCTAAAGCTCTATTAGCACTGCTTTGCATTGAACTATTAGCTTTTAGATTTTGATCATTTTGTGTTAAACCTAATTGTGCATAAGCCTTTTGTATATTGATATAAGCTTCAGCTAATGAATAATTATAAGTTAAAGCTTTATCTATAACTGCATTTAAATTTTTATCTGCAAATAGTTTATAAAAATCTTTTTGTATATCACCACCTTTAAAATATTGACTATGCACAAAAGGATTTTCATTTAATTTTAAATCAGACTCATACTGACTATGTAATGTAGAACAAGCACTTAAACACAATAAAGATAATAAGGCTAAAAATTTAGCTAATAGTGCTTTCATAATCAATAATCTCTTTAATGTAGTCTTGCCAAAAAGGCATATCTATATCAAATACTTGCTTAATTCGCTCACAGCTCAATCTTGAATCTAAAGGTCGTTTAGCTTTACATTTAAATTCATCTGAATTAATGTCAAAAACCTCGACTTCTTTTTCACAAAAATGAGCATTGTATGCTCTATACATAATATCTCGAGCAAAATCAGCCCAATTACAATAAGGCATACCACTATAGTGATAAATACCATACTCATTAAAATCTTGAGCAAAAATCTTATCTAGCATTTTGACTATAGCTTCAGCTAAAGCATGTGCAGGTGTAGGTGAACCATATTGATCACATACCACTGAGACATTATCTCTAGATTGACTTAGCTTTAACATGGTTTTAACAAAATTATTACCATAGCGCCCAAACAGCCAAGAAGTTCTAATAATAATTGCTTTATTATGTTCTTGTAAAATTAATCCCTCACCTTCTAACTTACTTTGACCATAAACTGATAAACTGCAAGTTTCATCATTTTCAGCATGAGGTCCACTGCCTTTATAAAATACATAATCTGTTGAAATATGTATTAAGGGAATATCTACTGCTCTGCAAGCTTTAGCTATATTTTGGGCAGCTGTTGCATTAACTAAAAAAGCCTGTTCTTTATCATCCTCTGCCTGCTCAACATTAGTATAGGCACTTGCATTAATCACTAGATCAACTTTTGATTTTTGTATAACTGCATCTACTACATATTTTTGTGTTACATCAAGCTCATCTCTAGTCAAAGCTATAAGGCTATGATTATGATAAAGCAAAGCTTCTTTTAAATCACAGCCTAATTGTCCACTAGCACCAATCAACATAATGGTTGCCATATCTTATCCCTTTGTTGTTACAGCTACATTTTGTACTAAATTTAACACTACGTCATAGGCTTTATGAAAAGCTTGTACTATTAAACACTCATAAGGACCATGACAATTTAAAGCACCAGTAAAAATATTAGGACATGGTAAACCTCTATTACTTAGATTTGAACCATCAGTGCCACCTCTAACATAATTTTCAATTACTTCAACCTTAGCTTGCTCATAGGCTTTTTTGCATAAATCAACAATTTGAGGATTTGCTTGTAAAACCTTAGCCATGTTCTCATACTGCATAGTATAAGTAATATCAATACAATCTTTGTACCTACTATTAAATACTGTCTTTAACTGTTCTAAAAATTGCTGACGCTCTATAAGTTTATCTTTATCAAAATCACGTAAAAGTATATAAGCGTTAGCCTCCTGCATATTAGATTGCATTGAAACCACATGATAAAATCCTTCTAAGCCCAAAGTAGTTTGGGCTCTTTGATCATAAGGTAAATTATTTAAAAACTCTACTAGTACATCATTAGCATTAATCATTTTCTTATAAGCTACTGCTGTATGTATGCTCTTACCCTTAACTTTAAGCTTAGCACTCATGGCGTTAAATGTTGCAATATCAAGCTCGCCTAAAGCAGTTCCATCAATAGTAACAGCAAAATCACAATTTAAAGCTTGAACATCTATATAATTACAAGATTTGCCAATTTCTTCATCTACACTAAAAACAATAGTTAAAGGTCCATGTTTTATATCAGAGGTTACTAAATTTTCAAGAAGTAAAAGTAAAATACTAATACCAGCTTTGTCATCTGCTCCTAAAAGTGTACTACCATCAGTAACAATAATGTCATCACCTACATGCTTTTGTAAATTAAAACTAATACTATGATCTAAAATTAAACCATTAGCAAGTTTGATCCCCTCACCTTTATAATTTTTAACTAAAGATGCTTTTATATTTTCTCCACTACAATCACAAGCTGTATCAAGGTGAGCAAGCAAACATAAATGTTTTGCATTTTCATAACCTTTTGAAGCTTCAACCTTACAAATAATTACACCTTCTTTAGTTTGTGTAGCTTGTAAATGTAAGTCTTGTAACATAGCCAAAATATGAGCACCTAAACGCAATTGTCCTGCTGATGAAGGTATCATAGCTGAGTCATTACAAGCTTGAGTATTATAAGAGATTAAATCTAAAAAAATATGAACTAATCTATCTACACCACATAAATCATTCAAATCTTTGATACTTGAGCTTTGCATAATACACCTCTAAATAGCTATTCATAAGAAAGTGCATCTATAGGATTTAACCTAGATGCAGAGCGAGCTGGCATAAAACCAAATATAATACCAATTAAAGTTGATGTTACTACAGCAGCTATAATTGCATATAAAGAAAAAGACATATAGATTGCAGGATTGATAGCCTGAACAATAAATGATAAACAATAAGATAAAATAACACCTAAAGATCCACCTACTAGACAGACTAATACTGCTTCTATTAAAAATTGGGACATGATATCAAAACGTCTAGCGCCTACTGCCATACGTATACCAATTTCCTTAGTACGCTCAGTTACTGAAACCAACATAATATTCATTACGCCAATACCACCTACAACTAAAGAAATTACAGCTATTGCTCCAATTAAAATAGTAAAAGTTTGTGTAGTAGCACTTATAGATTTCATAATACTGTCAGATGAAAAGAAAAAGAAATCTTGTAAGCCATTATGTCTTGCTTTAAGTAACGCTATGATATTGTTTTCAGCAACTGCTACAGCATAATTATCTTTAACTCGAACAATAATAGAAGATAGATAATTTTGATTGATAATTCTTGAACTTACAGCAGTATAAGGCATAAAAACATTTAAACTATCGGGACGTAAAAAAGGTGAATCTACCTTATCTAATACCCCTATTATGGTAGCAGATATATTATTGACTAAGATCTTTTTACCTATAGGATCCTCATTTAAAAATAAATTATCTTTAGTATTTGAATCAATAATACATACTTGAGCATTTTCATTGACCTCATAACTACTAAAAAAACGCCCTTGCTGCAAAGTATAACCAAATACACGAAATAGATCACTTGTAACACCTTGAGCACTACCATCAAACTCTAAATTAGCATAACGTAAAAGTACACTTATTTGAATTGAAGGACTTGCACTATCAACAAAATCTTGTGCAGCAATTGCATCTAAATCTTGAGGAACTAATGTTCTAACTTTGCCCTTATGCACATCACCCATTTTGGCTCCTGGGTAAATAGTTATAGTATTAGTACCTAAGGATGAAATATTCTCTAGTACTCGTTGTGAGGCACCACGACCTAAAGCTACTACTGATACAACAGCCATGATACCAATAATGATACCTAACATAGTTAGTAAAGTTCGCATACGATTAGCAATCATTGCTCGTGTTGCCATATCAAAAGCTTCTTTAAATCTATCAATAAAAGCTTTAAATCTAAAACTTGTATGTTCTTTATCTATTACTGTGCCTTCATTTAATACATTACCATCTAAAGTCTGATCTACAGCATAATCTTCATTAATAATATCACTTTTAATCATACCATCTTCAATAGAAATGATACGTTTAGCACTTTTTGCTACTTTTAAATCATGAGTAACTATAATAATAGTATGACCTTTAGCATTTAAAGCCTTTAAAATATTCATTACTTCCACACCTGATTTACTATCAAGTGCTCCTGTAGGCTCATCTGCTAAAATTATTTGACCTCCATTCATTAAAGCTCGTGCTATAGAAACACGCTGCTGCTGACCTCCTGATAATTGAGATGGTTTATGCAAGCTTCTAGTATTAAGTCCCAAACTAGTAAGTAAATTTAATGCTCTAACATCTCGTACATCTGTTTTTAAACCAGCATAAATAGCAGGAACTTCAACATTTTCTTTAGCATTTAAATGTCCAAGCAAATGATAACGCTGAAAAATAAAACCAAAAAAATTACGTCGCAAAGAAGCCAGCTCATCAGCCAACATATTAGCTGTATCTTGTCCACCAACTAAATAACTTCCTTTACTTGGGGTATCAAGACAGCCTATGATATTCATCAAAGTAGACTTACCAGAACCTGAAGGTCCTACAATGGCGACCATTTGTCCTTTTTTTATTTCTAAGTTTATATCCTTTAAGACACATAACTCGCCATCACCTTGCTTATAAGAACGATAGACATGATCTAACTTTAAAATTGCCTCACTCATTTAAATACCTCTTGGTCTTTTACCTGTAGTGGCATTTTTTAAGGCTTTAGCTTCTTGTGTTGCAACATCCTCACCTATAACTATAATATCTTTATCACTAAGTCCTGATTTTATTTCAACAAAATAACTATCTCTAATGCCTGTTGTCACATCAACTAAATTTATATTGTTATCTCTAAGTACCTTAACTTGTGCTTTTGAAACATAATCATCATTTTGTAAAGCATTTAGCGGTATAGACAAAACATTTTGTCTAGCTTGGGTAACAATAGTTACATTAGCTGTCATATCAATACGTAAAATACCATCACTATTATCTACATCTAAAAGAGCATTATAATAAACAGCATTTGTTGTAGTTGAATTAGAGCTATTCTCACTGGTAGTTGCTGCACTGGCAGGAGCTGGATCGATACTTTTTAATGTGCCTTTAAAACTTTTATTTCTAATACCTAAAATAGTGAAGCTAGCTTCCATGCCTTCTTTAACCTTAACTACATCAGCTTCTGAAATTTCAGCCTCAACAGTCATAATATCAAGTTTAGCTAAACGTAAAATAGTAGGTGTAGTTTGATTGGCATTAACAGTTTGGCCTTCCTCTACCAAAATAGCATAAACAGTTCCATCCATTGGAGCTGTAATTTTGGTATAACCTAAATTAGTATTGGCGTCACTTACAGATAAATTAGCCTGTAATAATTGTGCTTCAAGGGTTTTAAGCTCATATTTTGCTACTTCATAAGAAGCTTTAGCACTTTGATACTCATACTCTGAGGTAGCTTTACTTTTTAATAATTGCTGTTGGCGCTTATATTCTGCTAATAGCTGTGCTAATTGTGCTTGCTTAGCTCCTATTTGAGCTTTAATTAATTGCTCTTGAGCCAAAGCTCGCTTAAGCTCATTTTCTTGAATTTTAGGATCAATTTCACATAATAATTGTCCTTGTTTAACTTTATCTCCATTTTTAACATAAAGTTTTAAAATCTGTCCAGATACTTGAGCACCAACATCAACTTCAACTTGACCTGCTAAAATACCTGTAGCATAAACCTCTTGATTTAAATCACGATATTGTCCTTGAGTTGTTACATATACCAACTCTTCTTTAGTAAAGAAGATTAAGTATATTAACCATAGTAAAAGTAGGATTATAGCTAAAACTATATAAAATTTTTTATTTAAAGTTAAATTTGCCAATTTATTCATTTTTTAATAATTTTGCTGACTAATAATTTAAAAATAGATAGTACATATTCTATACGTTTTAAGTGCCTTAGCCTATAGATAACTTATCTACATAACAAATTTTATTATATCTATATAGAAGCAAATATTTAAGTTTTAATTGATATAATTTTACTTTTTTATAAATAGTATTTTGTTATACTACAATAGCACTTAGACTTTATATTGAGATATAACAATGCTAACTAAAATTATACTACATGCTAATAAGGAAAAATCCTTATTACGCCATCACCCTTGGGTTTTCTCACGAGCTATAGATAAAATTGAAGGTACTGCACAAGCAGGTGATATTGTACAAGTTTATGATCATAAACATATTTATCTTGCTACAGGTGTGTACAATCCTAAATCACAAATTAGTATTAGAGTTTTAAGTTTTGAACAAGAGCAAAAACTTGATTATAACTTTATCAAAAATAAGCTTATACAAGCTCAAGCTAAGCGTAAATTTTTAATTGATCAAGGTAATAATGGTTATAGATTAGTCGCCTCTGAAGGTGATTTTATGCCAGGATTAATCATTGATGTCTTTAATAATTATCTAGTAATTTCTATTTCATCTTATGCTATGGAAATTTTTTATGAAGATATTATTAAAGCCTTAAGTGAACTTTATAGCTCTTATAATATATATGAGCGTTCTGATACTAGCTCTCGTCAAAAAGAAGGCTTAGCACCACGCTGTGGAATAATTAAAGGAAATGCTCCAGTTTCACCTATGTATGTGCTTGAAAATAATAGTGTAGAAATTGCTGTAGATATTGAAAATGGACATAAAACAGGTGGTTATTTAGATCAAAGGCATAGCAGACATTATTTAATGCATTTATGCCAAAACAAGCATGTTCTTAATTGTTTTTCATATACAGGTGGCTTTGGACTATATGCACTAAAGGGCAAAGCTTTAAGTGTAACAAATGTTGATGTATCAAAACATGCTTTAGATCTAGCTAAAAAAGCAGTAGCTCATAACCATTTAGATCCTGGTCGCTGTAAATTTTTAGCTCAAGATGTTTTTAACTTTTTACGTGAAGAAGTAGCAAAAGATCATAAATATGATGTAATTATATTAGATCCACCTAAATTTATTAAAGGTGCTATGGATTTAAAAAAAGGCTGTCGTGGTTATCAAGATATAAATCGCTTAGCTTTTATGTTATTAAATCAAGGTGGACATCTATTAACCTTTTCATGTTCTGGCTTAATGGATATAAACCTATTTCAAAAGATTGTTTTTGATGCCTCGCTTGAAGCTAAGGTTAATGCTCAATTAGTTACTACTTTACGTCAAGATCAAGATCACTTAGTAGCGCTTAATTGTCCAGAGAGTTTTTATCTAAAAGGACTTCATGTCACAATTTAACAATATAAGGATAAACAATGTTAGAAATTTATACTATCCCTGTTACAGTTATTGCCCAAAACTGTAGAATCTTAGCAGACTTAGAACATAAACTTGCTGTAGTGGTAGACGCAGGTGGCGATATAGCTATCGTGCAAAATGCTTTAGAGCAATTACAAGTTGAGTGTAAAGCTATCTTACTTACTCATGGACACCATGATCATGTAGGAGGTGCTTTGCAATTATCCAAATACTGTAATTGTAAAATAATAGGTCCTTGTAAAGAAGATACTTATCTTTTTGATAAACTACAACAACAAGCTAAAGCTTTTAATCTAGAGCCTTGTGAAACCTTTTATCCTGAATTTGTAGAAGATGGTCAAATTTTAAAACTTTTGCCTAATGTAACTTTTGAAGTTATAGCTACTCCTGGTCATACTCCTGGTGGTGTCTGTTATTATTGTAAAGAAGAGAATTTTGTGCTAACAGGAGATACACTCTTTGCAGGTTCTATAGGTCGTACAGATTTTGAAGGTGGTAACTTTGATGACATTGTAAACTCAATTAAAACCAGACTATATTGTTTGCCTGATAATACAGATGTCTTTGCAGGCCATGGTGAGGATAGTAATATCTTAACTGAAAAACACAACAATCCTTTTGTGAGAGCATAAAATTTAATATCTTAAAGGCGACTAACAAGTTGCCTTTTTAAATCTTCTAAATCGCTTATTTTATAGTAATATTTTAATAAAAAACTTAAGAAAGTTATTTATTAATCATTCTATACCTAGAATCCATAATCAACCACTTTTTGATAAGGATAAAAATTAAAATTTAAACTTTATATAGATAATAATCATGCAAAATAATACGCAATGTAGGTAATTTTAAAAAAAATTGCACCAAATAAATACCTAAAATGCTTATTATTAGATGCTTTACTTTTTATAATTACTATCTTATTGAATTTTCAATAAAAAAATATAGAGTTTGTACTTAACTAATTTTCTTAATATTTTTACTATGTATTTCTAGATTTTATTTAGCTTGCTAAATATACTTAGACCAATTTTTTGTAGGAGAATTTATGAGCAAAAATGAGTTAGTTAAAAGATATTGTCTTTTCTTTGTTGCTATTACAATTAGTGGACTTAGCGTTTCTATTATAGCTAAAGCTAATTTAGGTATTACCCCTATTGTATCATTATCATATGTATGGTCATTGCATAGCACTTTAACATTAGGACAAACTACATTTATTTTTAATATCGCTATAATATTATTACAGTACTTTTTCACTGAATATGCTATTAAACGCTTTATAATCAATGCATTTTTACAGCTGCCAATATTGTTGCTATTTTCATTTGCAATTGATATATCAAAAATATTTTTAGATGTATTATTACCAACTGAACAAAGCTATTTATTTTCATTATGTATGTTAATAATAGGTACAATATGTTTAGCTTTTGGTATTTGTTTACAGTTAATAGCTAATGTAGCAATGATCTCGGGTGAAGCTTTTGTCAATGCTGTATCAAAATTTTTTAATAAAAGCTTTGGTACTATTAAAATCATATTTGATGTTAGTTTAGTTTCAAGTGCTATTATACTTTCATTAATTTGCACTAACTTTGAAACAATTGAAGGTATACGTGAAGGAACTGTATTTGTCGCTGTATCAATAGGCTTTATTGTTAGAATAATGTTACCACGTTTAATGTTCTTAAAAAGTTTATTTAAATTTAACTACTAAACTTAATCATGCCCAGGATCTTAAGAAATATTAACATATGAAAACCCTCTATTAAATGCTGTTATTACATGTGTTGTTT
>CALXNP010000008.1 GCA_944389785.1 uncultured Anaerobiospirillum sp.
CCTTTTTCTTTGCGTCCCTCTTATCAAAGGACCCACACAGATTGTCATGTATCAACTTTTTAAAGAACTGCTTGAGCGTCGTGCTCAAGTGATGGTGTATTATAAAGATTTTTTTAAGCATGTCAAACATTTTTTGTAAAATTTCTGTAAAATCTTACAACTATATGATTTTTAAAGATTTTTATTTATTAATACTTATACATATTTTTAGTTATACACAACTAAACTTTAATAATAATTTAAGATTAGATAACAAATAAAAATAACTTACTTGCTCTTAATAACTTTTAATAATTTTACTAACTATCTTTGCTATAACAATTAATAACTCAAACTTTATGTAGTATGCTTAATATTACTATTGTGTTAACATACCAAAGTTTCTAAAATTAAACTTTAGGAGTTGTACAAATGAGATATATGATATTATCTGACATCCATGGTGGCACTAAAGAAGTTGAGCAAGCTTTAGACTTTTATAATAAATTTAACTGTAATGCTTTAATTTTATTAGGCGATCTTTTAAATCATGGTCCACGTAATAAATTGCCTAATAGTTATGAGCCCCAACAAGTTGTATCCTTATTAAATGCATATAAGCATAATATTATAGCTGTAAGAGGTAATTGTGATAGCGAAGTAGATAGTATGCTCTTTGATTTTCCTATCAATGCACCTTATCAACAGCTCTTTATCAAAAATAAATATGGTATACAGAAAATTTTTTTGACACATGGACATATCTACAAAATTAAAGAACTTGATGAAATATCACATATTGGTCTTAAAAAAAATGATATCGTATTATCAGGACATACTCATGTATCAGGAATATTCTACTTAGATAATGGTATTATTAATATAAATCCAGGATCATTAACTTTAGCAAAAGGTGGCACTGCTAATGGTTTTGCGATACTTGATAGTGATGGTATTAGTCTATATGGACTAGATGGGCGTGTAATCGATAAATATTTTTATAAAGCCTAATTTTAAAAGGAGATTTTGTATGCTAGCTACCAATATAAAATTAGCAAAGAAATATAATTACTTATCTGAAAAATTTGTAAAAGCCTATGAATGGCTAGAAGATAATGATCCAACTAAAATGGATAATGGAAGATATGATATTTGCGAAGGTGTATTTGCTATTGTACAAAGATATACAACCTGCCCTTTTGATGAGATGCCTTTTGAAGCCCACAATGATTATTTTGATATTCAATATCTTGCTCAAGGTAAAGAAAGTCTAGGTATTTGTCTAAGAGAAGGTCTTGAAATAGAAAAAGAGCAAACAGATCTAGATGTAGTTTTATTTAAAACACCAAAATTCTATACACAAGTAAACCTGCAAGCTGGAGACTTTGTATGCATTCCACCTGAGGAAGCTCACCAACCTCGTGTTCAATATCAAAAACAAGAGGATGATGTAGTTAAAGTTGTAATTAAAGTAAGTGTAAAATAAACAACTTACAAGTAATAATAGTCTTACTATGTTAAACAACTAAATAGTTAAAGTTAGTGTTAAACTAACTTTAACTGAAGTTCTGTGCGCCTAATCCTACTGTAAAGTTGCTTGTTTTTCTAATAGTACTTTACACTCTTTAACAAAGTTAGTAATAGCTTCTAGTTGAGCTTCATTATGAGCTTCCACCTTTTTAATATGATCTGATATTTTCTTCATATAAGCTTCATCAGTACATATATATATACTTGGGGTAGGTAAAATAATAATAGCAGATGGCTCTTGTACTGTTTCTTGAGCTTGACTTATAGTATTAAAACCTAATAACAACCACAAACTACCAACTAAAAATATCTTTTTAAACATATTAAAAACTCCCTGCTAGATACAAATTTGATTTAATTGATTGTAATTATATATAGTATATTTAGCAAGAGCCTAATTTTTATATTTATCAAATATATATTTGATTAATAAAGATATAATTTTTAATAAAAATAAGTTAACTGTGATTTAAAAACTAAAAAATTTAATATATACCTTATAAATATGGGCTATAAGTAAAATATGTATAAGATCACATTTTTAATTTAAAAGTTCAGCAGTATATAAAGCTTTTTAAAATATCTCTTTGATAAATATCATAATAGTGTAAAAAATGACTTATGAGGAAGTAAGCTATGTCCAAATTTATTACAAAACAAGAGCTGCTAGATAAGATAGGCATAAATATATTAGCCTTTGTAATTTATAAGATACTTAGCAATCATCTAGAATAATGTGATCTTAAACAGGTTTTATTTATAGCCCATACCTTATAAACAATAATAAATATTATATATTGTTACTATCAATTTGTTGTATTAGTATCTACATATTAACAAAGACGTTAACAAAACTATGTTTATTTAATAAATTCTATTGCATTAATATAAGGCTTGATTATGCAAAACTCTATCTTTTTGTTAATTTCTGTATGTATTACAGCATTTATGAGTCCTTTTATAGGACAAACGCTAAGTGTAGCTGTAGATAGTATTGCCACTGATTTAAAAGTTCAGCCACAAATGATTACCAGCGTAATTAGTGCCTTTATGATCGCCTCTGCTTCATTTTTACTTCCTGCCTCAGCTATTGCTAATAAATTTGGCATAAAAACAACTTATGCCATAGGTTCTATACTTGTTAGTATAATTAGCATTGCTGTAGCTTATAGTCCAAATTTTATCTTTTTAATAATAACTAGAGCTTTACAGGGTATTGCCTATGGCCTTATTTTTAGTACATCTATGGCTTTACTAATAAATAATGTCGCTAAAGATAAAAAAGGATTTTATATTGGTATTAATGTAGCTTTTGTCTATCTTGGATTAATGCTCTCTCCTTTATTAGGAGGATTTATTACAGATTATTTAGGTTGGCGTTATGTGTTTTATTTTGGAACAATAATGCAGCTTATAAGTTTTATTTGTGTATTAAAAACAAAACAAGATAAAGCTGTAAGTGATAATTTTCCTATTTTTCAAGTTATTTTAGCATTTTTAGGCTTATCTATTAGTTTAATTTCATTAACAAAACTAAAAGATTCTGTTTACTTTTCAATCTTGCTGATAATAGGTTTAGTTTTCTTAATTATATTTGTCATTAAAGAAAAAAACAGTAAAACTCCTTTATTACCTTTATTAGATTTAATTAATAATAATTCTTTAAGATATGAGCTTTACTCTTCTTTTTGTAATTATATAGCTACATGTGCCATTACATTACTTTTATCAATGCATTTACAGATACTTCAAGGGTATAGTGCTAGTAGCACAGGTACAATTTTATGTACACAACCTATATTTATGATTATTTTTTCAATACTATCAGGAAAATTATGTACTCAAATAAATGCACATATTATGATAGTTATTGGAAGTCTACTCACTACTATAGCTTTAGTACTTTTTAGTTTACTAACAATAAAGAGTAGTGTTTATACTGTAATAGTAATTCAAATAATATCTGGTATTGGTTTTGGACTATATGGCTCTGCTAATACACATGTGATAATGAGTAGCGTTTTACCTGAAAAATACTCTGTAGTTTCAGCCTTACATGCCATTACAAGAAGTGTTGGTATGGCTACAGGTATAGCTTTTTTAAGTTTAATCTTTGTATATTTTATAAATACACAAGCAGGTAATCCTATATATAATAATGAGCTTAGTTACAGTTTATTTGTAGCCTATATATTTTCTGCCATTGTTTCATTATTTGGTTTTATTTTTAGTTTCCTTTCTTATTTGCAACAAAATAAAAATAAACTTTATAGTTAAGTTTTAGCTATGTTTTAAACATCTTATTATTATTATCTTTTTATATATAAATAAAAAGATACAC
Organism: uncultured Anaerobiospirillum sp.; assembly: GCA_944389785.1. Classification (GTDB taxonomy): domain Bacteria; phylum Pseudomonadota; class Gammaproteobacteria; order Enterobacterales; family Succinivibrionaceae; genus CALXNP01. Next base: position 3,851 of record CALXNP010000008.1, read on the forward strand.
TAGTTACGATCAAAGGTGTAAAATAATTGTTATACAGATTAAAAGCTAAATTATTGCTTAAAGCTGATGATAGTGTTAGTCTTAACATAATCAAACTAAAATTTAAAAATGTTCTTATATAAAGGCATTTTTAATAATTGCTATGTTAAAGCTATTATGTAGATAACTTAAATTAATCGTATTAAAATAGGAGATTAGCAAGGTAAAAAGCTAATTATATTCAAAAACTTTTGGATAAATTTATTAATCTATCAAAAAGTATTTAACATATATTAATATTTAAATAAGTAGGTAAAAGATATGTATACTTTGAAGTATTTAGCAGCCTTTAGCTTAATTGGAGCTATACTCTTAGGGGCTTGTAACAAAAGTAGCAATACAAATACAACTGCAGTACATAACACACAAAATCCAATAACTTTAAAGCTAGGCTATGAAAATGCAGTAGGAGATCCTTTTGATCAAGGATGTCGTAAATGGAAAGAATTAGTGGAAAAAGAAAGTAATGGAGCAATTATTATAGAGCTATACCCTAATTCAACTCTAGGTAGCAAAAAAGACATTATGGATAGAATGATGAACAATGAAAATGTAGCTACCTTAACTGATGGTGCTTTTTTAGCTGATTATGGTGCTAAGGATCTTGGCATTATCTTTGCTCCTTACTTATTTTATTCATGGGAGCAAGCTTTTAGACTTAATGGTAGTCAATGGTTCTTAAAAGAGCGTAATAAACTAGCTCAAAATACTAACATTTACCTATTGTCATCAAATTGGCGTTATGGCAGAAGACATATTTTAAGTACTGAACCTTTACAAGAGATTGATGATTTTCAAAATATTGTTATGCGTGTACCTAATAACAAAATACAAGAGATATCTTTTAACTTATTAGGAGCAAAAACAGTACGTATGCCTCTTGAACAAGTTAATCAAGCTCTTAAAGATGGAACTATAAATGCTGTAGAGAATCCTCTTCCTGTAATATATTATTCAAAACTTTATGAAAATGCAAAATATCTATTACTTGATTCACATATTTACAATGTAACTAATATATCTATACCATACAAATTTTTTAATAGTCTTACTAAAGAGCAACAAACTATTTTAAAAAATACTTGTGATGAAGCAGGCGATTATCAAAATAGTTTGCGTGAAAAATTAGATGAAAAACTACTTGCTATGTTGAAAGAAGAAGGAGTGAAAGTATCTCTTCCATCACCAGAACTTAAAAAAGATCTTATTAATCTATCTAGTGTTATATTTACAGTACCAGAATATAGCCATTGGAAAACTCTACTAAAGGATAATGTAGAAGAGTCTATGTACTAAGTATTAGTATTCTATACTAGATCTTGTTATAATCAATTTCAAAATCCTCAATTATTAAATTGGGGATTTATTTTAAATAACTTAAGCCTATTTACAATAAGCACAGAAATTCTATTTATTAAAGACTAAAGATAAAATAATGACAAACAATATAAGATGGTAGCTACGACGGGGATCGAACCTGTGACCTCGGCATTATGAGTGCCGCGCTCTGACCAACTGAGCTACGTAGCCACTTTATTAATATGGCAGGGGTACCTGGGCTCGAACCAGGGAAATGACGGGATCAAAACCCGTTGCCTTACCACTTGGCTATACCCCTAAAGAGTAGACCTAAAATAACCTTTAAGTCATTTGATGAGTGCATATTATATAGATTATTTTATATATGTCAACAAATTATTAAAATTTTTTTAAGGCAGACCGATCATCATGACTTGATCACAGTTTTTACTAACTTAATATAAGATATACTTCTTTGGTATTATTTTGTTTTAAAAAGTTAATTCAATTTATTATATTTATTTCAAATAAATATAGCGATATATCTAATTTTTAATAAAAAACTGCTTATTGAAAATCAATTTCTATCAGTCCTAAAAATGTGATCCAGTCGATATGGTCGGTTTGCCGTAAAATTTTTTATATTTTATACAATAAATAATTGTTTTTTATTAAAAAATATCATTTATTATAGTTAATTTAGACTAAAGTCTACATTATAAATAGATATAAATTTTTATTCTCTAATTAAATTAGCAGTATATCATCCATATATATAAAGTTTATCTAACCATATTTTTACAAATTATTTTTCCTTTTTAAAGATCTTATTAAAAATCTTCAGTTAAAATTACAATAATATTTGGTATTAAAAATTTAAAATGAAAATATTCACCAAAATAAACTTTAAAGTGTTTTATTCAAAAATTATCTACTTTTAATGAAGAAATAAACTAAACCTTATTATAATTTTTCATATAATTACATTACATTGATATTCTCTATTTTAACTTTTATAAGTGCCAATACACTAATATCAAGAATATCTAACAAAAACTTTGTATAAATATCAATGTAAGTTTTAACAAATTGATCAGCTAGTTGATAAAAACCTTATTGAAATCAAATAAAAAAAGATAATTACAACTATTCTACAAAAAATATATTAAATAAAGGTGTTAAAATCAAGAATTGGTAGCTACGACGGGGATCGAACCTGTGACCTCGGCATTATGAGTGCCGCGCTCTAACCGACTGAGCTACGTAGCCACTAAAATATGCTCAAGCTGGCTGGGGTACAAGGATTCGAACCTTGGAAATGGCGGAATCAGAATCCGCTGCCTTACCGCTTGGCTATACCCCAACTTATCCTATACAAGTGGCAGGGGTACCTGGACTCGAACCAGGGAAATGACGGGATCAAAACCCGTTGCCTTACCACTTGGCTATACCCCTACTTGCATACAAATAAGTTGTTTAGGACAACGAGGAGGTATTATAAAGTAACAAAATATTAAGTCAATATTTTTTTTTAAATTTTATTAAAATCTTAACTAACATATTGATATTTAAAAATTTATTATATGTAAATTTATGTTGTATTTATATTTATAGCTATTAATAAAAATTAAAGCCTTCTTATGCACTATAACAAAGTAATACTATAGCTTGCTAAATCAATCATGGTAAGAGATTTATAGGTAGTGTTATAATAATAGCAAGCAAGATAAATAGACTAAAGTTTACTTAATTAACAAAAACATTACTATCCAAAAAGTCTATTTAACTTAAAATTAATATATAAAATAAAATTTGTTAATCATTTAATACATTAGGACAACATATGAAAATATCTAGCTTTAATAGCAAAAATTTTGTTAGAGCTTGCTCTGTTGTTTTATGCACCCTACTTTGTTCTTGCTCAAACATTGTTGATACTTATCAGATAGATTATGATAAGCAACAAAATAAAATTAAATCTAGGAACTTATATAGACAAGATAAACCTTTATTACAAGAAGATGCACATATAAATTTATTAATTAATAATCAGGCTAAAAACTCTACTATAGAGTTACATGACAATACTACTATTGTACAGAGTCAAACAAATAAAGTAGCTTTAGATACTTTAAAACCAGCTAAAGCCAATGAGCTTGCAGATTTAAAACCTGCAAAAATAGAGCTTAGCTCTCAAAATTTAGAAAACAAAAAGAATATCTATCAAAGTAATTATCGTTTAGATAGCAGATCCATACTAAATAGACCTAATAATCCAGGTTATTATTTTCCAAGAATTAATAGTCCAATTAAAGATACAAATGCACCACGACAAGTTTATTAAGCGATTTTCACACTATGATTCTATACTACAATAAACCTATTAAAAGTAGTATAATGCTAGATTGTATCTGTGTTAATGTAACTTAAGGAAAAAACCTTGTTAGAACAAATTAAAGCAAGTCTTGCGATTGAAGATTTACATCTTAATGAAGAAGAAGAAATTCTTTTAAGAGAATTTGAAAAAGGCAATATCAGTATACAAGAACTAACTTCAATTATTCTTGATAATAGCAAAGAACAAAAGGTTGCCTGAATTTTGGATAACTATATTGAAGAATATGATACTATTTACTGTTATCATAACAGTAATGTGCTTATCAATAATTTTGATATTAAAGACAATCAAAGACTAAAGCAAATTGAAAGAGTTTTAAGTGCAGCTAGATTAGTTGAACTATATAAAATTCCTATTAAAGGCAACTTTGATCTTAAACACTTAAAAAAAATCCACTATCATATTTTTCAAGATCTTTACCCTTGGGCTGGTCAATTACGTACAGTCAATATTTCAAAGGGTAGTTTATTTTGTCAGGCTTGTTTTATTGAAAAAGAAGCAAATAAGATTTTTGATAAACTAAAAGTTGATAATTATTTAAAAAATCTTAATTTTGAGTCATTAATTAATAAAAGTGCCTACTATTTTGCAGAAATAAATGCTCTGCATCCTTTTAGAGATGGTAATGGCAGAGCACAACGAGAATTTTTACGGGAATTACTTTTAAACGCAGGTTTTAGTGTAAACTACACTAAATTTACACCAAAAATGATGATTGATGCTAGTATTGCTTCATTTAATGGTGATAATTCTTATTTAATTAGACTTTTTTCACATTGTATATCTAAAATATAACCTATGGAAATTATTAATATTAAACCAAAATTTAACTTACAAAACGGAAGCTTTCACATTGTTGTATGGGGTTGTCAAATGAATGTATATGATGCAGATCGTATACGTGATTTGATGCGTGCAAGCGGTTATGTTGAATTAAATGAACCTAATAATGCTGATGTAATTATTTTAATTACATGTGCAGTAAGAGCTAAAGCAGAAGATAAGGTCTTTAATCAAATTAAAAATTGGCGTCATCTTAAAATTATCAGAGATGATACAATTATAGCATTTGGTGGATGTGTGGGTTCTGAGCTTGCTCATGAAATTGTTAAATTTGACCCTTCAATAGGTGTTGTTTTTGGTCCTAGAACTACACATAGATTACCAAGTTTAATTAGCCAATATAGAAGCACTGGTCAAAGTGTTGTTGATGTTAGTGCAGATGCCCTTGAGAAATTTGATACATTACCAGAACAAGGTTTAAGAGGCCCTAGTGCTTTTGTTACTATTATGGAGGGCTGTTCTAATAAATGTACTTACTGTATTGTGCCACATACTAGAGGTCAAGAGGATTCTCGTCCTGTTCAAGATATTTTAGATGAAGTATTAAATCATATTGGTCATGGTGTAAAAGAAATACATTTATTAGGTCAAAATGTAAATTCATATCGTGGTCTTGGTGAAGATGGGCAAATAGTACGTTTCTCCACCTTACTTTATGAAGTGGCAGCTATACCAGGAGTTGAGCGTATTAGATTTACTACTTCAAATCCTATGGAGTTTACTGATGATATTATCAAAGCTATTGAAGATCTACCTACCATAGCCTCTGCTATACATATTCCTGTACAAAGTGGCAGTGATAAAGTACTTGCTGATATGCAAAGAAACTATACCTCTGATGATTATCGAGAAATTATAAGAAAGTTACGCTTAGCTCGTCCTGATATCTTAATTTCAACTGATATTATTGTAGGTTTTCCAACTGAAACTGAAGCTGATTTTGAAGAAACTATGCGTCTTGTGAATGATGTAAAGTTTGATCTATCTTTTAGCTTTATTTACTCAGTTAGACCTGGTACAGAAGCTGCTCTTTTACAAGATCCTGTTGATCAAAATACTAAAAAACAAAGATTATATATACTACAAAAACGTCTAGAAGAACTTGCTAATGAATACTCAAAAGGTTTAATTGGCAGCACACAAGAAGTTTTGGTTGAAGGCTTTTCTAAAAAAGATAAAAGTGAGCTTAAAGCTCGTGCATCTAATAATCGTATTGTGGTATTTGAAGGTGATGAGTGCTTAATAGGAAATATCGTTAAAGTGAAAATAAATAGTGTATTAGGTCACACTTTAAAAGGAGAAATGATTTAATTTATGGAAAAGCATGCTTATGTCCAAGATTTTACCTTAGATCCTGTAGATAGCAATCGCTTAGCCTATCTTATAGGACCTGAGGACAGCAATTTAATTATGATTGAAAAAAGACTTGGAGTAAGCATTGCTTACTCTGGAGCACATTTTCAAGTAAAAGGGAATGAAGGTCTTGTACATAAGGCCTGTAAAATTATCAAAAATCTTTATATAGAAACACAGCCTATTGGCAAAAATAAAAAAGTTAATGCCATTGATCTTGATACTGTTAATTTAGCTATTAAAGAAGTCCAAAATTTAGATCAAAATGATAGTAATGAAGCTATTGCTGATGATATAGGTAAACTCTATCATAAATCCTCTACTTTAAAAGTTAAACGTGGCTTTGTAAAAGCAAGAACTGTAAATCAAACCCAATACATCAATAATATTTTGACTCATGATGTTAGTTTTGGAGTAGGACCTGCAGGAACTGGTAAAACATATTTAGCAGTAGCTGCTGCAGTAGATGCTCTTGAGCGCAATGAAATACGTCGTATTATTTTAACTCGACCAGCTGTTGAAGCTGGTGAAAAATTAGGTTTTTTGCCTGGAGATCTTTCACAAAAAGTAGATCCATATCTAAGACCTTTATATGATGCTTTATTTGAAATGTTAGGCTTTGAAAAAGTTGAAAAATTAATTGAGAGGCAAATTATTGAAATTGCACCTTTAGCTTATATGCGTGGTAGAACATTAAATGACTCATTTATTATTTTAGATGAAGCACAAAACACTACTATTGAGCAAATGAAAATGTTCTTAACTCGTATTGGCTTTAACTCAAAGGCTGTAATTACAGGAGATCCTAGTCAAATTGACTTACCAAAACACATTAAATCAGGACTTAAACATGCACTTTTAGTGTTAAAAGATGTAGATAGTGTAGCCTTTAGTTACTTTATCGCAGATGATGTGGTTAGACATCCTGTAGTAGCAGCTATTGTTAATGCTTACGATAAATTTGAAAAAGAACAAGAGTTATTAAAAGAAAACAAAGAAGAGGTCAAACATGAAAGTTAGTATTGATCTGCAAAATGAATGCTCTAACAGTAGTTTTTTATTTGATGAAGATAAAATTATTAATTATGTAACTACTACACTAAATAAAATTCATTATACTGAAGATGCCGAAATATGTATTACTTTAGTAGATGAAGATCAAATACATAAACTAAATAAAGAATATAGACATGTAGATAAACCAACAAATATCCTATCTTTTCCTTTTGAGTGTCCTCCTGAGGTAAAATTAGATTTATTAGGCGACCTTGTTGTATGTTTTAGTGTGCTAGAACAAGAAGCAAAAGATCAGAATAAAAGCTTAGAAGAACATTTTTGCCATTTAATTGTACATGGAACACTGCATCTTTTAGGATATGATCATATTCAAGACGATGAAGCTGTAATTATGGAAAATCTTGAAATTGAAATTTTACAACAATTAGGATTTTCTAATCCTTATGAATAAAATATCACTCTTTTTAATATATGTTTAAATACATGTTATTTGTGCTTTGTTACTAAAAAATATTTAGGTATAATCAAAACATGTATTTAATTTAAAGGTAAAACTAATGGACAGTAGTAGATCACAACATTCAAGCTTTTTACAAAGACTTTTCAATCGTAATAAACCAAATACTAAAAATGAACTAGCTATGGTCATCGAAGATGCCAGCAAAAGACATATTATTGATGAAGATACTATTGAAATGTTAAATGGTGTCTTTGATATAGCTAAGTTACGTATTGCAGATATTATGATACCTCGTGTAAATATGATAACCATAGATAGCAAATGTACTATAGCTCAAGCCATAGAACAAATTGCTAAGTATGGTCATTCACGCTATCCATTAGTTAGTGAAGATAAAGATCATATTGATGGTATCATTATGGCAAAAGATCTACTACCTTATGCACTAAAACAAGATCAAGATATCAGCTTAAAATCTTTAGCTCGTCCTGTTACAGTAGTACCTGAGAGCAAAAGAGTAGATTCTATGTTAAAAGAATTTCAAGAATCTCGCTTTCATATGGCCTTAGTTGTTGATGAGTTTGGTGGTATTTGTGGTCTTGTCACTATTGAGGATATTTTAGAGCTAATTGTAGGCGATATTGATGATGAGTATGATGAAGATGATGATATAAAAGATGATAAAAATATTGTTGCTCAAGCAAATGGCAATTATATAGTTAAAGGTTTGACTTCTATTGAAGAATTCAATGAATTTTTTAACACTGTGTTACCTCCTGTAGATGTAGACACTATAGCTGGTATGGTAATACATGCTTCTGGGCATCTTCCACAAAAAGATGAAATTGTAAAAATAGGTAAATTCATTTTCAAAGTTACCACAGTAACTAAACGCCAAGTACATCTGTTACAAGTTAGCATAGACAATAGCGTTGAAATGGAAGAAGAGTAACATGCTAGCTTTAAATGCTTTAGTAGATAAAAACTTTTATAAAAAAAAATTTAACTTAAAACGCTATTATTTAACACTAAATATATTATTAGGAGCTATGGCTAGTATGGCATTAGCTCCATATAATATTTGGATTTTAATGTTAATAGCTTTAGCTTTATTTTTTACCATGTCTGCTTTTTTCGAAAAAAAAAGCACTATATTCTTAGCATGTTTAGCTTTATTTATAAGTTATAACTTTTTAAATTTAGATTTTATTAACTATGTAATGCAAGATTTTGGGCAGTTAAATGTAGTTGTAAGTTCATTAATACTTATACTATTTAGTGCCTATTTATCTTTACCTTATGCAATATTATCAGCTCTTGCTTTATACCTTAGTAAAACTAAAGATAATGTCCTATTACTTTTTTTTCTTCCAGCTGCTTTTTTAATAGCAGATATTATCATCTATTATCTATTCACAGGCTTTCCATGGAATTATGTAGGCTATAGTGCCATAAATTCTCCACTTAAAGCTTATGCTCCTCTAATTGGTGTTTTAGGTATTAATTTATGCATTTATTTAATGAGTGCTGCTTTAGCTCTTGCAGTATTGCGTAAATTTTATTTTCTACCTATTGCTGCAGTTATTTTGGTTTTTGCTGTTATTATGCAAGGTGCACAATATACATCAAAAGGTAAAGACTATGCAGTAGCTTTAGTTCAAGGTAATATCAAACAAGAATTACGTTGGGATTTAGACACTCGCTCTCAAATTATTCAAACTTATCTTAATTTATCAAAAGATTTGCTTACTCAAAAAAATTTAATAACTATTTGGCCTGAATCTGCTTTACCTGTGTATAAAGAAACAGAAAATTATTTAATTAATTATTTACAACAAACATTAAAAGAACATAACTCTTATTTAATAACAGGAATACAAAGCCTAAATGAAAATAGATTAAAAGCATATAACTCTATTTTGCTTTTAGATGGTAATAGTGAACAACTATATCATAAAAGCCACTTAGTACCTTTTGGAGAGTTTGTACCTTTTGAGGATTTATTACGCCCTCTAGCTAGAATCTTTAATTTTCCTATGTCATCTTTTGACAAAGGTACACATCTTCAAGAGAATTTTAAAATAAATGATCTGTATTTTATCAACGCAATTTGCTATGAATCTATCTTTTCAAATATTATTAAAGATAATAATCATAAAGATAGTGGAGCTATTTTAATGCTTAGCAACGATGGATGGTTTGGTAACTCTAGAGGACCTTATATGCATCTTGCTATCTCACAAATGCGAAGTCTTGAAATACAAAAACCAATGTTACGTGTTACTAACAATGGTATTAGTGCTATTATCGATCAACAAGGTCAAATAGCTCAAAGTCTTGAGCGTAATCAAGCTTTATCTCTAACAACTAACTTTACAAGTTATACAGGTAATACTCCATATGCTATTATAGGCAATAGTTTTAACTATATAGCTATTATAGTATTAATTGCTTTAGGTCTTTACTATAGACAAAAACAAGCTAGTGACCTTGAGAGTATGGCTCACTTAATTAGACCTTAGTTTTTAATATTTGTAATATTAGCACCATTTTTAAAAATGGTGCTTAAACCGTTAATTAAAAACTCACCATGAGGTAAAACCTCAACCCTATCCTGCCACACTACAGATAAAGTTGCATCTGGAAAATCAACAGCACCATCATCAATAAATACAAGCTTACCTTGAAAATGACTTTCAATATCAATTAATATTTTAGGAATAATAGCATAACCTAAGCCATTTGATACTAAAGATAAAGCATAGTAGTAATTATCAACCTGCCAGTATTTTGAAGAAAAAATAAAACCTCTATTTATACTATTAGGAGAACTAACAACAATGTGCCTAAAATCAGCAAGATCATTTTTAGTAACATTTTTCATTTTAGCTAAAGGATGATCATAAGCTGCTACAAGTTTAGTTTCAACAAAACCTAATTGTCTCAAATTATATTTACCTGCAGGTATATGAGCAAAATATAGAGCTATATCTATCTTACCCTTATCTAACATCCTATTTACTTCAAAAGAAGAAATAGGATAGATCTTTAAAATAATATCTTCAAACTTAGCAGCAAAAATAGATAGAAAATCAAAAAGCTTATCTGAGTATATAGAAAAATCAATACCTAAATTAATAACAGGATTTTGATATTGATGTAAAGCTAGAGCTGTTTTTTGCAAAGCTTGTGAGGATTTTAATAAATCCTCAGCAATTGGTAGTAAAATAGCCCCTTTTTCAGTTAATACCAAATTTTTTCCACGAATAAAGAGCTTATAATCAAGCTCATCTTCTAAGGCTATCACGTGTGTTGAAATCACAGATTGAGCTTTATTTAGAGCTCTTGCAGCTTTAGAAAATGAACCATATTTATAAGCTGAAACAAAAGAAAGTAGATAATCAAAATTTATTTTCATCTAAGTTTTCTTCTTATTAAAAATAAGTGTCCAATTTGTACTAAAACTAATATAGCTAATACTATAAAAGCAAATGATAATCCATGATATTGACTAATAGCTCCAACAAAAGCAGGACCTATAATCAATGACACATAAGCACTACTTGAAACAAAAGTAATGGCTAAATTAGCTTTAATTAAAGTCTGTTTAGAAGCCAAACTAATAGACAAAGGTAAAATATTAGCTAAACCTAGACCTAACATAGCAAAAGCAGTGTAAATTAACATTAAATAATTACTTGTACTAACAATAAATAAAGCTATGCTACATATAACTAGACTTATGAGTAAAATATTTTTGGCACAAAAGTGCTTTAGGAAGTATGCTGCACTAAATCTACCTATAGCCATAAATAAAACTAATATAATATAACCACTTGATGCAAGCTCAATATTTATATCAGCTTTTTCTTGTAAAAAAACTGCTGACCAATCTAACATAGCACCTTCAATCATAAGCATAATAGCAACAATAATAGCCAATGATAGTACTAAACTTTTTGGTAATTTATGCCAAATATTTTTTAAAGAGAAAACAGTTGTTTCTTTACTTAAGGTATATGATACATAAAAAGACTGAATATGTTGCAATTTATATATTACAAGTATAAAAAGTATCAAACATAACAATATTGTTACGTGATAAATATCAAAACCTACATATAAAAGCAGCATCATTACCAAAATAGATAAAATTTCACCTGTACTATAATATCCGTGAAAAGAAGACATCAATGCTTTATTACTTTTTTGTTCTAAGTAACTACCGTAAATATTAGCACCAACTTCTACTAAGCCTAAAGATAAGCCAAAACTAAATATAAAAAAAGCTAATACATATATATTGATGAAAATACTAAGCATAACTAGCGATAATAAAAGCAAAGTAGATGCACCAATTAATAAAACTCTTGCTCCTAAAAATCTAAATAAAAAATTAGTAGTAAACATACCGGCTAAAGAGCCTAACCCCATAAGCAAGATAAGCTTAGATAATTCAATACTATCTAAATTAAAATGTGATTTGATATAAGGAACTAAAGGAGCCCATGCTGCTATACAAAAACCTGATATAAAAAATAGAGCCTTATTAGCCATTATTTGCATGACTAACGCTCTTTCCTTGTTAAACATAAAAACCTCCAAGATTACCGTCTATAACAGTATCTCAAAAGTTTTTATAAGTAAAAAATTAGTATCCATCAAAAATTTGATAGGTAATTTTCAATTTAATTTCACTTATTAATATATTTAAATAAAAATAACAATAACCCCCCTTTATAGATTACATAACTTATCTAAAAAAGAGGTTATTATGATTGAAAATTAAAATTCAATAGGATTGAGTAAAACAGGACGACCACTTCTTTCTTTTAAGGCTTTTTGCAAAATATCTTGATTAATATTTTCATTTTTGAAGAATTCAAGATCTGCTTTACTAAAATTAAAATCATTATTAGTTTCTGATAAGATTTCTTCTTCATTCATAGATAAAGGCTGATGTACCTCTATATAAATGGATCCATCATCTGTAGTGGTATACTTAATTGGCTCATTAATAAACTCAACTCGAGTGCCAATAGGTACATTATTAAATAAATATTCTATATCATCATTACGTAATCTAACACAGCCATGACTTACTCTTAAACCAATACCAAAATCAGCATTAGTACCATGTATAGCATATAATCTGCCTATATAAATAGCAAACAATCCCATAGGATTATCAGGGCCTGCTGGCCAAACAGTAGGTAAATACTCGCCTCTTGCTCTATATTCAGCATGCATCTTAGCAGTAGGAGTCCAAGTTGGATTTGCTCTTTTGCGCTCTACCTTTGTTACCCAGTTAAGTGGTGTATCAGTGCCTAATTGACCAATACCTATAGGTAAAACATCAACTTTATTACCGTGATAATAATAAAGACGCATTTCTGGTGAGTTAATCACAATACCTTGTCTTTTAGTATCTGGTAAAATTACTTTGTTTGGTATAATTAGACGTGTACCATTAGCTGGTACAATAGGATCAACTTTAGGATTAGCCTCTATTAAATTAGATAAACCAAGCTGATAAGAAGCTGCTACATACTCCAAGGTGGTAGTGCCTTGCAAAGCTATTTGATAAACATCTTCTTGACCTACTATTTTAGTATTATCATCTATAGTGTAAGTATGAGCTAAAGCTATACTTGATAAAAAAGTGCTAGCTAAAGTCAAAAGCTTAAATGTATTTGTTTTCATGTTAAACTATTCCACAATCTACTTTACTTAAATTGTATCTAAAATTATAAAAGCTGTATAGTCTTAGACTATCATTAAATACCTATACAATAAATTTTATTAAAGCTAATAAGTTAGCAATTTTATTCGATAAATATATAGTAGTTAAAAATTTAAAAGGAATCTTTAAATGGCATTATATTTAACAAATATAAGCGCTTTGAGTGCTCAAAGATATTTATCTAATGCCACTAATGCATTAGATACTGTATATAAGAGACTATCATCAGGTTTGCGCATTAACAGTGCTAAAGATGATGCCGCAGGTTTGCAAATAGCAAATCGAATGACATCACAAATAAAAGGTCTTATGCAAGCTAATCGCAATGCTAGTGATGGTATAGCTCTTGCGCAAGTAGCAGAAGGTGCCATGGATGAAATGACTACTATGTACCAAAAACTACGCACTATGGCTATCCAATCAGCTAATGGCACTAATACTAGTTTAGATCGAGAAGCTATACAAAAAGAAGCTTTAGCTCTATCTAGTGAAATTACAAGAATCTCACAAAAAACTACTTATAATGGAGCAACTTTACTATCTGGTGCTAATGATAAAAATAGTATCTTACAAAATGGCAAGATAAGTTTACAAGTAGGTGCCTATGCCAATGACACTATAGATATAAACTTAAGTCAAGGTTATTCTACCTATCAAACTATAACTACATCTTTGTTTGGAGATTATAAAGATCCATCTGATGTAGTCTTGAACGTTCAAGTAATAGCCGATGCTGATTATTTAAGTGAATTTGATAGCCATGATGATATTAGTGCAGGCATTGACATGGCTAATGGTGAAATAAAAATTAGTGCGACTCAAGCTAATCAATTATTATCAGGAAAAACAGCTTCTGCTAATATTACCAATGGCACGATAGCTGCGGGTAATTTAGCCATAAGTAAAGAGCAGATGTTTGATTTAATAGATGGTTCTTTAAAAGAAGGCTCTTTAGGTAATGATTTTTTAAAAGCTGTATATGGTTTTAGTGTAATTGGTAATAAGGTTGCTGATACTAGTACCAATGTAAAAGTAAATAGTCTGCAAATTGATCTAAGTACAGCAAAATCGTCACAAGCTGCCATTAACAATATAGATAAATATATTGCTAATGTTGATGGTGCAAGAGCAGATCTTGGTGCCATACAAAATCGTCTTGAGTCTACTATACGTAATCAATCTAACATTATGGAAAATACTATGGATGCTAGATCTCGTATTTTAGATACTGATTATGCTCAAGAAAGTGCTGCTCTCATTCAAAATACTATCATGCAGCAAGCTGCTTTATCTATGTTGCAGCAAGCCAATCAAAGAACAAATCTTATTTTATCTTTGCTAGGGCAATAAATTTAAATAAAAATAAACTTAGGTAGTGAGTATTACTCACTGCCTTAATGTGTTTTTATGAAGCACAAATAACTTATCTAAGTTATAATTTGATGCTTATGACTAAAAATTGCATAGCTTTATCTTGATTTTCTATATATTCAATGCTAGCCTAAACACCATTAAAAAATTTAATCCACACTTATAATTCTCTAACCAAAAGCTAAATAAACTTTAGCTTAAGATCTAAGATTATTGGTGTAAACTAGTAAAACTTATTAAAAACTTTTGACCCTATTAGATTAAAATAAAATAAGCTTAACAAAGCAGTATGCTTATACCAAATTCATAAACTTTGGTAAAAATAATTTGTTAACTTATTAGATACAATTAAAGCTAATTGTGGCAAAATAATACATTATTTTAATATTAACAGGCTTTAGCCTAAATGTGATTTTCCCTTGGAAATTGGAGCGTCAAGATGGCAACTAATGTTGCATATAACCCACAAGAATTAGAGCCAGAAGTACAAAAATACTGGCAAGATAATCAAACCTTCCATGCTAAAGAAGATAAAAATAAAGAAAAGTATTATTGCTTAGTTATGTTCCCATACCCATCTGGAAGATTACACATGGGACATGTGCGTAACTATACTATTGGCGATGTAATTGCAAGATATCAAAGACTTTTAGGTAAAAATGTAATGGCACCTATTGGTTGGGATGCTTTTGGACTCCCAGCTGAAAATGCTGCCATTAAAAACAATGCTCAACCTGCTGATTGGACTTATGCCAATATAAAATACATGAAAGAGCAATTACAATCTTTAGGTCTATCATATGATTGGGCTCGTGAAGTAGCTACTTGCCGTCCAGAATATTATAAATGGGAACAACAATTTTTCACCAAACTTTATGAAAAGGGTCTTGTTTATAAAAAAGTATCTACAGTTAATTGGTGTCCTAATGATCAGACTGTACTTGCTAATGAACAGGTTGAAGACGGTAAATGTTGGAGATGTGATACCCCTGTAGAGTTACGTGAAATTCCTCAATGGTATTTAAAAATTACAGCTTATGCTGAAGAATTATTAAAAGATATTGATAATCTAACTGATTGGCCAGAGCGTGTACGTACTATGCAACGTAATTGGATTGGCAGATCAGAAGGTCTTGAGATTAAATTTAAAATTGAAAATTCTGATGAAGAAGTTATTGTCTATACAACAAGACCTGATACTTTTATGGGCGTAACTTACATGGCTATTTCAGCTGCTCATCCTTTAGCTAAAATAGCTGCTAGCGAAGATGAAGCAATTGCTGCTTTTTGTAAAGAGTGTAAGAGCCAAAAATTCGCAGAAGCCGATATCTCTACTATGGAGAAAAAAGGCATGCGTACAAGATTTAACGCCATACACCCATTAAATGGAAGAAAAGTACCTATCGTAATTGCAAACTTTGTAATTATGGATTATGGTACAGGTGCTGTTATGGCTGTACCTGCTCATGATGAGCGTGACTATGAATTTGCCAAAAAATATAATCTTGAAATTATACCTGTAATCAAACCAAAAGATGGCAGTGAGCTTGATATTTCTAAACAAGCCTATACAGAGCATGGTATTTTATTTGACTCTGGTGAATTTGATGGTCTTGATTTTGAAGGTGCCTTTAATGCTATTGCTAATAAACTAGAAAGCTTAGGTGTAGCAAAACGTACTGTAAATTATCGTTTACGTGATTGGTGTATTTCACGTCAAAGATATTGGGGTGCACCTATCCCTATCTTAAATATAGATGGCACTGATAAAATGGTAGCAGAATTAGATGAAAATCTACCTGTTACTCTACCTACTGATGTAAAAATCGATGGAGTTACCTCTCCTTTAAAGAGCGATCCTAAGTGGTCAAAGACCACATATAAAGGTCAAGCAGCTACAAGAGAAACTGATACCTTTGATACTTTTATGGAATCTTCTTGGTATTACGCAAGATACTGTTCTCCTCGTTATGAAGAAGGCATGGTAGATAAAGAGGCTGCAGATTATTGGTTGCCTGTTGATCAATATATTGGTGGTATTGAGCATGCTGTATTGCACCTACTATACTCTCGCTTCTTCTTTAAGCTTATGCGTGATTGTGGTATGGTTAAGTATGATGAGCCATTTAAGCGTTTGCTTTGTCAAGGTATGGTACTTGCTGATGCTTTCTATTACATGGAAAATGGTCAAAAAGTATGGGTAAATCCACTTGATGTAACTGTAAGTCGTGATGACAAAGGAAATATTATCAAAGCAGTTGATTTGCAAGGACATGAATTAGTGCATGAAGGCATGATTAAAATGTCAAAGAGCAAAAACAATGGTATCGATCCAGAAGATATGGTAAAGCTATATGGTGCTGATACTGTACGCTTATTTATGATGTTTGCAAGCCCTGCAGAACTAACTTTAGAGTGGCGTCAATCAGGTGTTGAAGGTGCTCACCGTTTTGTTAAGAAATTATGGAATCAAGTTGTTGATTTAGTTAATGAAGGTCCTTATGTAGCTTTAGACAAGACAGCTTTAAATGCTACACTCAAAAAACTGCGTACAACTTTACATACAACTATCAATAAAGTTACTGATGATATTGGCAGACGTCAAACCTTTAATACTGCTATTGCTTCTATTATGGAATTATTAAACGAAACAGCAAAGATTGCCCAAGACAAGTCAGAGCAAGCTCGTGCTTTACGTTATGAAATCTATAATACTGTAGTTGTATTACTTTACCCAATTACTCCACATATTTGCTTTAAGCTCTACTCTATGCTTGGCAATAAAGGTACAATAGATGCTAATGCTAAATGGCCAGTAGTCGATCAAGAGGCACTTATTGCAGATGATATGTTAATTGTGGTACAGATTAATGGTAAAGTACGTGCCCGTGTTAATGTAAGTGCTAATGCTGATGAAGAAAGCATTAAAGCTAAGTGCTTTGAAGATGATAATGTAGTTAAATTCACCACAGGTAAAGAGATTAAGAAGATAATTTATGTAAAAGGCAAATTGCTAAATATTGTCGTTGCATAAAGCTTTTAGTCCAAATAAAGGAGATTGATGTGAGAACAATAAACTTACTTAGTGTACTGTCTGGTATAAGCTTGATGTTTACAGGCTGTGGCTTTTCACTACCAAATCAAGCTAATATAAGTGAGTCTATAACTGACATCAATCTTTGTGGTGATTATCATGATCAATTTTACAAATATGTAAAACGTGATCTAACTACACATGGTGTCATTGTGCATGATAGTTGTGACAATGACACTACCATACCGCAATTAGTATTACCAAATATACAAACTAATGAATATATAGCTTCTGTTGATTCTAAAGCTCAAGCTATTGAATATGATATTATTGTAACATCTAATGCAACTTTATATATTTCAAATCACAGACCCATTATTATTAACAATTCATTAACTCGTTCAGTCTTAAATAAAACAGGTCATTCTTTAGCTTCAGAAAATGAAAAACGTATTTTAATTGATGAAACTAGCCAAGAACTAGCCTCACAATTAGTTATGCGTTTAAATTATTTGGGAAGATTATCTGATCCTAATGCGCATATACCAATGCCTCAAGAACTTGTCTATTCTCAAGAAGAAACCAATAAAAATATTACTGCTGAAAAAAAATTACCTTTAATTGAAGCTTTACGTCAAGCTGATAACAATGACCAAAATCAAGCCACAGTGGTAAATTTTGATGATTTAAATAATGGACACAAAATCTTAGAGCAAAAATTACCAAAAGTTGAAGCTGAACTTATAGACTAAGTTATTATGGCACATATATATATAATCTCTGCAGATGAGCCTTTATTAAAAAAAGATGCTAGCGATAATCTTATGCATCAAGCCCGTAATCTCTATCCTAAAGCTACTTTTATGCTGTTTAATAATCTAGACTTTGCAGGCGTAGGAGGTACTAATTTATCTGCTTTAGAAAATGAATTAATGGATGCAGGTTTATTTGTAGAAGATAAAATTATTAAAATTTATTTAAAAGATCTAGATAAAACAGCTGTTGATGTACTTATGTGTATAGCTAAGTACTATCATGATGGTCTATTTATAATAATTGATTTACCTAGAATACTTGCAAGTTATAAAAAAGTTGAAGCTAAAAATTATGAACCAGAAAAAAAAGGGAAAAAAAGAGCTCTTGAAAGCTTAAAAAAAGACGCTATTGCATATATTAAAGCTTTAGGAGGACAACTTGATATTATATATGCTCCTGATGAGAATAATTTAAAGCAATGGATATATGAAAAAGCTTTAGGATATAAATTAAACTTAACTAGCAGTGCTATAAATTATTTAGCTCAAAGTTCTGAAGGCAACTTAACTGCTATTGATCAAATTTTAGTACAAATTAGCCTAAGCTCTTTTGCAAAAAATCAAATTGACGAAAAAATTTTAGAGCAAAGTTTTAGTCAAGATGCTAGATTTTATGTCTATGATTTTATTGATGCTTTACTTGAAGCTAATTGTATTAAAGCATTAAATATTCTTAATGCTGTTTGTAATGGTTATGGTCAAAATAAATTAAGTGTATTGATTACTTTAATTAATCGTTTAAATGTATGTTTTGAGGCAATTTGTAAGGGTAAGGAAATTAAACTTAATAGTTTAAATTCAAAAGAACAATTAGCTTTTTTCAATCAATATGGCTTTAAAATAAAAAAAGGACAAATGTTACTACTTAAAGCTATACAATATCTGCCTTTTGATAATTTATATTTTTTAATTAAAAGTTTAAATCAAGCTGCTATTTATCTGCAAAATTTTGATATAGAATCCTGTATCTTAAAATTACAGCAGTTAGCAGTGGCTATTAAAAATACTAAAGCAAGAGAACTTGAGGCTATAGATTTAGATGCGTAATATTGCTTTTTTTGGAGGTTCTTTTGATCCAATTCACAAAGATCATGTAGCTTTATGCTTAAAAGCTAAAAAGCTATTAAAACTTGATCTAATTTACCTTATACCAAATGCAGCACCACCACATAAAAATACACTGCAACAAAATTTTAACACACGTGTAAATTTAATAAATCTAGCTATTGGTAAATATAACTTTCTTAAGGTTCTTGATTTAGAGCAAGATCATAAAGTAAAACACTATACCTATAATAGCTTAGTACAGTTACGCCAAAACTTTAGTAACGATAAATTATTCTTTATTATGGGACAAGATAGTCTTTATAACTTACATACCTGGTATAAAGGTTTTGAATTATTAAATTTAACCAATCTTGTTGTTATGCAAAGACGAGGTGTTGATATTAAGCTTAATGAACAAGTGCAAAATTTTATCAAACAGCATGGCATTGCATATCAAAACTATAATTATAAAGAACACAAATTAATTTTAATTTCCCAAAGTCTGCATAAATTAAGCTCAAGCAGTTTAAGAGCCAAATTAAAATTATGCTATCTTAATAATAAATCAGCTCACAATTTTGTACGTAAATACTTAAATAAAAAAGTAAGACAATATATCTTTAAGCATCACTTATATGCTGATCCGCTCTAATATAAATCTACTTTAATATTAAATAAAGCTTCTTTTATATAAAAAAAATTCACAATATATGTGATAACATAAAGAACGATTTTAAAAATCTAAAGTCTAATGCTTAGTAACTTTAAAAAAATTTACATAGTTAATGTATTAATCTTTTTAAACAAAAGCATATTGCTCAAAACTGATAAAAAGAGCAATAAACGAGAATTTAATAAGCATAATTTTGCTTTTATGTTATAATTTGCATTTATTTTAAAAACAGTAAAGCATATGATTAATATACAAAAAGAATCAATTTTAAATCAAACTTCAAAACTTGTTGATTTTTGCCAAAAAAGCTTAGATAACTCTAAAGCTTTAGACATAGTAAGTATCAATGTTGCAGGCCATTCATCAATTACTGATGAGATGATTATCTGTACAGGAACTTCTAACCGTCATGTAGGTGCTATTGCAGATAGATTAGTTGATCATTTAGCACAATATGGTGTACATGGTGTTAGCATCAGTGGTAAAAATGAAGGTTTATGGGTCTTAGTAGATGTAGGTAATGTCATAGTACATATTATGCAACAAGAGGCTCGTGAGCGTTATGGTCTTGAAGATTTGTATAAATGTGTTGTAGCAGGTGCTAACTAAGTGAAAATTATTTTAATTGCAGTTGGTAATAAAATGCCATCTTGGGTATGTGAGGGCTTTTTAGAATATCAAAAAAGAATGCCTAGTGACATGCGTTTGCAATTAGTTGAAATAGCCCCTGAAAAAAGAGTAAATAAAGGTAGTGAGGAAAAGTCAAAGCTAAAAGAAAGTCTAGCTATAGAAAATGCTATACCTAAAAAAGCCTATGTGATAGCACTTGATGAAAGAGGCAAACAATATACCTCAATTGAACTATCTCAAAAAGTATCAAACTGGCGTAGTCTTGGTAAGGATGTAGTAATAATTATAGGTGGCCCTAATGGCTTAACAGATGCTCTCAAAAATAAGGCAGATGAGCTTATTTCTTTATCTAAATTAACCTTGCCTCATCCTTTAGTAAGAGTTTTTCTAGCTGAAACTCTATATAGGGCATATAGTATAGGACAAAATCTACCTTACCATAGAGAATAAGGGTTTTAAAAAAAATTGTTTTTATCTAAAAGAAAAAAAGAGCGTACTTTATTTAAAGATAAGGAAAAAAGAAAAAAAAGACGCGCTGTAAACAATGATTATAATGTTAAAGATATAGAGCTTGAAAATCATATTTTTAGGCAGCGCACCTATATTTGTATAGGTGTAATGATCGTCATGTTTGCTATCTTATTTTCTAATCTTTATTTTTTGCAAATAGTTTCTTTTGATGATTATCAAACTCGTTCTAATGAAAATCGTATACGAGTATTACCTGTAGTCCCACAGCGTGGTATTATCTATGATAGAAATAGAATAGCTCTTGCAGACAACTTTCCTGTATACCATCTGGTAATTTATCCTAATAAAAATATTGATACTAGACAAAGTATCATTAGTTTGAATAAATTATTAAATTTAGATTTAACAGATAAAGAAATTGAAACATTAGTTAGAAGTTCAAGAACTAGAAAACGTTTCTCTGGTATTGAAATATCTGATGTACTCACTGATAATCAGATAGCATTATTTGCTACGCATCGCTATCGTTTTCCTAATGTACAGCTTTCTGCTAGTTTAAAACGTTATTATCCTTTTTCTGACATTACTACTCATGCTATAGGTTATGTATCTCGTATCAATCAAAAAGATGTAGAGAATCTAACCTTAGCCAAGAAAATTGAAAATTATGAAGGTTCAACAGAAATAGGTAAGTTAGGTATTGAACGTTATTATGAAGATTTGCTGCATGGTCAAACAGGTTCAAAAGAAGTTGAAGTCAATAGTCATGGTCAAATTATTAGAACTTTAAAAAACAATCCTCCAACACCTGGTAATGATTTAACACTAACTTTAGATATAAGATTACAATACTATGCTCAAGAATTATTAGGTAATATGAAAGGAGCTATTGTAGCTTTAGAACCTAGCAGTGGTGAAATTTTAGCTTTTTACTCTAACCCATCTTATGATCCTAATCTGTTTGTGCGTGGTATTAGAAGTAATGAGTATAAAGCATTACTTGATAATGAAGACAGACCTCTTATAAACCGTGTCACACAAGGTGGTTATTCTCCAGCATCTACGATTAAGCCACTACTTGCTATTATGGGCTTAAATGAAAATTTAGTAACTCCAACATCTTCTTATTTTGGAGCTCCTGCTTTTATGCTGCCAGGTTCCACTCACAAATTTAGAGATTGGAGAGCATGGGGTCACGGTTGGCTTGATCTATATCGAGCTATTGAAGTTAGTGCTGATACCTATTTTTATGACTTAGCCCATAGAGCAGGTATTGATACTATACATAAATACCTTGATATCTTTGGCTTTGGCAGAGAAACTGGTATTGATATTAAAGAAGAATCTTTAGGTGTAAATCCATCAAAAGAATGGAAATTACGCCGTTTTAAACAAAAGTGGCATGTTGGTGATACTATTCCTATTGGCATTGGTCAAGGTTACTGGACTACTACTTTATTACAATTAGCTAAAGCTCATGCTACACTTGCCAACTATGGTAAAGTAGTAACTCCTCATTTGCTCAAATCTATAACAAATTCTCAAGGACAAACTAATCAATATCAAGATCAAGAACAAGGTCGTGTAATTGAGCTTAAAGATAAAAGCTACTGGGAAGCTGCACGTGCTGGTATGTATTTAGTAGTTAATGGACCAGAAGGTACTGGTAAAAGAGCATTTTTTGGAGCAAAGTATAAAGCTGCAGGCAAATCAGGAACAGCACAAATTGTCTCAATTAAACAAGGTGAAAAATATAATGCTAAAAATTTAAAAGCAGAGCACCGAGACAACGCTCTATTCGTTGCTTTTGCTCCTTATTATAAACCAAGAATTTTGTGTGCGGTAATCTTAGAAAATGAAGGTGGTGGCTCTGCTAAGGGTGCCCCTATTATTAGAAAACTTATGGATAAGTACTTACTTGAGCTATATCCAAATGGTTATATGGGAGAAGCTGTAGGTAAAAGCATCAAATTTGGTATGGGTGGTACTGTAGAGGTTAAATAATGTCAAACGAAAATTATCGCTCATCATATGAAACAACTATGTTTCAAAATAAAAATTCAATATTAAGCAGATGGCATATTGATTTACCTTTAATGTTAGGCTTTATCATGACCTTAGCTTTATCTTTATTTGTTCTATATTCTGCATCAGGTCAACATCCTGATATGTTAGTTAGACAAATAATTAGAACATTACTAGCTTTTTTAGTTATGATTTTAGTAGCTCAAATTCCACCTAAATACTTTGCTAAATTCTCTATTTATGCCTATATTTTTGGTTTAATACTCTTAGTTTTAGTTGAAGTTGTAGGAGATATTTCAAAGGGTGCTCAAAGATGGCTTAATATCGGCTTTATGCGCATACAGCCATCTGAAATTTTTAAAGTAGTAATGCCTTTGACCATAGCTGCTTTTTTATCAAAACAAAGATTACCACCTCGTACACATCATGTACTTTTTGCTTTTGTAATTCTAGCAGTACCTGTAGCTTTTATTTTAATCCAACCAGACCTTGGAACTTCAGTTTTAGTGGCTGTATCTGGTTTAATCGCTATTTTTTTGGCAGGTATGTCTTATTATTGGATTATAGGTGGTGCAGCTATAGCTGGAGCTGCTTTACCTATTATGTGGAATTATGTCATGCATGATTATCAAAAAATGCGTGTTATGATGTTAATTAATCCAGAACTTGATCCTTTAGGAGCAGGTTATCATATAATTCAATCTAAAATTGCTATAGGCTCTGGTGGATTATTTGGTAAAGGTTGGTTACAAGGCTCTCAATCACAACTTGATTTTTTGCCAGAACCTCATACTGACTTTATTTTTGCCGTTTTATCAGAAGAAACTGGTCTAATGGGATTTTTGGTTTTATCTTTAATTTATGCTTATATTCTCTCTCGTTGTGTTTACATTAGCCTTTGTGCTAAAAATAGCTTTGAGCGTATCCTCGTTGCAACCTTCACTTATACCTTTATGTTTTATATTTTTGTAAATATTGGTATGGTTAGCGGTATATTGCCAGTAGTAGGAGTACCACTGCCTATGATAAGCTATGGAGGAACAGCTATGATTACATTAAGTGTTTCTTTTGGCATAATAATGTCAATACACACGCATAAACGTACCTTAACTTTTAAATAAATGGGATTTGACATGTTAAAAAAATTAACTGCAGCAATAGCTTTATGTGTTTCTTTCAATCTAGCTCATGGTGCCGATGTTAATGAGCTTGCAAAATATGCCTCTATTGATGCTCAAGATATTTCTGATGCTATGAGCAAAGCTACTTATCAACAAAAAATTATTGACGCCATGACTAAACCTTATGAAGGTAAACCATGGTGGAAATATCGTAAATTATTTATTACAACCTCAAGAATTGAAGCTGGTATCAATTTTTATTTGGAGAATGAAAAAACTTTACAAAAGGCCTATGAAATATATGGAGTAAACCCTCAATATATATGTGCCATTATAGGTGTTGAAACCTTTTATGGTAAAAATATGGGTACTTGGTCTGTCTTAGATGCTCTTTACACTTTAGGTTTTCACTATCCTCCACGTGAAGCATACTTTTCTAAAGAATTTGCTAACTTCGTAAAACTTGCCAAAAGAGAAAATTGGAATTTAACAGCTATTAAAGGTTCTTACGCCGGAGCTATGGGTATGGGACAATTTATGCCAAGCTCATACTTAAATTATGCCATAGATTTTGATGGTAACAATAAAGTTGATATTTTCTATAGTGTTGAAGATGCAATTGGTTCTGTTGCTAATTATTTTAAAGCTCATGGTTGGGTTAAAGATGGTGCAGTATTTTACCCAGCTCTAGCCACATCAAATGTTGATAATCTCATTAAAAAAGAGTGGAAATTAAAGTCTCAAGATCTTTATCAAAATGGTATTAATACCAAAGAGTATTTAGATAGTGATCAAACGGTACGTCTATTTAAATTTGATTTACAAGATGGTAAAGTGGGCTATGGTGTTGGTTTAAATAACTTTAATACTATTATGCGTTATAATAAGAGTCCTTTATATGCAAGAGCCGTATTTGAGCTAGCAGATTTTATACAAAAAGGTTATCTTGAGAAAAAAAATAACCTAAAACAAACAAATTAATATGAAAATACATAAAATTGCTTTAATCTTAGCTATAACCTTAAATGTAGCTTTAAGTGCTTGTAGTAATACCAACTTTACTCAATCTAAAGCTGATGATGGTGCTACTTATGGTACAGGACCTAATCATACTAAACCTTATCCTCAAAGTGAGAAGGTAAATTTAAACAATGTACCTGGAGCAAAGCCTCTATATGAGCCTTTGAGTAAAGGTGGCAATAAGGATTATACCGTTTTAGGCAAGCATTATGAGGTTTGGACAGGTTATAACTCTTACCTTGAAATTGGTACTGCCTCATGGTATGGACCTGGTTTTAATGGTAATAAAACTTCAAATGGTGAGGTTTATAATCAAAAAGGTTTTAGTGCTGCTCATAAAAACCTACCATTACCTTCTTTTTTAAAAGTAACAAATTTAGATAATGGTAAAGCAGTAGTAGTAAGAGTTAATGATCGTGGTCCTTTTCATGGAGATAGAATTATCGATCTCTCAGAAGGTGCTGCACGTGAAATTGGCATAATAGCTAAAGGAACAGGTAGAGTTAAACTTGAATATATAGATGTTGGACAAAATAATGTCATAAAAAATGCTGGATCTAGTATATTTTCTGGTACTAATACTCTGCCAACAAATAATAATGATGCTATTAAAACCATCTATGATGATTTAAAAGCTGGTAATTTTGATCTAGGTACAGTAGTTGCAACAGGTACTTTAATTGGTGCTGTAGTATCTAATAAAGATGATTTTTTATCTAAAAAACCAAATAATGTAAATGCTACAACTAGCACTAATGTTAATACAATAACACAAAGCTATATTCAAGTATTTACTTCAAGTAGTTATGATAAAGCTCTTAATATAAAAAATACTTTAGCTAACAAATTAAAAGCAAAAGTACAAGTTATAAATGTTTCAGCTAACTTATATCGAGTTATAGTAATACCTAACTCTACTAGTGATACTTTAAAAATATTAGAGCAGGTAAAAAATTTAGGCTATGGCTCAAGTTTTATAAAAACTATGTAATAAATATCATTAAATAAAATAGGATTAAAAATGAAAAAATTTTTAGTTACAGGTCTTATTTCTCTACTTATTACCACTACAAGCTATGCTGCTGTAGATGCTAGTAATGATCCTTTTGCTCAATTTAAAAATGGACAAGCAAACAGTAACGTAACTAATCCACAAGCTAATGATACAGCTATGGTTATACCTAATCCGCCATATTTTGATGCAGAGTCTTGGGTATTGCTAGACTACACCACAGGACAAGTTATTTTTGAAAAAGATTCTAATAAGAAAATTTGGCCAGCTTCGCTCACTAAAATGATGACATCCTATGTAATAGGTACTGAAATTAAAGCTGGTCGTTTAAATTTAACAGATAAAGTCGTTATTACTGAAGATGCTTGGTCAAAAAACTATAGTGACTCTTCAAAAATGTTTATTGAAGTAGGTAAAACAATTAGTGTAGATGATCTAAACAAAGGTATTATTATTCAATCAGGTAATGATGCTTGTGTTGCTATGGCTATACATTTAGCTGGTAGTGAACAAGGTTTCGTTTCTGTTATGAATAATTATGCAAGACAACTTGGTCTAAATAATACTCACTTTGCTAATGTGCATGGTTTATTTGATGAACAAAACTACTCAACTGCTTATGATATGGCTCTATTAGGTCGTGCTTTAATTCGTGACCTACCTGAAGAATATAGTGTTTACAAAGAAAAAGAATTTAAATTTAATGGTATAAAACAATCCAATCGTAACCGTTTGCTTTGGGATAAAAGCTTAAATGTTGATGGTATTAAAACAGGACATTTATCTGCTGTAGGATATAACTTAGTTGCTTCTGCAGTAAATGGAAATATGCGTTTAATTGCATCAATAATTGGAGCCAAATCTGAAAAAGATAGAGCAGATTTTGCACGTCAAATGCTTAATTATGGCTTTAGATATTTTGAATATTATCAACCACTGCAAGCAAATCAAGTAGTATTACAAAGACCTGTACGTATGGGAGATAAAAACACTCTAGATCTTGTTGTTGCTAATAATAACAATGGAGTTATTGTTCCACGTGGTTCTCAAAATAAAATTAATATTACTTATCAATTGCAGAATACTAATTTTATTGCCCCTATTGCTAAAGGACAAGAACTAGGTATTTTAAAATATGAATTAGACGGTAAAGTTATAGCAAGTTATCCTTTAGTAGCTAAAGAAGATATTAACGAAGGAGGCTTCTTTGGCAGATTATGGGATAGAATCTATCTATTCTTTAATTCAGGAGATTAAGATGAGTGATCAATTTGCAAAATTTGATGAGCTACTTAATTATCCTTGTGTGATTGGTTTTAGGGTAATTGTTCTTGCTGATGTTAAAGATGCTAAAGATCAAATTATCAATACCATTAAAGCAATTGATCCTAAATCTAATCCTAAATACAAAGGTCAAGCAAGACCTAGCAGCAAAGGTAATTATTGCTCCTATACTGTTGAAGTTAAAGTTACAAGTACAGAGCACATTAAAACTTTATATAATAAAGTTTGTGCTTTAGACTGTGTTAAGCATATGATTTAGGATAATAAGTTGGTACAAAATAATCAAAGCGAGTTTGCTACAGAATTTAAGCATTTTAGTTCCTATATGCTCTATTTTTTCTGTTTAGTATTATGTTTTTTCTTAATACTATGCATTCTTGCTTATTTTAGAATTTCTAGCTATACATTTGATACCTATGATACCTATAATGAAGTCCCTCATTATAAAGTTGGTTTGTTATTAGGTACATCGCCTTATACAGTAGATGGAAATGAAAATGAATATTTTACTAATAGAATACAAGCAGCTGTGACTTTATTTAAAAAGAAAAAAATTGATTATATTCTAGTCTCAGGAGATAATCGTCATTACTCTTATAATGAACCACAGCAAATGACTAGAGCCTTATTAAAACAGGGTATACCTAAAAATAGAATTATTTCTGATTATGCAGGATTTAGTACACTTGACTCAATCATTAGAGCTCGAAAAGTTTTTTTACTAGATGAGGTTTTGATTATTTCTCAAAGATTTCATAATGAACGTGCTATCTTTATAGCCGATCATCAAGGTTTAAAAGCTAAAGGTTTTAATGCAAGTGATCACGATTCTGATATAGCACGCTTTAAAGTTGGTATTAGAGAAATATTTGCTAGACTAAAATGTATTTTAGATATTTATGTATTAAATACTCAACCTGTATTTTTAGGTGATCCTATTTCTATAGGTGGTGCATCATTACCTAAGACTATTTCTAACAAACCAAAATATCCAACATCAATGCCTAAGCAAATAAGTGCTAGCGTTGAAGGCTTAGCTCAACAAAATTTAGAAAAATTAAAGAAAATAGCTAAACAACCTACTGATGCCGCTATTATCTTAGTACAAGAAAATAAAGCTAAAAAGAGAATGTATGAGCGTATTAACAAAGAAAATGAAGATAATGATTAAAATTATAAAGATATAAATATCAAAATCCATGCAATAGACCCATATTTTAGAGGTCTATTGCCAATAACCTACCTTTACTTGACATTATAATTACAGATTAAAAGCTCTTGTAAATAACCTCTTTTTGAAGTATCAGCACTTACAGTTCTAATTGAATCAAAAGTAATAATATTATAATTTTTATAGAGCTCATAAATAATAGGAGCTGTAGAATTTGATTGTAAAAACTTGATGCCTCTTTTATTTAATTCGTTACAAAAACTTAATAATCTCTGTTGTGAGCTATCATAAGCCCATTCATTACTTTTGCCATAGCGAGTAAATGAGGATGTACGTGATAAAGGTGCATAAGGCGGATCCATATAGACAAAACTATTACTATCTATCTTATCTAAAAGATTCATATAGTCGCCACATTCAATTAAGGTTTCATGCTCATTTAAATATTGACTTAATTTAGTAATATGTACACTATTACATACTTTAACTGAGGTTTTACTACCAAAAGGTGTATTAAAATAATTTTTACTGTTAACCCTATGTAAACCGTTATAACAGGTCTTTAATAAATAAATAAAGCGTGCAGCTCTCATGACCTGTGAATATTTATTAATAAAATCTTCTTCTCTATCTAATGCTCTTAATTTTAAATAAAAATCCTTGTTGTTTTCGAATGTCTCTAACAACTCAATTAACTCATCTTTATTGTCTTTAATTACTCTATAAGTATTGATAAGTTCTATATTATTATCATTAATAATGGCTTTTTTAGGATGTAAAGCAAAATATAAAGATCCAGCTCCAACGAATGGCTCTACATAACAAGAAAAACTTTCTTTTGGAATATACTGAATAAGTCTTGGTAAAACTCTAGATTTACCACCTACCCACCTTACTAAAGATTTTTGAGCCCTATCTAAATCAAAGTTAAACATAAATCAACTTAAAATAACTTGTTAGGGGAGGTAGTATATTATGAATTGGTGGAGGTAAGCGGGATCGAACCGCTGACCCTCTGCTTGCAAAGCAGATGCTCTCCCAGCTGAGCTATACCCCCACGTCAGAAGATATGCGCTTCATAAGCATTAATAATACTTATAACTAAAACCAAATGATACAATCTTAAATCTATTGTTGGTGGAGGTAAGCGGGATCGAACCGCTGACCCTCTGCTTGCAAAGCAGATGCTCTCCCAGCTGAGCTATACCCCCACGTCAGATGGTATGGAGCACATTATACTTTAAAAATTTTTAATTGCAAGCTTTTTTTTTAAATTTTTTGGATTTATTTATAAAAAAATCTACTTTTGGCATATAAGTCATATATATCTTTACTAAAGACAAATTAATATAAGTAATTCTATTAACATTAATGTGTACATACCCCTCTCCATCTAATTTTTAGATGGAGACTTTATATTTTTATTAAGTATATTGATACTCTATAATTAAAGTTACTAATTATTAAGCTAATATCAATTGACAAGAGCTTTTATTAATAATTTCTAAAAATTCTTTATTTGGCACTGTATCTGTAACTAAGTATGAAGCATTGTTAATATGATCTAAACACACAGAGGCAACTGCATCAAATTTACTGTGATCGCAAGCAATAATTGTTTTTTTAGAATTATTCATCATGGTTTTAGCTACAGTAACTTCTGATAAGTTAAAATCAAGCAAAGTACCATCTGCATCAATAGCACCTACAGAGCTAATAGTAAAATCGGCTCTAAATTCAGCAAGACTAATAGCAGTATTAGGTCCTTCAATACCCCCATTGCTAGCCCTTAATGTACCTGATGGAAGCATAACTTCTATATTGGTATTTTTATATAGAATATTTGCAACTCTGATAGAATCTGTTATAACCCTAAGTGAGTTTTTATGACATAAAGCTTTAGCTATTTTTTCTACAGTAGTACCTATTGTAATAAAAACAGTACTACCATCTGGTATCAATTCAGCTACAGCCTTAGCTATTTTTTCTTTCTCATCTACATAAGATAGCTCACGGATCTCAAAATCTTTATTTACTATTTGATTTTGCTGAATTTCTATAAATTGATTATTTCTAATCACACCACCATGATAACGAGACAGTAACTCCATTTTTTCAAGTTTTATTATGTCTCGTCGTATTGTCTGCTCTGAAACATTAAAAATAGTAGCAAGCTCATTTATACTCATGTTACCATTTTCATTTACAAGAGCGAGTAATCGCTCTTGTCTTGGAGCATTTATTTTAAATGTTTGTTTATTTTCAAATTGCATTTGTTTTAATGTGTTTTACAAAAATCTTCAACATCCTTTAAGCAAGGAATACCGCTTCTTCCACCGGCTTTAGTACACTTTAAGGCTGCAGTTGCTGCAGCAAAACGTAATGCTGAAACAATATCCTTATTTAAACAAAGTGCACTAGCAAAAGCACCATGGAACACATCACCTGCACCTGTTGTATCTACAACATTTACAACAAAACCAGGAATATGTGTTATTTTACCATTTTCTAAGTATTTATAGCCATCCTTACCTAAAGTAACATACACACTGCCAGAAGTTTTAGTTTTTGCATATAATAAAGCATCGTCAATAACTTCTGTTCCTGCAAACTTAATAAGACCTGGATGTGAAAATACACTATGAGTTGCAAGAGCCACTAAATCACTTATATCTTGTGGAGTAGTATCAGCATCTAATACTGTTGATACTTTAGCTTTTTTAGCTAATTCAAAAGCTTTCTTGGCTCCATTATGCCAGCGTACATCTGCCAAAACAACATCATATTGGCTAAAATCAATATTATCCATGAATGATACATCATCACCAAGACTTGGAGATGGGTATGAAACAATTACTCTATTACCGTTACCATCAACTAAAATGGCAGCTTGTGTTGATTGAGCACTCTTAATCACCTGCATCCTATCAACAACCACATTCTCTTGAGCAAGACCTTCTATAATAGTTTTACCTGTGGCATCATCACCAACGCGTGCTATCATATCAACTTCTATACCTAGTCTTGCGCAAGCAACAGCAGCAGTAGCTGCAGGACCCCCACCTACTTCTGTAAAATTAGAGGCAAAAAACTTACCTTCTTCTTTAGGTAAAGAATCTACTGTAAAAATTCTATCTAAGACAGCAATACCTACACAACAAATTTTCATATACCACCTATCTATAAATTAAACTACAATTTTAGTTAATATTATCACATTATGTAAATATATTAACATTTAAGATGTTTATTTTGTAAGTTTTAAATATTTATGTAACTATTTTGTGATTTATCGCACAAAATCAACAATTAATCATTTCTCATATTTTATTAAGTTTTTCAATTAGTTATTGATAATTTTTATTAAAAATTGTGATTTTCACAATTAATCATATATGTAAATTTATGTTTATTTATGATTTAATATCAACATCTGATGAACATTAAATAGACATCTTTTAATGGAGTTTAATATGAAGTGGTTTAACACATTATCACATAATCGTTTTCTTGAAAAAGAAACTGATTTAATCTTTAATTTTGCTAAAAACTCAAAGGTTCCTTCTGGTTTTGGTTGGTTAGGTTCAAAAGGTCAAATCAAAGAAGAAAATGGTACACATCTTTGGATTACCTCAAGAATGTTACATGTTTTCTCAATTGCTGCTTTAATGGGTAGACCTTATGCTCTAAGTCTAGTAGACCATGGTATTAATGCTTTATTAGATGGTCCTTTAGTAGATAAGAAATATGGCGGTTGGTATGCTTGTGTTGATAATCAAACAGGTACTGTAAAAGATGCATCAAAGCAAGGTTATCAACACTTCTTTGTATTACTAGGTGCTGCATCAGCTTGTACAACAGGTCACCCTAGATCACGAGAGCTTTTAGATAAAGCTATTGAAGTAATTGAGAAATACTTCTACTCAGAAAAAGAAAAAATGTGCTTAGAATCATGGAATGAAGAGTTTACTAAGACTGAGGCTTATCGTGGTGGTAATGCAAACATGCATGCTGTTGAAGCTTTCTTAATTGTTTACGATGTAACTCATGATAGAAAATGGTTAGATAGAGCTACTCATATTGCTAAAGTCATCATTCATGATGTTGCAAGAAACCTACACTATCGTGTTAATGAGCACTTTGATGAAAATTGGAACACTTTACCAGATTATAACAAAGAAACACCTGCTCAGCAGTTTAGAGCATACGGTGGCACACCAGGTCACTGGGTTGAGTGGGGCCGCTTAATGTGTCATATCAAGGCTGAGTATGAAGCAATCAATGAGGTAGCTCCTAAATGGTTACTTGAAGATGCTATTGGTGTATTTGAAGCAGGTATTCGTGATGCTTGGTATGTTGATGGCAACCCAGGCTTCGTGTATTCAGTTGATTGGGATGGCAACCCTGTTATCAGAAACCGTATCCGTTGGCCAATAGTTGAAGCTATGGGTACTTGTTATGCTCTTTATGTAAATACTGCAAATCCACGTTATGAAGAGTTATATCAAACTTTCTGGGATTACTGTGTAACCTATTTAAAAGATTACGAAAATGGTGAGTCTTGGTTCCAAGAGTTAGATCCTAACAATAAACCTACAAGCTTAGTTTGGGATGGCAAACAAGATGTTTACCACTTATTACACTGCTTACTAGTACCTCGCTTACCTTTAGCACCAGGTCTAGCTCCTGCAGTTGCTGCACATCTTCTTGATGTAAATGCTAAATAATTTTGTTCTTAGCCTGTAGTCTAGCTACAGGCTATCTAGTACAAGTCTATATACACTTGAGGGTTTATTCTATGTATCTATCGGGTAAAGAGATTATTTTACAAAAAGGACCTTACGAAGCTCATATTGTTACTGTAGGTGCTGCTTTATGTAAATTAACTTACAAAGGCTATAATCTTGTGCTAGAACATGATGCCAATAGTGTAGCAAATGCTCACTTAAATAAAATACTAGCTCCTTGGCCAAATCGTATTTATGCAGGCAATTATAGTATAGATGGTACAGAGTACTCATTACCTATCAATGATAAATCATCAAATTGTGCTATACATGGTATGCTTGCTTGGTCTTTATGGAAAGTTAAAAAACGTACTATAGATAAACTAGTACTGACAAATTATGTAGTAGCTAATCCATATTATCCTTTTATGTTAAAAGCAAAAGTTACTTATAAATTAAGTAAAAACTTTGGTCTTAAAGTAAATATTAAACTTACTAATATAAGCTCACATAAGGCTCCAGTGGCCATAGGAGTACATCCTTATATAACAAGCAATAATGAAAAAATTGATCAATGTAAACTTGTTTTACCTAAGTTATATAAGGCTGTATTTGATGATAAGTTTATCTTAAAAGAGTTATCTGATTGTAAAGATGAACAAAAATTTACACAAGCTAACTTAATTGGTGCTTATCAAGTTGATAATTGTTTCTCTGTAGCTCAAGATGAATATACAGTAACGCTTATTGGCTCTAAAATCAGTACTTATTTAAAATCAAATAGCAAATATCTACAACTTTATTCTGCTGAAAAAATGAACAGAGAAGGTTTTGCTGTAGAACCTATGACAGATTGTGTCAATGCTTTTAATCAGAAACATTTTAAAGACTACCTTGAGCCACATGATAGCTTAAAGCTTAGCTTTATCATAAGTGCTCAAGAAAATTAAAAAATCTACACAAATAAACATATATGTTAGTTTGTGTAATTTTTTTTGCAATTAAAATGTAAATTTGTGATCGGTTCTATATATTTTTTTACATAAATTTACTAAATTTACATTAAATTACATTACCGGAGGAATTTATGACTAATGTAGCATTTATAGGTTTAGGGCAAATGGGATCACCAATGGCCGCAAATATTCTAAAAAAAGGCTATAAAGTCTGCGTATATGACATCAATAAAGATGCTGTTGCAAAACTTGTAAATGAACACAAAGCTCTTGCTGCAGATACTCCAGCTTCTGCTTGTAAAGATGCAGATATCATTATCACAATGCTTCCAAATGGTAAATTAGTATCTGATGTTGTTTTTGGTCAAAATGGTATCGCTTCAAAAATGAAGTCAGATGCATTATTAGTTGATATGTCAACAATCAGTCCATTTGAATCTGATGAAATTAGAAATAACCTACAAGCAAAAGGCTTATCAATGATGGAATGCCCTGTTGGTAGAACTTCAACTGATGCTATTACTGGTACCTTGCTTTTATTAGCTGGTGGTACTAAAGAGCAAATCCAAAAAGCTCACGATGTTTTGATGTGCATGGGTAATGAGATGATTGATGCAGGTGGCCCTGGTATGGGTATTCGCCTAAAGATTGTTAACAACTACATGTCAATTGCATTAAATGCATTATCAGCAGAAGCTGCAGTGTTGTGTGAATCAATGGGATTATCTTTAGATGTAGCTATTGAGATGATGAAAGGAACTCCTGCTATTAGAAGTCACTTTACTACTACATGGCAAAATAAAGTATTAAAGAATGATTTAAATCCTGCTTTCATGGTTGATCTAGCACATAAAGACTTGGGTATTGCTCTTGATATTGCCAATAAGCTACACGCTCCTTTAGCTATGGGTGCAGCTAGTCGTGAAATCTACTCTCAAACCTCTGCTCATGGTTTTGGACGCAAAGATTGGACTTCTGTACTAACTTATTTAAGAGATTGCCAAAAAGGTCAACACTCTAACTAAAACTTCCTCTATTTAATTTTTAACTTAACTTTAAAAGGAATAAAAAAATGACAGCATATACTTATAAGGATTTAGCAAGACAATCTGGTGGTCTAGCAATGCTTGCAGTTGATCAACGTGAAGCTTTAAGAAACATGATGCAACAAGCATTAGGTAAGAGCTTTGTTGATGATGAAACAGTTCGTGAATTTAAAGTAAATGCAGCTAAGATCTTATCACCTTATGCTTCTGCTGTTTTAGTTGATAAACAATTCTGCTTGGATGCTATTGTTGAGCAAAAAGCAATTGCACCTACATCAAATCTAATTGTTTCAGGTGACCTATTTATCCCTGGTAATGGAATTCCTGTAGATGATGTAAAAAATGATCCAGCTATCGATGCTAAAGAAGTTGCAGCAATGGGTGCCAAGGCTTTAAAACTATTAGTTTTATGGCGTTCAGATGAAGACAAAGAACAAAGATTAGCTCTAGTAGATGAATTCGTTAAAAAATGTAAGAGTGCTGGTTTAGTTTCAATTATTGAGCCAGTTGTAAGACCACCAAGACGTCATGCAGAGTTCAATAAAGAACAATGCATTCTTGAGGCAGCTAAAGAGTTAGGTGATACTGAAGCAGATATCTATAAGAGTGAAATGCCATTAGGTGGTAAAGGTTCATATCAAGAGTTAGTAAATGCTACTGCTAAGCTAAATGACTTAATTAAGATGCCATGGGTTATCTTATCATCAGGTGTAGCTCCAGACTTATTCCCTCGTGCAGTTCGTGCTGCAATGCAATCAGGTGCTTCAGGCTTCTTGGCTGGTCGTGCTGTATGGTCATCAGTAATTGGTATGCCAGATCAAGAAATGATGTTAAAAGATCTATCAATTCCTCGTTTACAAGTTCTAGGCAACATTGTAGATGAAGCAATGGCAAAACGTGTTTAATTTTAACTTTAGTAGGTAAAATTTATGTCTGCATTATGTTTAGTACAAGATGGAAGCAATAGTTTTTCCATAAGCTATGAGGGAAGAGAGCTTATCAAGCATACTGAACAACAACCTGCTATGGTTATTGGTAAAGGTATTAGTGATATTGATATGTTCCGTGGTAACTTTAGTGTTAAAGAAAAGTTAGTTGAAAAAATTCAATTAACTGAAGCTAAAGTTACCAAAGTAGGTGAAAACTTTGAAATTGAGTTTTCCCGCTCAAATGAGATTAAGGCAAATGTTAAAGTTAGCACAGATGCTAATGGACGTTTAATCATTAACATCAAAAATTGCTGTGAAAAGTTCAACCGTATTTTCTTTAGATTAGCAGCTAACAAAGAAGATCATGTTTATGGTTGTGGCGAACAATTTTCATACTTTGATTTAAGAGGAAAACCATTTCCTCTTTGGACTTCAGAACAAGGTGTCGGACGTAACAAGAAGACTCAAATTACTTTTGAGGCTGATTGTAAGGAAAATGCTGGTGGTGATTACTATTGGACATTCTTCCCACAACCAACTTTTGTAACTACACAAAAATATTATTGTCATGCTGATAGCAGCTGCTATATGAACTTTGATTTTAGCAATGAAAACTATCATGAGCTTTGCTTCTGGCAAGATAGTACTAATTTAACTATTGAGTGTGCTGATACCTATATTAAATTAATTGAGAAATTAACAGCCCTATTAGGTAGACAACCAAAGCTTCCAGATTTTATCTACAATGGTGTTGTACTTGGTATTCAAGGTGGTAGCAAAGTTTGTAGCGATAAAGTTAAAGCTATGAAAGATGCTGGCGTTAAGGTTGTGGGTATTTGGGCTCAAGATTGGTCAGGTATTCGTATGACATCTTTTGGTAAGAGAGTTATGTGGAACTGGCAATACTCAGATGAGCTATATCCAAACCTAAAAGAACAAATCAAGGAGTGGCAAAAAGAAGGTGTTGAGTTTTTAGCCTATATCAATCCATATGTTGCTTCAGATAAAAATCTTTGTGCAGAAGCTGCACAACATGGATACTTATCAAAAGATAAAGATGGTAAAGACTACCTTGTTGAATTTGGTGAATTCTATGGTGGTGTTGTAGATTTAACCAAGAAAGAAGCTTTTGATTGGTTTAAAAATGTTATTAAGAACAATATGATTGAGCTAGGCTGCAAAGGCTGGATGGCTGATTTTGGTGAGTATTTACCAACTGACACTTATTTACACAATGGTGTTAGTGCTGAAATTATGCACAATCAATGGCCAGCACTTTGGGCACAATGTAATTATGAAGCATTAAAAGAGACTGGTAACTTAGGTAATATTTTATACTTCATGCGTGCAGGCTTTAGCAAGTCTCAACAATACTCTACTATGATGTGGGCTGGTGATCAAAATGTTGATTGGTCATTAGATGATGGTCTTGCTTCTGTTGTTCCAGCCGCCTTATCTCTTGGTATGTCAGGTCATGGTTTACACCACTCTGATATTGGTGGTTACACAACTTTATTTGGAATGAAACGTAGTAAAGAGCTTCTATTAAGATGGTGTGAC
The DNA here is from genome assembly GCA_944389785.1 of uncultured Anaerobiospirillum sp. Lineage (GTDB taxonomy): Bacteria > Pseudomonadota > Gammaproteobacteria > Enterobacterales > Succinivibrionaceae > CALXNP01. The sequence continues at coordinate 41,895 of CALXNP010000008.1, forward strand.
TTTAGTACCTTTACAGTTATGATGAGAACTCATGAAGGTAATCGTCCTCTTGATAACTGGCAATTTGATAGTGATGAAGAAACTAAGCAACATTTTGCAAAAATGGTAAATATCCATGTTGCTTTAAAACCATACTTAAAGGAGCTTGTTGCTACAAATGCTAAAGTTGGTACTCCTGTAATGCGTCCCGTATTTATGCACTATGAAAATGATGCTAAAGCATATGAGCTTAAGTATGAATACTTACTAGGTGAAGATATGTTTGTAGCACCTGTTTATGAGCAAGGTGCCACAAGTAGAAGCTTATACCTACCTAAGGATAATTGGATTAATCTTTGGACTGGAGAAAAATTTAATGGTGGTGATATCACTGTTAATGCTCCTATTGGCAAGATTCCAGTGTTCTATAGAGAAAATAGTAAGTATGCAGACTTATTTGCAAGTCTAAAAAATCTATAACTTACAAAATCTTGCATGGTAGCATGCAAGATTTTTGATTAAGAGAATAAAACTATGTCAAATACCTCTACAATGCAACAAGATCCAACCAAATTAAAGCTTCCTTTTTTTGAAAAAGTAGCTTATGGCTTTGGTGATTTAGGCTCAAATATTCTTTTAGATATAGGTACATTATATCTGCTTAAATTCTACACAGATGTATTAGGTCTACCTGGTACATATGGTGGTATAATTTTCTTAATTGCTAAATTCTTTACAGCTTTTACTGATATTTTTACTGGTATTGTTTTAGATTCTAGAAAAAATATCGGTAAGATGGGTAAATTTAGACCTTTTATCTTCTATTTCTCACTACCTGTAGCACTTATTGGTATTGCTAACTTCGTAGGCACACCTTTTGATATTACAGGCAAAACAGTATGTGCTACAATTTTATTCATGCTCTTTGGTCTTGTATTTAGTTTTATGAATTGTACCTATGGTGCTATGATTCCTGCTATGACTAAAAATCCAAATGAGAGAGCTGCTTTAGCTGCATGGCGTCAAGGTGGTGCTAATCTTGGCTTATTATTATGTACTGTATTATTTGTACCTGTAATGAACATGATTGAGGGTACACAACAAACTCAATATATCTTTGCAGCAACTATTTTCTCTGTTTGTGGTTTCTTAACCATGTTAGTTTGTGTTAAGGGTGTTAAAGAAAGATATATTGAACTTAAGCCTAGCAATGCACCAAAAACAAGTATTTTAGCTTCATTTAAAGCTCTTGTTGGTAACGGACCTCTATTTGTTATCTGTATTGCTAATCTATGCACTCTAGCTGCTTTTAATGTTAAATTAGCTATTCAAGTCTATTATTGCGAATATGTATTGAATGACCCATATTTACTATCCTACATGGGCTTTTTTAGTATGGGTTGTATTTTCATTGGCGTATTATTAATGCCAGCAGCCGTTCGCAAGTTAGGTAAAAAAACAGTATATATTGGCGGTTTAACAATTTGGGCAACAGGTGATTTATTAAATTACTTCGTAGGTACAACTCCATTCTTATTCGTAGCATTCTCATGCTTTGCTTTCTTTGGTTCAGCTTTTGTTAATAGCCTAAATTGGGCACTTGTATCTGAAACTGTAGAGTATGGTGAATGGAAAACTGGTGTTAGATCTGAGGGCACTGTATATACTGGCTTTACTTTCTTTAGAAAAATTTCCCAAGGTATTGCAGGTTTCTTCCCTGGCTTCATGCTAACTCAAATTGGTTATATTCCAAATGTAGTACAAAGTGAGTCTACACAAGAGGGTCTTCGTCAATTAATTTTCATTTACCCTTTTGCTCTTGCTGTTATTACCATTGTAGCAATGGTTTTCTACAAGTTAAATGAAAAAACATATATTAAGATTGTAACAGAATTAGAAGAGCGTAAAAAGCAAACTAAACAAGCTTAATAGCCAAAAATTAAACAGTACGATAGTGCATCTATTGTACTGTTTTTTTTAAACTATAGGAGGATTTTTATGAGCGCTCAGTACACTATTTCTAATGAGAACATTACATTTAAAGAAAGATTTGCATATGGAATTGGCGACTTTGGCTCTAATTTATTCTTATGTATAGGTACCTTATATTTATTAAAGTTCTATACTGACGAACTTAATATTCCTGCAGCATATGGTGGTGTGATATTCTTAATATCCAAATTCTTTACTGCTTTTACAGATATTTTAACAGGACTTATTCTAGACAGCAGAAAGACAATTGGTCCAAGAGGAAAATTTAGACCTTTTATATTATTTGTAAGTTTTCCAACTCTCTTGGTAACCATAGCTCAGTTTGTTCCTTTAACTTTTACCTTAGAATACAAGGTAATAGTTGCAACTTTGATCTTTATGTCATTTGGTTTATGTTATAGTTTAATGAATTGCTCATATGGTGCTATGGTACCGGCTATAACAAAAAATCCTCATGAAAGAGCAACATTTGCCTCTTTTAGACAAGGTGGTTCTACTTTGGGCTTATTAACTTGCAGTGTTGCTTTTATTCCTCTACAAAAAGCATTTGAAGTATATGGAGTATACAGTTATACCATTGCTGCTTGTATTTTTAGTATAGGTGGTGTTATCTGTATGACTATATGCTATCTATATGTTAAAGAACGTTATACTGAAATAGCAACAGATGCAGAAAGACCAAGTATTGTTAAATCATTAGGTTCATTATTTAATAATAAACCTCTTTTAGTTTTAGCTATTGTTAATCTATGTACTTTAGGTGCTTTTAATATCAAACTTGCTATGCAGGTATACTATTGCCAATATGTTTTAAATGATGTCTATTTATTATCTTATATGGGCTTTTTCAGCATGGGATGTGTCTTGATTGGTGTATTACTTGTACCAAAGACCACAGAAATATTTGGCAAGAAAAAGGTATATGTTGCAGGTCTGTTTATTTGGGTAATAGGTGATGCTTTAAACTACTTCTTAGGCAATAATGAAATTCTATTTGTGATATTCTCTTGTGTTACTTTTTTAGGTACAGCTTTTGCTAATAGTTTAAATTGGGCGCTTGTTCCTGATACTGTAGATTATGGTGAATGGAAAACTGGTATTAGAGCTGAAGGTGCTGTATATACAGGTTACACTTTCTCACGTAAGATTTCAGCTGCTATGGCAGGATTTTTACCAGGTATTCTTTTAGCTTATGTAGGTTATGTTGCTAATACAACACAAACAACTCAAACTATTGAGGGTCTTAGAGTTTTAATATTCGTAATACCTGGTGCCCTTGCACTATTTGCAATGCTAACAATGTTTATTTTCTATCATTTAGATGAGCAAACTTACTATAAAATTTCAAATGAACTTAATCTAAAAAGACAAAAACAAAATAATTAACCTATCCTCGTAGTTTTATGCCTAGGTCTTACGTACCTAGGTTTTTTTTTTATTTAAAATAAGCTATAAATAAAGACAAAATTAATTACTAAATAAAAATAAAAAAGACTAATAAGATAAGTATGTAGTAAGTATGTAATAAAAAAATATCCCCTAAATTTAGGGGATATTTTTTAAAATCATGTTTTATAGCTATATGCTGTGATTACTTATCAGCAACAATAACAACACGAATGTCAGCTTTAACATCAGCGTGTAATTGTAACATAATGTCGTATTCGCCAACATTACGTAATACACCATCTGGTAAACGAACTTCACTCTTGTGAATTTCGCAACCTGCTGCAGTAACAGCATCAGCAATATCACGTGTACCAATTGAGCCGAATAGCTTGCCTTCATCACCTGCTTTAGCAAGGATAGAAACAGTTGCAATTTCAGCAACCTTAGCTGCTCTATCTTGAGCTTCTTTTAATTCAGCTGCAATCTTAGCTTCGTACTCTGCACGTTGAGCTTCGAACTTAGCAACATTTTCTTTAGTGGCCATAACAGCCTTTTTTTGTGGTAACAAGTAGTTGCGGCCATAACCATTGCGAACCTTAACCTTGTCACCGAGACCACCTAAGTGAGCGATCTTATCAAGAAGAATAACTTCCATTTTTAACCTTCCTAGTTAAGCCACAAATTAACGGCTGTGTAAATCGGTGTAAGGTAAAAGGGCTAAATAACGTGCACGCTTAATAGCTGTAGCTAATTGACGTTGATACTTAGCACTGGTACCAGTAATACGGCTTGGAACGATCTTACCAGACTCGGTAACATAGTTCTTTAATAAAGCAACATCCTTGTAATCTATCTCTGCAACACCTTCTGCAGTGAAGCGGCAGAACTTACGACGATGGAAATAACGTGCCATTTAGTAGTTCTCCTTTATTCTTCAGACTCTATTGGTGATGATAATTCTTCAACATCAGCGTTTTGCTCATCATCTTTTGCACGACGACGCTCTGCTTCATCATCACGTACACGACGCTCTTCACGAGCCTTCATCATAGGAGATTGCTCAGTGATTGGACCATGAGTACGGATAATGATGTTACGAATTATAGCATCATTAAAGCGGAAGTTGTTTTCGATATTATCGATAGACTCTTGCTCAGCCTCAACGTTCATTAAAACGTAGTGAGCCTTGTGTAACTTATCAATTGGGTATGCTAATTGACGACGACCCCAATCTTCTAAACGGTGAATCTTACCACCATTCTTTTCAATCTCGCCCTTATAGCGATCGATCATTCCAGGTACTTGATCGCTTTGATCTGGATGTACCAAGAAAACTATTTCGTAGTGACGCATAACTGCCCCTTACGGTAAAAGTCTTAAATTGCCAGTCACATTTAAGACAAGGAAGCTAACATGTTTGTATTACTAATATACAAATCATGCGACTGAACGCGGTGTATTATACTAAAAAAATAAAATAATGCAAGCTTTAAGCTTTAATTTATCAAAAAAGATCAGCGACTAAAACCCTATTCTTTAGGACGGGGATACAGCCGCACGGTGTAAGAGCTTTTTTAATAGATTGTTCTTAGCTCGTTAAAAATTTATGCTGTAAAAACTTTTCTTCTATAATTAGTGACAAGAGGAGCAATACTTGCCCAGATGACCTGTCAAGCGAACCTCATAAGAGGTTGGCAGTAGAAACCTGCCGAAGCTTACAACAATAGCATTATTATTTAGTGATAGGAATCCTCGGTCTTTAAGCTGGGGAGGACATCAAAAATAAAACAAACTACTACGGCAAACCGATGAAGCGTGTTAGATCACACTTTTGATTTGCATGATACCTATAAATTAGGGTAAGTTGACAGCT
>CALXNP010000009.1 GCA_944389785.1 uncultured Anaerobiospirillum sp.
GATGGTAGTGCAACGTACGATTGTGTGAGAGTAGGTCATCATCAGGCTAATAATTTAAGCAAGACCACCTAAATTAATTTTTAGGTGGTTTTTTGCTTTTATATTTAATTAAAAATTTTATTAATAATCATTTACTATAATAAAACTCTCTTTACTAAATTTAAATTTTGATAAGGAGAGTTTTATTTTGTAAAGTTTAATACATTATTAATCTTTAATTTGTTTATAAAGTTTATCTAAGAAAGCATAAGCTCCATCAATATCTAAATTTCTAGTAGCATAAGCAAGTTCTTGTAAATGTCTGCATAAGAATTTATCGTTTTTATCCATCTCAAGGCTTTTGACTTTTTTTAGTAATTGAGTAACATCAATTTTAGGTTTATTTAAAATTTCAATTAAAGTATATCTAAGTGTAGCTAACGAGCAATATTCAATTACTATAATGCTGTCATATAAAGTACTTTTGATATTTTCATTTTTTAATAGTAAATAGATAGCTCGTGTAGTCATATTAGACAACCAAGGTGTGATATAGAGATTTTCCATATAAACACAATAGTTATTAATATCAAGCTTTAACTCTTTAAAGCATTTTTGAGCCTCACTAAAAATAAGCTTACTATGTTTACTAAAGTATAAAGGACATTGTGTACTTTGAGCATAGAGTTTATATACTTCTTGGGCAACTTTAGCGTGTAATTGTGTATAGTTAGCATTAACGTCAAGAGCTTTTGCTATACTTGCAGTAGGCTTTACAGCAATCAAGTTAGTTTTATCATTAATAAAGATAATTTTCCAAGCTTGACCAGAAAGTAAGAATTTATCATCTGTTTCTAAAAAACGGCTAGCAGCTTTTGGAACTCTGCCTATAATTTTATTATTATATTCTACAATCATTTCTTCTACAGTATCAAAAGAGGTATAGAAGCTATGATGGTTAATAAAACGATCTCCTTCATTAGCAATACAGAGTTTGCCATCCTGCATTTGCATAATTAATCCATTATTCCCCATATCTTGTAATAAGGTAATAAAGATTTCTTTTGTAATATTATTAAAAGGACCACTTTTACATAATAAGTTATAGAGTGTTTTAGCACTTACAGAACCATAAGAGGTTATAACTGAAAGGGTTTGCTGTAATAGGGTAGATAAATATAAATCTTGTTGATTAGTAGGCTCATTCCATTTTTTCAGTAATAAATTAATCATGGCAGCACTAATGAAGCTGCTTAAGGCTAATTTAGTTAGCAATGGATCTTGATTACTGGTTGCAAAAATTCTAAGTTTAGCCTGTCCATCTCGTCTACCTGATCTACCTAATCTTTGTCTTAAAGAAGCAACAGAAGTGGTATAGTCAATTTGACCTATAGTATCAACATCAGCAATATCAATACCTAACTCTAAAGTTGAAGTGCAAATTACAGTAGTAGGTAATTTATTTTGTTTTAGACGTAATTCAAGACTTTTTCTAAAATCTTTGGATAAAAGAGCATGATGGGGAAAGAACTCATTTGGTACATTATTAATTTCACATAACTTTGAGAGCATACTCGCTATCTTTTCACAATTTTCACGCGAATTAGCAAAGATAAGATTAGTTTTGCCTCGACATAGTTTAAAGATATCTGCTACTATTTCACTATAATCTTTACTGGTATTTTCTTTAAGATATTCAGTGTGATAACTTTTTACTTGTACTGCTAGACTTGAATGTCCTGAGCTAGTTTTTAAGATAGTGGTACCAATATTACAGATATTTACGGGACGTAAATATCTGCTAATGTCTATTTCATTATTAAATGTAGCTGAAAGAGCAATTCTAATAACACTTTTTCTAATTAAATTTTCAATACGATGTAATTGTGATAATAACTGAATACCTCTATTAGTACCAATAAAAGCATGAAACTCATCAATAATAATATATTGAAGATTTTTTAAAGCTGTTGCTAGCCATGTTCTTTTATTAATGAGTAAAGCTTCTAAAGATTCAGGAGTTATTAGGATAATACCACTTGGATTTTTTATTTGTTTTTGTTTACTGCTTGCATTTACATCACCATGCCATGGGGTGACATTTATTTTAAGTTTTTGACAAATTTCTTGCAAACGTGCAGTTTGATCATCAATTAAAGCTTTAAGAGGGCTTATTGATAAGATCAAAATGCCTTCTTGTGGATTTTGTTTAATTTTAGTAATAGCAGGTAAAAATGCAGCTTCTGTTTTTCCACTGGCAGTACCTGCTGCAATTATGACATCTTGCTTTTGCTCAAGTATAGGAGCAATAGCTAATTTTTGAATTTCTTTTAAATCTTGCCAACCTCTTAGATGTATATACTTTTGTATATCTACATCTAAAAGTGAGTAAGGATCTTTTGTGGCCATAATTATAAAGAAAAATTAACTAAGTCATCATCGTCATCTTCGTTTTCAGAATTTTGACTTTTGATGCTGACAATATCATCATCTGAATCTTGTGTAATCTTAATATTAGATAATAAGCTTTGCCAACTAATATCTTTGTTTTGCTCGAGTACAGATAAAAAGTCTACAAAGGCTTTAATAGTATTACGTGGAGTTTTAAAGTAAGCATCACCTATATGTGATGAGCAATGAGTTAAAAATGCATGTAAAGCTTCATCATCTACTATGTACTTGCTTTTATCACCATTAGCAAAGACATTTCGTATATTGCACAATAGTACAAATAGCTCCTCTGGTGAAAGGTTTTCTAGCATAAGTACAGGGCCTTTATAATCTACTACATTTGCAATTTTAGCATAAGTATTTTGAGCAAGACGTGAGTGCAAAGCTTCATAGCTATATAGACCACGACTTTGATCTTGCAAGAACTCAGGAGTTCCTCCAAGCAAGAAACCGACATGCTCAACACTACCTTGTAGACAATCATTTAGTATACGTAAAATTTGCTCATAGTTAGCAGAGCGTGATTTTTGATTTGGCAATTTATATAAATTAACCATTTCATCTAAATTAACTAATAGGCCTTTAAAGCCTGCTTGTACTATAAAGCGGGCTAATAGCTTAATTCTATCGTAGAAATTAGAATCATCAACAATAGTTCTTACATTAAGATCAATTCTAGCTTGCTGCTTTGAGGTATATTCACCTCTTAAATATCTTATAACACAATTTTTTGTGTTTTCATCACCCTCTTGAAAGGCTTTATAATAAGTTTCAATCACAGAAGCAAAATCATAGCCACCAACAAGTTCAGATAAAGAATGTAATTGCATACGAATAACATCATTTACATCTTTATTTTGTTTATTTGCTAGGTTAATTTGCTCACTAATAAACTTTTCAACAATGGCACTCATTGCATTACCTTGCATATGAGCCCTTGTGGAAATGTTCTTAGCTAATTCTTGATATAAAGCACGAGCTTGACCTGCACTTGCATATAAGCGTCTATCAGGTGAGAGATCTGCATTAATTACTACTAAACCTTTTTCTAAAGCTATATAGCGAATTAATTGCATGAAAAAGGATTTACCTGCACCATAATCACCTATAATTAATTTAAATGAGCTACCACCATGTGCTATTAAATCAATTTCTTCAATTAAAGCTTTAACCTCATTAGCACGTCCTACTTGAATGTGCTCAAGACCAATACGTGGTGTTACACCAGCACGCAATGATTGAATAATAGCAGTTCTTTCGCGTGGTTTGATTGATGCCATAGTATTTCCTTTTATTAATTCTAGTTTTTTCATAAATTATACTAAATACTAAAGCTTTTGTTTTAGTATACTTTAAAAATTATTGTGTAATTGAAGTTGGCTATTTACTTTAATCTATGCCTAAAAAAGTATGCACACATAGGTAAGGTTACACTAGCATAAAGTATTAAGATTAATATATAAGGAAATAGGTATAAGAGATCTTTACCTTCAAGATAGATTGCTTGTATACATACAATACCATAGTATAAAGGATTGATGTAAACAATAGGTAAAAGCCAATTAGGTATAGCTTCAATAGGAGTAATTAAAGATGATAATACAATACAAGGTAAAATTAAGATAAAAGCAAAAACAATAGATTGTTGTGTGCTTTGGGTTAGTGTTGAGATGCTAAGACCAATACCTACAAGAGAAATAGAAAAGATAAGAATACATAAAAATAAATTAATAAAACTACCTATAAAAGGTATATGAAAATAAAAAACACAGATTGCAAATAAAGATAAAGATTGCATTAAAGAAACAAATACAGGTGCAGCTGCTTTTCCTATAAGTAAGATTATAGTTGGACAAGGCGTCATTAACATCATATCAAAGGTTTTATTTTCTCGCTCACGACTAATACATAAACTTGAGAGTAATAAAACTTGTATCATAGATAAAGCTAAGATCATACCTGATAAAATACTGTGACGTGTAATAATATTTTCATTAAAAACAAAACGAGTATTAATTGTATTTAGAGTATGTAGATGTTTTTGATTAAATAAATTTACAAATTCACTTAAGTAAGATATAGCACTGCTAGCTGAAGCTGTATTTTTAGCATCACTTATAACCTCAATACTATAAGTATCAGTAAAATCTTTATTAATGTAGATAGCAATTAAAGCTCGCTCTTGTTCAAGGCTATCACTTAAACATTGAGTATTTAAACATTTATCAACTAATCTAAAGTAGTTATTAGCTATTAACTCTTGTTCAAAATCAAAAGCAAGTTTGCTGTTAGCTTGATTTAAAATACTAAAAGGTACATTATTTAAGTTAAAGCTTGCGGCATATCCAAAAACAAGTGCTTGAACTACAATTGGTATAATCAAAATTTTTCTAGTGCCACTATCCATAAGCATAAGCAGCAACTCTTTTTTTAGTAAGGCTAATATTTGTCTTAAATATATCATTAGTGAAGATCCTTATGTAATTGTCTATTACATATAGCTAAAAAGATAGCACTAACTATAAGTAAGATAAAATCATTAAATAAAATAGTTAAATAGTTAGCATCAGATAAAAAACACATTTTAATAGCACTTACAGCATAACGTGGTGGTATTAAATAAGATAGGTAATAAATAGGGCTAGCTGCTGCCTTTAAATCAAAAATAGCACCTGACAGCAATAAAGATGGAAGCAGTGAAATGATAATAGCATATTCACTAGCTAAAAATTGATTTTTAACTATAACTGAAATTAGTAGGCCTAAGCAATTGGCCATAAAAACATAAATAATTAGGCTAATAATAAAAATTAAAATTGAACCTCTAAAAGGTAATTCAAATAAAATTAGAGCTATTAAGATACATAATAATGAACCTAAAAATGAAATGATAAAATAAGGTATAAGCTTAGCTATGATGATATCACTAGCTTTAAGGTTAGCACTTTTTAAAAATAAAATAGTATTTCTATCATACTCTCTTGCTATAAGTAAACTTGACATAAAAGTACTAATTAAAGTGATAATACCAACAAGCTGTCCTGGAATTAAAAAGTACGCAGATAAATTGGCTTCATTATAGCGATTATGTACAACTATATTGATAGCTTGTGTATTATTTAACTTAGCATAATACAAATTTAAAGCTGTTTTAATATAGTTTTCAATAATAAAGCCTTTTTGTGAGCTTGCAGCATTGATATAGATTAAATGCCTATTGTGCTCATCTATAAATATTACAGCTGCAACAAGATCTTGATTAAAGGCACTTTGAGCTTGAGAGTATGGGTTTATTTGTGTAATTTCAAAATATTCACTTCCTTGTAATTGATAGTACAATTGTGAACAATTGCTGTCATTTTGTTTGCAGCTTAGAGCTATTTTAATATTATTAATATCTAAATTAAGACCATAGCCATAGATAAAAATTAGAATTAAAGGCAAGATAAAAGCTATAATTAAAATAGACCTATCTTGTTTGATGTGTTCTAATTCTTTTTTGATTAAGGCTTTAATGATCTTAGACATAGCTATCTCCTTAACTGCAAGAGTTTAAAAAGAGCTCATGTACACTTATTCTTTGTTTTTTATCATTAAGACAAATATCATCAGGGCGGCCTAAACAAATAATTTTACCTTTAGCTTGAATTAAAAAGCGATCACAAAACTCAGCTTCTTCTAAAAAGTGAGTAGTAACAATGATAGTAACACCATTTTGCTTTAATAAATTCAAAATTAAAAAGAATTTACGTCTTGCTATAATATCGGCTCCTGAGGTAGCTTCATCTAAAAATAGAATTTTAGGTTCATGCAGTAAAGCTACAGTCATTGATAATTCTCTTTGTACACCAAAAGGTAATTCTTTAGCAGCTACTTGCATGTAATCTTTTAAATCAAAGATATTTAATAAAGTATCAAGACGTTTAGCTAATTGCTTATCAGATAAACCATAGCTTTTTGCAAAGTAAACTATATTTTGATAGCAGCTAAGATCATTATATAAAGAAAATTTTTGTGAAACATAACCAATTTGTGAGCGCAGTTTAGCTTTTGCTTTAGCTAAATCTTGATGCATAATTAGAATTTGTCCATAACTTTTATCTAATAATGCACACATCATTCTAAAAGTTGTAGTTTTTCCAGCTCCATTAGGACCTAATAAACCAAAGATCTCTCCTTTTTTTACAGTAAAAGTAGAGCTATCCACTGCTACAAAGTTGTTAAAAACTTTTTTAACTTCATTTAGACTAATAATATCTTCAGTTTGGAACTCATTATTTAAAACTTGATCTGCATTTTGTATATTTTGATATTTTTCATAAATTAAAAAATCTTTTTGTTTCAATGTTAATAAATATAGATCATCAAGTTTGGCCTCACGTTTTAATAAAATAAATTCATAAGAACATATTTCTTGTAAAAATTTACTAAAATCAGCAGCTGTTACTTGTTTTTTTAAGACTATCTGCAACATACCTAAGCTTAAGGATAAATCACATAAATATTTTTCAAAATTACATTTGAGTAATTGATGATATATATCAAGATAGTGTGAGGATTTAACGTAGTAGCACAAGTTTTGTATTTGCTCTATATCTGCTTTAGTAAATTGTAAACATTTATTGTTGCTTAATACTAAGCATACATCAGCCTCTTGAGCCTCTTCTAAATAGGCTGTTGTATAAATACAATAATTGTTATGACTTAGATATTCATTTACAATATCCCAAAGAGCATTGCGTGAAATAGGATCAACACCAACAGTAGGTTCATCTAAAATTAAAATTTTAGGATCTTTTACAATAGTACATAAAAGTGCAAGCTTTTGACGCATACCTCCTGAGAGTTGATTCACTCTGTAATTAGCAAAATTTTTAAGCTCAAGATAAGAAAGCATTTCATATAGTTGTGTTTGGCTTTTGTTATCTTGATTAAATAAGCTATTGGCTAAGGATAAATTATCTATAACACTAAGATCTTCATATAAGCAAGAATCTTGGGGCATATAGGATAGCTGTGGTCTAATTTGCTTTAATTCTTGATTGAAAAACTTTATTGAACCACTATTTGGTTTGAGCAATGCAAATAATAATTTTAGTAAAGTAGATTTACCTATACCATCAGGTCCTACTATACTAATAGTATGTATATTATCTAAAAACTCTAGTGTTAATTCTTTAAAAATAAATGAGTTTTTAGTATAGGCAAAATTTAAGTTAGTAATACTTAAAAAGCTATTCATCAAAATATACACTCACTGATTGCCCATCACGCAAATTATTATTTGCGGTAGTTAATAGTAAATGAACTTCATAGACTAAAAATCCACGCAATTCATTAGTAATGACATTTTTAGGGGTAAAAATAGCAGTATTTGAAATATAGCTAATTTTAGCTTCAAAATGATCTTGTGCTTGGTTAACTATTATAAAATTTGTGTCTTTATCAATTAAAGCAAGTTGACTCTCACTAAAGTAGGCAATAATTTTTTTTGAAGCAGTGTCACTTAATTCAAGCACTGTATCTTGAATATTAGCCATATCACCTACATTTTTATTTTTTGAGCGCACAAAGCCGTCAAAAGGAGCTCTAATTATAGATTGTTCTTGTAATTGATAATCTAGATAATCAATTTGAGCAAGACATTGCTCATATTTATATTTAGCCGCATCAATTTGTTCGGCTCTGTAACCCTTTTGCATTTCATTACAAGAAGCTTTTGCAGCTAAAAGCTGATTGTAGCTCATAGCTTGATTAAGTACAGCTTCATCATATTCTTGATTAGAAATTTGTTTGGCTTTATATAGTTTTTCTAGTCGTTTTAAAGTAATAGTAGCAAGCTCATAAGAATTGCTTAGAGCTTTATAGTTATAACAGCTTTTATCTATTTGCTCTTGAGTATAGCCTGTTTGCATCTCTTGTAATGATGCTTGTAAGGCTTGGCAAGTTGCTATTTGTTGGCGTTTTTGAATAAGTAGGTCATCACTATTTAGTTTTGCTAGAATTGTCCCTTTTTTTACTTCTTGACCTGACTGCACATAGATATCACTAATTTGACCTGAGCGTAAAAAAGTTAGACTGCTAGTATCAATATCTACAAAACCATAAGCAATATTGTCTTGTTGGCTAGATTTAAAGAATAAAAATATACCAAAGCTTATACCTAATATAGCAATAAGACTAAATATGATTTTAGGTTTCATAGCTACACCTCATATTTTTTTAAGTTAAATTTAGTATACTAGATTTAGTTTAAAAAGTGTGTGACCATGAATATATACATAACTTTATTTAAAATAATACAAGTTATAAATATTAGGTTAAAGTTTGGTATTAAATAAGCTGTTATTTTTTAATGCCACAAACTAAAAGCCATCCATCTTGTACTTTAGTATCATAAATATCAAAATCTTTTGAGTAGGCTTGAATAATTTCATCTCGTTGTTCTTCAATCAAGCCACTTAGAGCAAGTTTGCCTCCTGAAACTACTTTTGAAGCTATAACATTTTCAAGTTCACACAATGGTCCTGCTAAAATATTTGCAACAAGTACGGGGCAAGCCTTTAAATCAGCACTATTTTTTGTTAAAAATAGCTTAGTATCAACACCATTGCGCTTAGCATTATCAAGACTAGCACTTAAAGCTTGATCATCGATATCTATAGCATAAACTTGTTTTGCACCTAAGATTAAAGCTGCAATACCTAAAATACCAGAACCACAACCATAATCTACTACTTCTTTGTCTTTAAGATCTAGGCTATCTAAAAATTCAAGACATAAAGCAGTAGTAGGGTGTGTTCCTGTACCAAAAGCAAGACCAGGATCTAACATAACTACAGCTTTTGATTTATCTTCTATAGTATAGGTACTTGGACAAATGCACAAACGCTTTCCAAAATTCATAGGTTTAAATTGATCCATCCAAGCTCTAATCCAGTCTTTATCCTCAAGGCTAGAGTCGCTAATTGGAGTATTATCTCCAACTAAGGCAATTAAAGCATCTTTTATAGAAGTAATATCAACATTATTATCAAATAAACCTGTAACTACAGTTTGTGGCCATAGCCTAACTTCTCCTGGAAGAGGTTCTAAAATAGGTGAATCTTTAGCATCCTGATAGGTGACAGCCATAGCACCTAAGGCACTTAATGTATCTGATACTTCATCAGCTTTTTGTGATGGTACAATTAATTTAATTTCAATATAATCTGACATATCTTAACCTTGTTTATTTAGTATTAGGTAAATGTAAATTTATTGTTTAGGGATAATAAAAGCAGGTGCAAGGCTTATTTCTTGAAAGCTTTGACCTAAAAAATCACCAAGTAATTTGATTAATTTATCATGTAAAATTGTATTATTTAGTCCAAAATTACATCTATAAGCTTTTTTAACCTTATCAAAACCTGCTTTTTTATAGCGACACATACTAGCAAGCGTTTGATAAGAAACTTCTTGTTGATTGTAAACATGGATAAATAAATAATTATCTTGTAACTTAATAAATTTAATATTATCAATACCGCCTAAGGCTCGTAAGAGCACAATAACCTGTAAATCAGGATCTAAATTCTTATCATAATTAAAACGTTTTCTTTTTCTTTTATCTCTTTGATATTCAAGATTAGTAATACTGGTATTAAAAAAGATTAGCAGCAATGTGATAGGTAAAATTATAGCTAACATAGCAAAGATCTTAAGCTCTGTTACATTATAAAAAATATTAGTATAACTAAGATTAATATCAGGCCTATAAAAGTTAGTACTACGTATTAGTGAACTAAAATTACAATGTAAGGAAATAAAAAATAACATTATTTCACTTAAAATAATGCTAAAAAATGTTCCTGGAAAAAAAATTAAAAGAAAGATTAAGATAAAAGAAAGACTAGTACCAATAGAGGCACATAATATACAGCAAGCTCCCAAGAATATTAAAAAGATACGTAAAGTGTTTTGTGTGAATAAAGATTTCATAAAAATAGCTACAGGTAATACTACAAAATTTGTAATCAAAATAGTATTATGAAAAGCTGTGTTAATAGAGGGTTTAAAATCACTATTGATAAGCATAGTTAGTTCATTATGACACCCAAACGCTTGTAAGACAGTAAATAAAGGTACAATAATAAAGCTATAATTAGTGTTGATAATATTAGAATTGAAGATAGCTTTAATAAATATATTAATTTGTGCTAATACAGAATAAATTAATATAGCGATAAGAATAGGTACAAATAGTGCTAAACACCATCTTATTAGTGTACCGCTAACTTTATTGTTTTCAGAGCTTTTTGATAAAAATACTAATACATTGCTAGCTGCGCTAATAGTGCAAATTATCGTATAATCAATATCATTATATGTAAAATGATGCATAATATAGACTAAAATTAAGTAAGCACAAGCTGTTGTAGTTAATTGCTGTGATCTGTTTTTTATAGGCACTATTAAAGTTATTAACAAAGCTAACACTCCAGGTAAGAGTGTATTTGTCACATGCAGAATCATTTGCCTAGTATTAGCATCTAAAAAAGGAGTATTTTTGCGATCGAAAAACCAAATCACTACTGCAAGTAAGAGTAATGGTGCTAATAGTATCAAGATTCTTTGTTGGTAATAGTGATTTTGTATTCTTTTCAAGATCATATCCTCATATACTTGGTTTATTCTATCAGCATTATTAGGCTATAAGCTAGTTACATGTAAAAAAATATGTTGTCAGAATGTAGCTTTAGGTGATATTGATTATTAATAATAGCTAAAAATGCATACGTGGTAGTATAATTTTATGAATTTAGGTAATTTAGGTGAAGCAGGTGAAAATAGTAGCACGTGACATAATAAATAGTAATTGCTTAGATACAGTTGTCTCTAATAGCATAATGCGCAATGTTTTATTAAGTAGAGGCATTGATGATATTAAGGATCTTGATTTAAGCTTAAAACACCTACTTCATTACAAGGATCTAAAAGATATAGATAAAGCTGCTGTAATTTTAGCAGATGCTATCATTAATAATCGTTCTATCGCTATAAGTGGTGATTATGATGTTGATGGCATGACTGGCACAGCTTTAGGAGTCTTGATTTTAGATGATTTTGGAGCTAAAAATGTTCATTATCATATGCCATCGCGTTATGATGATGGCTATGGTCTATCTACTAAGGCTGTAGAAAGTTTATATGCTAAGGGTACTAATTTAATTATTACTGTAGATAATGGTATTAGTGCTTATGAATCTATAGCTTTAGCAAAAGAACTTGGAATGCAGGTGATTATTACCGATCATCATGAATGTCAAGCTACCTTGCCACAAGCTGATGCTATAGTTAATCCAAAGCAAAAAGACTGTAAATTTAGCTCAAAAAATTTATCAGGTGTAGGTGTCTTATTTTATTTATTTATAGCAACACGCCAGGTTTTAATAGATAAGGGTTATTTTAAAGAAATTAAGCCTAATTTATCTATGTATTTGGATTTAGTGGCTTTAGGTACTGTAGGTGATTTAGTTCCACTTGATGCAAATAATCGCCGCATTGTAAAAGCAGGTTTGTCCTATATGCAAAAAGGTTTTGCTCAAGTTGGACTTAAAGCTTTAGCTAAGATTTGTCGCAGTAGTTTAGATAGAGTAAGTGTTAGTACTTTTGCTTTTGAGTTTTGTCCAAGATTAAATGCTGCTACTCGTTTAAATATTGATACTAATTATGCTTTATTACTATTGCTTGAGAAAAATTATGTTAAAGCTATAGAGTATGCAAGACAGCTTGATTTTTGCAATAAAAGACGTAATGACTATGAAAAGGTTATGTATAACGATGCTATGTCAATGCTTGCTGAATATGAAAAAGATAATAGTGTAGTTTTATATAAAGATAGTTTTTTAGAAGGTGTTTGTGGCTTAATTGCCAATCGTATTAAGGACAATACAAATAAACCAAGTTTTATTTTTGCCAAACATCATGAGTTATTAACTGGATCTGGTCGTTCTATTAACAAAGTGCCTTTAGCCAAAATTTTACAAGAAATAGATACAGAACATCCTAGTTTACTTGAGCGTTTTGGTGGTCATAATATGGCAGCAGGTTTATCTATACAGCCCCAAAAGTTAGAGGTGTTTTCTCAAATTTTTGACGATAAAGTTAAAGCTTATTTAATTCAGGATATAGGTGAAGATATAGTTTATACAGATGGACATTTAGCTATTAAGGATATAAATTTAAATTTTGCTAGGTTGATAAGCAGCTATGGACCTTATGGTCAAGGCTTTGAAGAACCTTGTTTTGATGGAATATTTGAAGTTGAAGATGCATCAATTGTTTCAGATAGGCATATGCGTTATAAGCTTAAAAATAATGAAGGCAGTTTTGATTGTATCTTATTTAGAGCTACTAAAGAGCAAATGAATATTCATAGTGGTCAAAATGTACACATTGTTTATACTTTAAGTGTATCTCATTATATGGAGCAAGATAGGTTAAGTGTAAAGGTTTTACATTTAATTAAAGCTTAGAGATGTTTAAATTTAGGTGATGATATATCACCTAAATTTTTAAAGTATGAATTATTAGACTAATCTTGTTCTTTGAGCAGACAAGTTTCGCCATAACATGCTGCACCTATGATGCCAGCTAAATTTAGTGTTACAGCTGCAATTACAGGAGTTTTAACCTCAAGTTCATCTTTGAATTTTTCAAACTTTTTAGAGGCACCACCACCTAAAATAAAAACATCAGGTTGTAATACAAATTCAATTAAGGATAGATATTCATTAAAGCGTTTACCAAATTGTTTCCATTTTAAGCCCTCACGCTCTTTTGCAGCTTCAGAGCAATAACGTTCAGCGCTATCACCATGTAACAATACATGACCTAATTCTGAATTAGTATAAAGTACACCATCATTAAAGATAGCAGAACCAATACCTGTACCTATAGTTAAGAAAATAACTTTGCCTTTTTTATGTTTAATACCAGCTCCAAACTGCATTTCAGCAAGGCCTGCTACATCAGCATCATTAGCTACAAAGACTTTTTGTCCTAGTTTTTGAGAAAAAAGCTCCTCAACTTGAGTATTGATCCAAGATTTATCAATATTAGCAGCAGTATGTACTATACCATGAGCTACACGGGCAGGAAAACCACAAGCTACAGGTCCACTATAGCCTATAGTATCTACTAATTCTTTTAATGTTTGAGCTACAGCTTCAGGAGTTGCAGGGTGAGGGGTTTTAATTCTTACACGCTCAGTTAGTAGCAAACCTGTTTTTGTATCAACAATTGCACCTTTAATACCTGTACCACCAATATCTACACCTAAAATTTCCATATGCAAATCTCCTTATATCAATAACAATTTGATTAAACAAAAGCTAGAGATGCTTGTCAATACTTTATTGTTAGTCATGCCAAGATGATCTCTTTTTAGTTATATAATTTAGCTAAAAAGCTTGTTATCTTAATGTTTATGTTAAAAACATTAATTAGATATTATAGTGTAATTAATTGTTGAGTGTTCACCTTATTCAAGTTGCATTTGTTAGGATAGTTCTATACTATCAAAATATGGTAATATACTCGATAATCTGCTATCTATTGATAAGATAAGATCTGTTGGTCATAGATAGGATTTTTATATAGCTACAACCACTGACTTTAGGTAAAAAGGTATATGCAAAATAACATCCTTACCAATCATGTGTTTAAAAGTAATGAAGTCAAAGCCATAGAAGCAATTTATGCTCAAGCTCATCACGGTTCTTGTTTTGATCTTATGCAAAGAGCAGGAAGAGCTGTTTTTGATGAAATTTTAAAAACTAAACGTGAAGATATTAATGTATGGATATTTGTAGGTAAGGGTAATAATGGTGGTGATGGTTATATAGTTGCTTCTTTATTAGATGAAAGTAATATTCAATATCGTGTTTTTGCTTTAGGTGAACCTAAAGAAGGTACAGAGGCTTATTTAGCTTATGAATATTATCTATCTATAGGTGGCAAGATTGAAAATAGTTTGCCAAATTATGA
This sequence comes from uncultured Anaerobiospirillum sp., assembly GCA_944389785.1. Classification (GTDB taxonomy): domain Bacteria; phylum Pseudomonadota; class Gammaproteobacteria; order Enterobacterales; family Succinivibrionaceae; genus CALXNP01. Next base: position 14,461 of record CALXNP010000009.1, read on the forward strand.
TGAAAACCCTCCTGATATTATTGTAGATGCTTTATTAGGTACAGGTTTAAATAGTGCTCCAAAAAGTCCATGTGATGAGTGGATCTTATTTATTAACAGAATGCGTACCTATACTATTTCTATAGATGTGCCATCAGGTGTTGATGCTGATACTGGTAATGTACCAGGAGATTGTGTTAAAGCTAGTGTTACTGTATGTATGTTAGCTTTAAAGATTGGTTTATTAACTTCTGATGCTTTAGATTATGTTGGTAGATTAGTTTTTGCTAATTTACAATTTAATGTAGCTAATTTTTGGGGTAATAAAAGTCCTTTATATAATGAGACAATGCTACCTATTAGACAAAAACAATATATTGATATTATTGAGGACTTACCTGTTAGATCTAAAAACTCTCATAAAGGTGACAGTGGTAAGGTTTTAGCTATATGTGGCAGCTTAGGTACAGGTGGTGCTGCCTGTTTATGTGCTATGGGTGCTTTAAGATGTGGGGCAGGTCTTGTTAAGGTAGCTACTTTTAAAGATAATATTACAGCTATAAATGCCTATAGTCCTGAGCTTATGACTATAGATTATGCTAATGCTGATATGTTAAGGCAAGGACTTAATTTTGCTGATGTTATCGCAATAGGTCCTGGTCTTGGAGTTGATAATAATGCAATATTATTAGTAGATTCTTTAAGCAATATTGATAAACATGTAATTTATGATGCTGATGCTTTGAATTTAATTGCAAAAGGCTATGTAAAACCTAATAAAAAGTGTATTTTAACGCCTCATCCACTTGAATGTGCTAGACTTTTAAATGTAAGTTTAGATTATATAGCAGCAGATAGGGTTAGAGCTTGTAGTGAACTACAGCACAAATATGGAGGTATTGCCTTGTTAAAAGGTGCAGGTACCATTGTTTGTGATGGTAAGTTTATTACTATTATTAATGAAGGCTCTGCAGCAATGGCAACAGGAGGTATGGGAGACGTACTAACTGGTATGATAGCCTCTTTAATAGCTCAAGGCTTAAATCCTCGCGATGCTGTAGTTAGTGCTGCATGTATTCATGGTAGAGCTGGTTTTTTAGCGGGGCAAGAGCATGGTATGATAGGTACTATAGCAAGTGATCTTTTTGTTTATATACACAAATTGGTAAATAATCATGTATAGTTGTAATTTATGTTTAGATAATGAAGAGCAAACTGTGCTCTTAGGCAGAAAATTAGCTCAGTTTTTAAAGGAACTGCACAAGAGTAATCAAAATAATTTTTGTGTATATTTACAAGGTGATTTAGGAGCTGGAAAAACTACTTTATCACGTGGTTTTTTACAAGAGCTAGGTTATAATGGTAATGTAAAATCACCTACCTATACTCTAGTTGAAACTTATAAATTTGATGTTTTAACTGTATATCATTTTGATTTATATCGTCTAAATGATCCTTTAGAACTTGAGTATATTGGTATTAGAGATTATTTTGCTAAAAATACTATAGCTTTGATAGAGTGGCCACAAAAAGCTTGTGGTTTACTGCCACCGCCTAACTTAGATATTAGTTTAAGCTATGATGATGATCAAAGATATGCTGTTTTAAGCAGTGAAATCTTTGATGTAAGTCTGCTTAAACTTTAATTACTAGATTTGATTAGAAATAAAGTGAATAGATTTATTAAATTTTTAACCATATTTTGTTTAGTAATTTTTTGTCAGCAAGTTTTTGCTGATAAGATTACTAATTTGAGAGCATTTTCTAATGCAGATAAAACTCGTGTAGTAGTTGATTTAGATTTTAAGCCACAATATTCTACTGATTTTAGTAAGGATGGCAAAAGTTTCGTTGTACGTATTAAGAATGTAGATAACTATAAAACTGCTAAATCTAATTTAAGTTTTGAAAGTAGAAGTGCAGTTAAAAAATTACAAAAGAAGTTAGATGCTAAAGATGTACGTTATGTGTTTACTTTAAACGGATCCGGTCAGCCCAATGTATTCGTACTAGCTCCACAATCTAATTATAATTATAGATTAGTTATCGATTTTCCGCATACTGCTACTAATAGAGATAAGAGCTCTTATAATGCTGTTAAAGTTATAGATCAAAGTACAGCTAATAAGCTTAAAGGTACAGGAGGTGGTTCTGGTATTCCTCCTGTTCGTGTAATTACTGTACATGAAGCTGATAATGCAGAGCAAGCTTTATTAAATTCTTTAAGCTCTGTAGGTAAAGATGGCTTGCGTACTATGACACCTCAACAAGCTGCAACTTATGCTCAAAAGAAAAAAGAGATGGAGCGCTTAAAGGCTTTAAATAAAAAAGAACCTGAAGTTGTAGCTGACACTAATGCACCACCTCCTCCTAGCATTAACTATAAAACTACTCATGATCCATTTATCATAGCAGTAGATGCTGGCCATGGTGGTAAGGATCCAGGTGCTATTGGTAAAAGAGGTGTAAGAGAAAAAAATGTCACTTTATCAATATCATTAGAGCTGTCACGCTATATTAACTCTAATTCTAAGTTTAAAGCTGTATTAATTAGATCAAAAGATGTTTTTGTAGAGCTCAACAAACGCTCTGAAATAGCAAGAGCTCACAAAGCTGATTTATTAATTTCAATACATGCAGATTCTGTAGCTTCAGGTAATTCTGCTCGTGGTGTGTCTGTATGGGTTTTATCTAATAATAGAGCTGTACGTGAAAATAAAAAGTTACTTGGACAGAATAATAAATCTACCTTATTAGGAGGAGCTGGTGAGGTTTTATCACAAGCTGATCAAAATCCATATTTAGCTGCCACTATTTTAGATATGTCATCAGATGTTGCAAGATCTCATGGTTATCAATTAGGTCAAGAAATATTAGATAAGCTAGGTAAATTCACTCGTGTACATAGGAAGACTCCAATACATGCTTCTTTAGCAGTACTTACTTCACCTGATATTCCTTCATTGTTGATTGAAACTGGCTTCTTATCAAATCAATATGAAGAAATTCAACTAAATCAGCCAAATTACCAAAAACAAATAGCTTATTCTATTTATCAGGGTATTAAAAGCTATTATGAAAAATATCCTGCTCAAATGTTGCAGTCACGACAAGATTCAGCTATGCGTGCTCAAAATAAGGAAAAGTTACACATTGTCAAAAAAGGTGAGTATTTAGCTAAGATTGCAAAGAATTATGGTGTTAGTATTAGTGCATTACGTTCTCGTAATGCTTTAAAAAGTGATGTATTAAAAATAGGTCAAGAGTTAATCATTCCTAAATAAGATTATGGCAATTAAAAAATTACCTCCTTTTTTATACAATCAAATAGCAGCAGGTGAGGTGGTTGAAAGACCCTCATCTGTAGTTAAAGAGTTGCTTGAAAATGCCAAAGATGCAAAAGCTAAACATATTATTCTTGAGGTACAAAAAGCAGGTAAGGCTTTAATCTTAGTTAAAGACGATGGTTTAGGTATTAGCTATGAGGATATGCCACTTAGCATAGAGGCTCATGCTACATCAAAAATTGCAACACAAGCAGATCTTGAAGCTATTACTACTTTAGGCTTTAGAGGTGAGGCTTTAGCTTCTATTGCTGCTGTAAGTAAGTTTAAACTTTCATCTAAAACTCAAGATCAAGATCATGGTTATAGTATCAGTACTAATGGTTTGCAAGATACAGCAACACTTAAACCATGTGCTCATACTCAAGGTACTAGTGTAGAAGTACGTGATCTTTTTTTTAATACTCCTGCTCGCAGACGCTTTTTAAAAGCAGATAGAACCGAACTTGCACATATTAAAGATATTTTTATTCGCCAAGCTTTAGTAAATGACGACATTAATTATACTTTTATTAGTGATTCTAAAACTATAATCAATGTTAAAGCTTGTAGTGATGAGCAAAATAAACTATATAGATTTTCAAAGTTATTATCCAAAGATTTTGTATGTAATACTCAAGCAGTAATTAGTGAATTTGATAAGTTGCATATTGAAGGTTTTATTCTAGAACCAACTAGGTTAGAACAAGCTATTGCTGATAATATCTATATTTTTTTAAATTCTCGTCCTATTGCTGATAAAATGGTTATGCATGCTATTAAAAGCGCCTATACTAGAGCTAATTTTGATAAAAGTGCTGTACGAGGTGTTTTGAAGTTAAGTATTAATCCTCATGAGGTTGATATTAATGTACACCCAAGAAAGGATGAGGTGAGATTTCATAATAGTAATGAAATTCATCATATTATTGAAACTAGTATATATACAGCTTTAATGCGTTATACACAACATAGCAAACAAGAGCTTATAGAGGATTTAGATAATCTTGATGATTTAGAAGACTTAGAGAAAGATAGCACAATAACAGAATTTAAAACACAAACAAGGGCAAAATATCTGCAGTCATCTAAACCTGCTTTTAAACATAGTTTTACAGCTAAAGAGTCAAGCAAAATTAATTATGATGAATTTGATGATAAAGAACATGAGTCTATTAGTAAGTTTCATGTTTTTAATCAAAAAAATTTAAATCTTAATGAGATAGATAAGAGTTTACAGCGACAAAACACTTTTTATTCAAAACTTAATAAGGAAAATAAATTACATCAAGTTATAAATTATAACAATACCCAACTTGAGACTAATTTTAAAAGTTTAAGTTTATTATCAAGAATAAATGCTAATTATTTATTGCTTTTATATGATTGCAAATATTATTTAGCTCAAGTAGATTGTTTGTATCACTATCATTTAGCATCATTATATAGACAAGATTATAGCGCTGATCAAGTACCTCGTACTAGTTTGTCTATACCTATTTTGCTAAAACCTGAGCAAAATTTATATAAGAATATACAAAAATATACAAAGGTTTTAGAGCGCTTAGGTTTTGACCATGAGTTTTCAAGTAAAAACATATTAATACATAGTTATACAAGTTATTTTAGTTCTGAGCAATTAAATACAAAGTTAATTCATGTTCTAAAATTTTTAGCTGAATTTAAAGATATGGACTCTAATTTAGAGTTAGATGATTTTGCTAAATTATGTAGTTATGAGCATCTTATACTTGATACAAAAGATAAAGCCATAGAGTTTGTTGCACAATTACAAAAAGATAATATTTTTTTATGCATACATAAGGGTATTAAATTTTTAGATTTAGCTAAGATTGCAGATGAGGCTTTTAATGACAATAACTAAACATGCTCTTGTAATATTAGGACCAACAGCTACAGGTAAAACTAATTTAGCTATTAAGTTAGCTAAGCAGCTTGATGCTGAAATAATTTCTTTAGATAGTGCTTTAGTTTATAAATATATGGACATAGGAACAGCTAAGCCAAGCTTAGCTGAACAAGATGGTGTAGTACACCATTTAATTGATATTTGTTTACCAACACAAAGATATAGTGCAGCTGACTTTAGGCAAGATTGTATACGCTTAGTAGATGATATAACAAGCCGTAATAAGAGAGTTATTATTTGTGGTGGTACTATGCTTTATTATAAAGCTTTAGTAGATGGTATTGATAATATTCCAAAAAGTACAGATGAAGCAAGAGCCTATGTTAAAGATAAGCTTGATAAATATGGTATACAGGCTTTGCATCAAAGCCTTGAGCAAGTTGATCCAATTTCATATCAAAAACTAAATCCTAACGATAAACAACGTGTATGCAGAGCCTTAGAAGTTTATTATATGACTAATAAGGCAATTAGCTCTTTTTATAATTCAAATGCTCAAAAATGCCCTTTTGCACTTGATGAATATGTGCTTATGCCTCAAGAAAATAGAGAGTATTTAAGAGAGTTGATTAAGCTTAGATTTTTAAAAATGCTAGATTTAGGTTTAATAGATGAGGTTGAGAGTTTAGTTAGACGCTTTGATTTAAATTTAGATTATCCATCATTAAGAGCTGTAGGTTATAAACAAGTTTATGAGTATTTACAGCAAGAATGCAGTTATGAGCAGATGATCGATAATGCACTTATTGCTACAGCTCACTTAGCTAAACATCAAATGACATGGTTACGAGGAGCTTTAAAGCAGCGGGGTAAGGCTTTAAATGTTGGAGACGAACATAATTGTCAATTAATTTTAGATTCTTATCATAATTTTTTAACTAATAATGAAAAAGATGAAAGTTTTTAGAAATTTTTTGTACTTATAGCCATAAACTTATATAAGTTTTTATATGAACTTTTTATAAGTTATCTCCTTGCAATTCATAGTTATTTTTTTATAATTAACTATATATTTGTATTTTTTATAGTACAATGATAGGACATAGTGCAATGTAGGCTATAAATTATAAATATGTATTTTAAAAAGATTATTTGCATAAAATCTTTTTAGTATAAAAGAATTGATAAGAAATAAGCATTTATAAATAGTATAACTAATGTCTTGGACTAAATTTATACACTTAGCTTAAATACTAGTTAGTAATTAAGATAGAAATTACTATAGATTATAAATTTTATCTATTCTTTTTAGTAAAAACGCATCACCATTAAGATCTAAATGCAAGTATAAATATTATAAAAAATATTGTAAACTTTGCTTTAGAAATTGATAATAGATCTTGGGTAATTACCCAAAATTGAGCTTGTGAAGATAGTTTAAATAAGATATCAAAATGTGGTAACATACTTGATATTAGGCACTGTTTTCACTGCAATAAACCTAGATGTTAACAACAATTAGGTGCTTTACAATAATTACAACAATAAAGGATGGCAATTATGTCTAAAGTACAATCCTTACAAGACCCTTTTTTAAATGCTCTACGTAAAGAGCGTGTCTTAGTTTCTATTTTTTTAGTTAATGGTATTAAGCTTCAAGGTCAGATTGAATCATTTGATCAATTTGTAGTATTGTTAAAAAACCAAGTTAGTCAAATGGTTTATAAGCATGCTATTTCAACAATAGTTCCTGCAAGATCTGTGAATTTGAACTTAAATAATCAAGACACAGAGAATAATGAGAATAACGCACAATAATATAAATAATTTATGTTAGAAAAAGAGTTTGAGCCTCTAGGCCCAACTCTCTTAGTTCATGTCGAATTACCGCGAGCTGAATCACGAGAGGATTTAGAGGAATTATATCGTTTAGCACAATCAGCAGGAGCTCAAATTGTTGAAGCTATTGTGTGTAAAAGAGAGTTTGTTGATCCTAAAACTTTTATAGGTAAAGGAAAGGTTTTAGAAATACAAAGTGCTGTCAATGCTACAGAAGCTGCAGTAGTCATTTTTAATAGTAGTTTATCCCCAGCACAAGAGCGTAATTTAGAAAGAGAGTTTAAAGTTAGAGTTATGGATAGAATAGCTCTAATTTTAGATATTTTTGCTCGAAGAGCTCGTACTTATGAGGGTAAATTACAAGTTGAGCTAGCTTTATTGCGTTATGAGCAGGCTCGTTTAGTACGAGGTTGGACTCACTTAGAAAGACAAAAAGGTGGTTTTGGTTTACGAGGTGGTCCTGGTGAAACTCAGATTGAGTTGGATAGACGTGCTTTAAAAGAAAGAATTGCTGCTATTAAAGAAGATTTAGAAATAGTTTCTAAGCGCAGAACACAAAATCGTCAAAAACGTGCTAAAAATGCTGTACCATTAGTTTCTTTTGTTGGCTATACTAATGCTGGTAAATCAACCTTATTTAATTTACTAACAGACTCTCAAGTATATGCTGCTGATCAATTATTTGCTACTTTAGATCCAACTTTACGTACTTTAAATATAAAAAATGTAGGTAAGGTAGTATTTGCTGATACTGTAGGTTTTATTAGGCATTTACCTCATGAATTAGTAGCTGCTTTTAAATCAACTTTAGAAGAAAGTGCATTAGCTACCTTACAATTGCACATAATTGATGCCTCAGATCCTAGAGTTAATGAAAATATTGAAGCTGTAGATGCTGTATTGAAGCAAATAGGGGCTTATGATGTGCCTCGTTTATTAGTTTTTAATAAAGCAGATTTAGTTGAAGATGTAAGTGATGCTATTGTCTATGATAGTGATAATAGACCAATAAGAGTAAATGTATCTGCTAAAACTAAATTTGGAATTGATGAACTTTTATCATGTATTAGCTATTATTTGACTTCAAATGTATGTTATTTTACTGTTAAGCTAAGTGCTGCTGATGGTAAATTACGCTCTTTGCTTTATGCAAGCTGTGCTGTAGAACAAGAAAGCTATGATGAAGAAGGTAATGCTATTTTAGAGCTTAAGCTTAATAAAGAAGAAGCAAGGAGAATAGATAAGCAGACATTAGGCAAATTGACACAAGCATGCCTTGATGAAAAAGTGCCTTATCTTGAAGATGAAGAAGATAATGATAGCAATCGTGATTCATCTTCAAAGGATACAGATTTTAATTTTGATATTTTTGATTATAGTAAGGACCTATGAAAGATACAAATATAGATAAGATGGCTTGGAATAGTCCAGGTTCTAATAATAATGGCAATAAGGGCAATGGTGATGAGCCAAAGCAGGATCCTTTTGGCCGTAATAATAATGATCCTTGGGGTAGGAAAAAACAACAAGGATTTAATAGTGATAATGTTTTAAAAGCCTTAAAAGAGTTTTTTTTAGGAAAAAGTGGAGGCTCTAATAATAACAATAGCAATAAAAAACAAAGTTATTCATTGGTGTATTTATTAGTAATTGTTTTATTAGGCTTTTATATCTTTTCAGGTTTTTATACTGTAAAAGAAGCAGAAAGAGGTGTGTTATTACGTTTTGGTAAGCTTAATCAAATAGTAGAGCCTGGTTTATCTTGGAAGTTTACAGGTATTGATGATGTAACTATTGTGGATGTAGAACAGGTACGTGCTATACAATCATCTGGTTCTATGTTAACTGAAGATGAAAATGTTGTTATAGTGGAGATGGATGTACAGTATCGTATTTCAGATCCATACAAATATTTATATTCAGTAACAGATCCAGATAATTCTTTACTTGAAGCTACAGATTCTGCTTTACGTTACGTAGTGGGTCACACCATTATGGACGATATCTTAACTTCAGGTCGTGAAATGGTAAGACAAAATACAAGAGATCTTTTAGTTTCAATTATTGAACCATATGATTTAGGTTTAACTATTGTGGATGTAAACTTCTTACCTGCACGTGCTCCTGAGCAGGTAAAAGCTGCTTTTGATGATGCAATTGCTGCCCAAGAAGATGAGCAAAGATACAAAAGAGAAGCTTATGCTTATGCTAATGAAGTGTTACCAAAAGCAGATGGTACAGTACAGCGTATTAAGCAAGAAGCTGAAGCTTACAGATCACAAATAGTATTAAAAGCTCAAGGTGAGGTTGCTCGTTTTGAACAAGTTTTACCAGAGTATTTAAAAGCACCAGAGATTACTAGAACTCGTATTTATCTTGAAACTATGCAGGAAGTTTTAGCTAAATCACGTAAGGTGGTAGTAGATACTAAAGATGGACAATCTCCATTATTATATTTACCTATTCCTCCTAGCAATAATGTGACAATGCCTGTTACACAAACACAAGACAATACTAAGAGTGAGTATAATTATACTAATAGTACAGTCGATACAGTTCCTACTACTAATAGTAATACAAGAACTAACACTAGATATGGCAATGACAACTATCAAAGAGGAGTAAGATAATGCGCTCATCATCTTTAAATATCATTTTAGCCCTGGTGCTAGTGTTTGCTTTTGCTATTTTTAATTCTGTTTTTATCTTAAAAGAGGGTTCTGTAGGCATTGTTACCCGTTTTGGTAAGGTTACTCGTGCTGCTGATGAGGGGTTAAATGTCTCACAGCCAGGTCTACATTTTAAGATACCATTTATTGACAAGGTAAGAGTATTAGATTCAAGAATACAAACTTTATCTGCTAATGCAGATAGATTTGTAACAGCAGAGAAAAAGGATCTTATTATTGATTCTTATGTAAAGTGGAAGATTAAAGATCCTGCAACTTATTATTTAACAACAGCAGGTGGTAATAAGTTACAAGCTGAAGAATTATTACGTCGTCGTATTACCAACTCTTTACGTAGTCAAATTGGTAAACTGACTATTCATGAGATAGTTTCAGGTCAGGGTAAAGAAGCCTTAATCAATAATTTTGATGTAGAAGAGCCAGCCGTGATTGGAGCAAGTAAGCGTGATGAAGTTATGCAAAATGCTCTCAAAGATATAGGTGAAAGTGCTATTGAACTTGGTATTGAAATTGTTGATGTGAGAATTAAACAAATTAATTTACCTCCTGAGGTTTCAGGTTCTATTTATCAGCGTATGCGAGCTGAGCGTGATGCTGTAGCTAAATTACATCGCTCTCAAGGTCGTATGGAGGCTGAGACTATACGTGCTCAAGCAGATAGAGAAGTTATTGTTAAAGTAGCAGAGGCGGAAAAGCAGGCAAGAGAGCTTAAAGGTGAGGGTGATGCAGAAGCTACACGTATTTATGCTCAAGCCTACAGTAAAAATCCAGAGCTATTTAATTTCTTAAAGAGTATGGATGCTTATAGACAATCTTTACAATCTGGAAATGATGTAATTGTTTTAAGTCCTGATAATGACTTCTTTAATTACTTTAATAATGCTAAAGGTCAATAGTTAGCTGACAGGATAAAAAAAGGCGAGTTATCGCCTTTTTTATGTATGCAGTTTAAGTTTTTTTAATTAAATTTTAAAATTAAAAATTTTTTTAATATCACTTATAAGCCTAAAGTTTAAGGTACTTATTAAATTTAATTGGAGTAGCAAACAATTAATAGATAAAAGCTTAAAGCTTGGATTTTTAGTGTATAATCTACTTTTGGGTAAAATTTTTTCTTGAAAATATTACTAATTCAAGCTCATAGGCTAAAGCTTTGTGGGTGCTTATTTTGTTTTTAACTCAAGGAACTGTAAAAATGCCAAAAAATGTTATTGTTCTTGGAACTCAATGGGGTGATGAAGGTAAGGGTAAGGTAGCTGACCTTCTTACAGCTAAAGCTTCAATTGTAGTCCGCTCTCAAGGTGGTCACAATGCAGGACATACTTTAGTTGTAGGTGATAAAAAAGTTGTAGTTAGATTAGTACCATCAGGCATTTTACATAAAGAGTGCTTGTGTTTAATAGGCTCTGGTGTCGTAGTTAGCCCTGAGGCTTTATTTGCAGAAATTGAAGAGTTAAAAAATGCAGGTTTTAGCGATGCTGAGCAAAGAATTAAGCTATCTGCAGCTTGTGCTTTACTATTACCAATACATCCTGCTATTGATAAGGGAGCAGAGTCTTTACGTGGTAAAAATGCTATAGGTACTACAGGTCGTGGTATTGGTCCTTGTTATGAGGATAAGGTTGCAAGACGTGGCCTACGTATAGGTGATCTATATGATATGGATGCTTTTGCACAAAAATTAAAAGCTCTTTATGATTATCGTAACTTTATGTTAAAGAGTTATTACAATTGCCCTGAAGTTTCTTATGAAGAAACATTACAAAGCATTAGTACAATGCGTGATAGAATTTTAGCAATGGTTGCAGATGTATCTGATATTATTGCTAAAGCTTCAAAAGAGAATAAGAAAGTATTATTTGAGGGTGCTCAAGGCACTTTCTTAGATATAGATTATGGTACATATCCATTTGTAACATCTTCTAATACTGTAGCAGGTGGCTGCACAACAGGTTCAGGTGTTGGTCCTTTAGCTATTGATTATGTTTTAGGTATTGCTAAAGTTTATACTACACGTGTAGGCGGAGGCCCATTCCCAACAGAGCTAACTGATGAGATAGGTAAAGGTATTTGTACTCGTGGTAAAGAATTTGGTGCTATAACTGGCAGACCTCGTCGTGCAGGCTGGTATGATGTTGTAGCTATGAGACGTGCTGTGACTATTAACTCTTTATCTGCTTTAGCTTTAATGAAGCTTGATGTTCTAGATGGTATGGACGAAGTTAAGATTTGTGTAGCTTATAAAGATGAGAAGGGTAATATTTTAGATTTGCCTCCACTTGCTGCTTTTGAATATGCAAAGATGACTCCTGTTTATGAAACTATGCCAGGTTGGAGCGAGAGTACATTTGGTGTAACTAAATTTGAGGATCTGCCAATTAAAGCTCAAAAATATATCAGAAGATTAGAAGAGCTATCTAATGTTAAGATTGCTATCTTATCAACTGGTCCAGAGCGTGAACAGACAATTATGTTAGAAGATCCATTTGCTTAAAATTTAAGTTAATTGATAAGTATTCAGCTTATACATAAAAAATCCTTAAGTGATATGCTTAAGGATTTTTTAATGATATTTATTAACAGTTTATATTAAGCTTTTCTATTTAAGCTCATATCAAGAAGAGTGATTAAAGATTGTTTATATGGGCTATCTTTCAAACAATCTAAATTATGTTTAGCAGCAAGTACAGCATTAGATGCTAGTTCATAGCATTTATCTAAAGAATGAGTTTTGAGTATAAAACTTTTTACTTTTTCAAAATTAGCATCTTCAATAGCCAAAATTAGCTCATTTTTAGAATTTGTATCAACTTGTTCTAAAGCGATAATTACAGGTAGAGTAATTCTTTGATCGACTAGATCTTCACCTACATTTTTACCTAAAGTTTGGCTGTCAGAACTATAATCTAGCATATCATCTACAATTTGAAAGGCTATACCTAAATTTTTGCCATATTCTTTTAGGTTTTCAATAATAGTTTCTGGAGCATTAATTGTAGTAGCAAAAGCAGCTGAAGAAAGTTCAAATAAAGCTCCTGTCTTACAATAAATAATATTGTAATAGTCTTTTAGACCAATATCTAAAAAACCTTCATGTTTTAATTGCTCAATTTCACCTGCAACTAATGTAGCAATGGTATTATTTAAAAAACGTAAAAAATCAAAGTTTTCAATTCTAGTGGATAGATCAAAGCAGCGAGTGAACATATAGTCGCCTGCTAATACTGCAACATGATTACCCTCTGTTTCATTTAAAGTAGTAACACCACGTCTAGTTGTAGCTTTATCTATTACATCATCATGCATTAACGTTGCTGTATGCAATAATTCAACTATAGCTGCAATTAAACAAGCTATATGCTCATGTTTTGTTTTGTCATAGCTATTTATAGCTAAGGCAGATAAGAGTGCAAGCTTTGGGCGCATTCTTTTACCACCAGCACTAACTAAGAATTGACACATATTATTAACATGTTCTTCTTGTTTGGTGCCAGTTAAGGTTGTAGCTAAAATATCTTCAACTTTATTTAGCTCATCTTTTAATAATATATTTAGATCAACTGTCATTTTCTACTCACTTTATCTACAGTGGCTAGATTTTAACATTTTTTACTTTATATAAGTGCTAAATTAGCCATAATAGTGAGAAAAATTTTATTATTTGTTATTTAGCCCAAATAAATTTTAAATATGAAAACAATATCAATAGATATAAAGATAAGAAAATTTATGGCAAAATAAAAAGCTTAGGTTAGAGTATCATACAAATATATAATTATTACTTAAAAACACTTGATTTGTCAAAATAAAAGTTGTAAAATGCGGGCTCACATCAGCCTTTGTTTGGCTATTATGTATTGAAATTTTATAAATTGTAGGAGCAAAAAACTCCTGCACATTTAATGTTACGGAGTTTGAGCAATGTACGCAGTTGTTTTTTGCGGCGGAAAGCAGCACAAGGTCTCCGAGGGCGACGTGCTAAGCGTTGAGCTCCTCGATGGTGAAGTTGGTAGCACTGTTGAATTAGATAAAGTCCTTTTAATTTCTGATGGTACTAATGTAAAAGTTGGTGCACCTTACTTAGAGGGCGCTAAGGTTAGTGCTAAGATTCTAGGCGCACACGGTGGCGAGAAGATTAAGATTGTTAAGTTCCGTCGTCGTAAGCATCATCAAAAGGTTACCGGTCACCGTCAGTGGTATACTGATTTACAAATTACCGGAATTTCCGAGTAAGGAGTAGGAATAGATGGCACATAAGAAAGCTGGCGGTTCAAGCCGCAACGGACGTGACTCCCAAGGTCAACGTCTTGGTGTAAAGCGTTATGCAGGCGAGTTAGTTAGTGCAGGCAGCATTATCGTTCGTCAACGCGGTACTCATTTCCACCCAGGTGAGAATGTTGGTATCGGTCGTGATGATACTCTTTTTGCAAAGAAAGACGGTAAGGTTGCTTTCGTAACTCGTGGTCCTAAGGGCCGTAAATACGTTCAAATCGTTGAACAAGCTGCTTAATAGCAAATAAATTATGAGCCCCGCTTGCGGGGCTTTTTAGCATACACTTCTTTTTTTTCATATCTTTTTCTTTTAATTTTAAGTCCAGCTTGTAAGTTTTATGTTTTATACAGACTAATTATTGTCAGTTAAAATAAAACGGAGATACTTAATGAAATTTGTTGATGAAGCAATCATTCGTGTAGAAGCAGGTGATGGTGGTAATGGTTGCGTTAGCTTTAGACGCGAAAAATACGTACCAAAAGGCGGTCCTGATGGCGGTGATGGTGGTAACGGTGGAAACGTTTATATCATAGCTGATAATAATTTAAATACCTTAGTTGACTATAAATTTACTAAATTTTATAAAGCAGGTCGTGGAGAAAATGGTTCATCTGCTGATTGCACAGGTGCAAGAGGTGAAGATATTATTTTAAAGGTACCTGTAGGTACACGTATTAGCGATGAGCAAACAGGTGAGGTTTTAGGCGATCTAAATCAAATTGGTCAAAAGCTATGCGTAGCACGTGGTGGCAGACGTGGTTTTGGTAATACTCATTTTAAAAGTCCAACTAATAGAGCCCCTCGTCAAAAAACTAATGGTACTCCTGGTGAAAGAAGAGTTTTATTACTAGAGTTGTTATTAGTTGCAGATGTTGGTTTAGTAGGTTTACCAAATGCTGGTAAATCAACATTTATTCGTGCAGTATCAGCAGCTAAACCAAAGGTTGCAGATTATCCTTTTACTACTTTAGTACCAAATTTAGGTGTAGTAAAAACAGCTAATCAAGAAAGTTTTGTGATAGCAGATGTTCCTGGTTTAATTGAGGGTGCATCAGAAGGTGCAGGTCTTGGACATAGATTTTTACGCCATCTTGAAAGATGTAGAGTATTAGTACATCTTGTTGATATGAAGCCTGTAGATGAAAGCAATGTGGTTGAGAATGCTTTAATTATTGAAAATGAGCTTAAAGAATATGCCACAATGCTTTACAATAAACCACGTTTTTTAGTTTTAAATAAACTAGATCTTGTTAGTGAGCAAGAAGCTATAGCATATCGTGATGAATTATTAGAAAAGCTTGAAGTTAAACCATTAAAGTGCTTTATTATCTCAGGAATGCATAAGCAAAATATCAATGAGCTTTTATATGCATTACAAGAATTAGTAGATGAAGTTAAAAAGCAAGAACAAGAGCAAGAACAAAATGATCTTGCTGAAGATTTTGTTTGGACTGAAGGCAAAAAAGAAGCTGCTCATCTATACGATGATTATGATAGTGTAGATGAAGAAGAGGGCCCTGAGTTTATCTACAGAAATTAAGGTAATGTATAATGGATATTGAGATAGTTGTAGCTTTAGCACAAAATTTTGTGATAGGAAAAGATAAAAATATTCCATGGCATTTGTCTGAGGATTTAAAACATTTTAAAGAAATTACTTCTAACCAAACAGTAGTTATGGGGAGACGTACTTTTGAGTCTATAGGTAAGCCTCTGCCAAACAGAGAAAATATTGTAGTAACCTCAGATATAAGCTTAGCAAAACAAGGTGTAATGGTAGCAAGCAGCCTGCAAGAAGCTATTGATAAGTGCTCAAGACCTAAGCTTATGGTTATAGGTGGGCAAAGACTATATGAAGAAGCTTTACCTATAGCTAAAGTTTTGCATTTAACTAGAATTTTATGCCGTTTTGATGGTGATACTTTATTCCCAGATTGGAGTACTTTACCATATGTGATGGTAAATCAATCAGAAACCTTTTATAGTGAAGAAAATAGTTTCGAGTTTGTATTTGAAACCTGGGAAAAAAATAATTAATCCTTAATTTTTTTATAACCTTTAGATACAACCTGATAAAGCTTATTATTATCTACACAATAAGCGCTAAGAGCTCCTCCCCAAATACAGGCTGTATCTAAAGCTATGATATTGTTTACCTTACATTGTCCTTGCAATGCAGCCCAATGTCCAAAAAATACTTTATACTTTTGACCCTTATAATTAAATTTATTTTTAAAATCAAACCATGCTGCTAAGTTTTTATTAGTGTTAGTTTGAGGATTTTGAGTTTTAACTTTAAAATCAAGTTTATAATCTTTAGTAATAAAACGAGTGCGAGTAAAAGCATTTAAGCAAAAACGCCATAAGGCTAAACCTGATAAATGTCCATTATCATAATCAGGGCTGTCTGCATACATATTAGTAAATAAAATCTTAGTTAAGATTTCATCTTTTAAGACTTTTTGAACTTGATTTGAATAAGTTAAAGCTTGTTCAAGTGACCATAAAGGATAAATACTAGCATGACATACAACAATAGCTAATTTTGTATCTATTAGACATAAAGGACTTGCTTTAAAGTAATTTACATAATCATTAAGTTTATTTGAATCTAAAAGTACTTGAATATTATCTTTAGCTTTAGGTTCAACACCTTTATAATATGCACATAAAAAATTTAAATCATGGTTACCAAGAACACTCTTAATACAATTTTGATGATCAAGAAGGAAATCCATAGTCTCAACAGGCATAGGTCCTCGTCCTATAACATCTCCTGTAAGATAAATAGTATCCTTGTTTTTATCAAAATTTATATTTTTTAGTAATTGCATAAACTCTAAAAAACAAGCATGAATATCACCAATACAATATGTAGCCATAGTTCTACCTTATATTTTTTTTACTGTGTATGCATTATTATAATAGTAAATTAGCATTTGCTATAATAAAACATTAATTTTAAATCACAATATGGAAATAACATGTCTTATATTAAACGCTCATTTATTACAGATACACTTTTACCTGCTATAAACATTGAAGATTATATTAAAGGTTTTGTAAATTTAAAAAAGTCTGGTTCTAATTATGTATGCTGCTGTCCTTTTCATCAAGAAAAAACACCATCTTTTAGTGTAAGTCCTAGCAAGCAAATTTTTTATTGTTTTGGTTGTCATGAGCATGGCAATGTTATTGATTTTGTCATGAAGTATAAGAATTTAAACTTTGTAGAGGCTATTGAAGATATAGCTAAAAGCTGTGGTTTAGATGTTGAATATGAGGAGGGCTTTAATAAACAGCAAAACTCTCATAATGCTAAATTATATGAGATTTTAGATAATTTAGCTCATTTTTATGAGGTGCAGTTATATAAAAATAAACAAGCTTTAGATTATTTCATCAAAGAGCGTTTTTTAACTAAAGAGACTATAGTTAAGTATCGTTTAGGCTTTGCTCCTGATAGTTATGATTATATTAAAAAGCATGTAATTAAAAGTGAGGATGATTTTAAAGGTTTTATTGAATTAGGTTTAGCTTTTGATAAAGGTAATTACTCTTATGCTCTGTTAAAAAATAGAGTTATTATACCTATTATTGATCTTAAAGGCAGAATTATCGCTTTTGGAGGCAGAGCTTTTGGTGATGAAAAACCAAAATATATAAATTCAGCTGAAAGTACTGTCTTTAAAAAACGTTATGAGTTATTTGGTTTGTATGACGTTTTAAAAGCTAATAATAATAGACCTAAACGTATTGTTATAGTTGAAGGCTATATGGATGTTATAGCATTAAATCAAGCAGGTATTGATTATGCAGTAGCTTCATTGGGCACAGCTACTACAGTTGATCAATTTAAATTGATGTTTCGTTATACTGATGAAATTGTATGCTGTTATGATGGTGATAGTGCTGGCTTAAAAGCTGCTTTCCATGCTCTTGAGACTATAAGTCCTATATTAACAGAGCAAAAGCAGGTACGTTTTGCTTTTATGCCTCAAGAACATGATCCAGATTCCTTAGTAAGAGCTCAAGGTAAAAAAGGTTTTATTGAAATTTTAGATAAATCAAAAAGTTATTCAGAATTTTTGATAGATGAAATTAAAAGCAGATACAATTTAGCTGATAGTAATGCTTTGATTGCTTTTATTGGCAGTGTATTAAGCTATGTTGCAAGGCTTAATGTAGATTCTATCAAGTTAGTTACTATTACCATGCTTGCTAATGTAACAAAAACTGATAAAAATAAGCTTTTTGATATGTTAAATAGCAAAATTATTTCACAGCAAAAAGAATATACTCAACTTAAAACAGAGCAAACAGAAGATATTTTAACCACACCAATGCGTCGTTTAGTTGCTTTTGTGTTACAACAGCCTGCTTTGATTAATATTTATCAAGAACAATTAGCTTTAGATAGGTTTGTTAAGTTATGTTATCAGCTTGATGTTAAAGGTATTGATAATCTATGTTATTTTTTAGATTTAATTAAAGATAAGAGCAATATTAATTCTGCTACTTTTAGTGAAATTTGTCGTGATAGTAAATATGCTAATATGGTTAATCAGTTAATTTATGCTAATTTAATTTCAAAAAAAGAAGATGGAGATCTGATTTCATTTGAAGCACGATGTGAATTAGTAATTAGATTATTAAAAAATGTTTTATTTGAAAGATTAGAGCAGATAAGCCGCAGTATTAGTCTAAATAAAACTAATTTGACTAGAGAAGATGAGATGATAATAGTTAAAATTAACAAAATTTTATCAAAAAAGCTTGCAAAATAGATTAAATAAAATTATAATTCTTTACCGTTATGTGGCCCATTAGCTCAGTTGGTTAGAGCAAACGACTCATAATCGTTGGGTCTCCCGTTCAAGTCGGGAATGGGCCACCACTTCAAAAGTCTTACGTTTCCTTTTAATCCAGTTTTATTTAATTACATTTAGTGTCATAGCTTACAGTTTTGTAGCTGTTGCCATTTTTAACCTGTACTTGTGTTGAGCCGTCTTTTTGTTTAATCATTCTGATTTCTTTACCTACTTTAAGGTCACATGAATATGGTTGATCTAATAAAATAGTACCATTATCAGTTTTTACACTAAGACGCATACCCTCACCACGGTCACCTATATATGAGCCTAAAAGACCAGCTCCTGCACCAATACCTGCACCAATTAATGTACCTTTTGTGTCTTTTCCAATAAGCTGACCTGCTACAGCTCCAACTGCTGCTAAAATACCAGTATTTGCTAAAGTATCTGTATTATTCTTTTTTACATCAATTTTTTCTATACCGACAATAGTACCTGTAGTAAAGTACATAGTTTGACCTACAGAACCTGTACTATTAGTACAAGCACTTAAACTTAATATTGCACCTAAGGATATTGCAAGAATACTTGCTTTTACTTGTTTTAATTTTATGTACATAGTTTTGATCCTCTGTATAATAATAGACAGATTTTATTTAATTATACAATGGTGTCAGTAAAGTGGTCAATAAAGACAAAGAGCTTATACTAAAGGTACAAGAGCTCTCAGATAAGGGAGTGGGTATTAGCTATTATCAAGATAAACAAATTTATACACAAAATACATTAGTAGGAGAAACTATTAAAGTTAAGCTCAAAGATAGCTTTGCAAAAGGTTCAAAGCGCTATGATAGCAGTTTAATTGAGATTATACAAAAAAGTAGTGACAGAGTAAGTGTTAGCTGTCCTTATTATATAAATTGTGGAGCTTGTCATTTAATGCATATGAGTACATCTGCTCAAGCAATATATAAAAGCTCTTTAATTGATAATGCTCTTTGTTCTATAGGTATAAACTTTACACAAGATAAATTTGTATATATATCTAAGCCCTATATAGCTCGTTATAAAAGTATACGTAATTATGCCTATATTGATGGACAGATAATAAGTGGTTTCTATCAAAACTACACACATAGTTTGGTTAAAATTGATGATTGTTTACTTGAAGATAGCTTATTTTCAAAGCTTACTCTAAGTTTAGATAAGCTTTTTAATTGTTATAGTGAGCTTTTACTTATTGATAACAACTTAATTATAAAAAACTTAATGCTAAGAAGTGCAAGTAATCAAATAATGCTTGTACTAGTAGTTACTAAAGATTTACCTCAAATTGTAAAAAATGAGCTTAAAACTTGGGGTAAAGAGCATAATATTACTAGTTTTAATTTAAGTATTAAAAAAGATATTGGTAATAAAATTTTAGGAGATAGATCTTATGTGCTATATGGTAAAGATAGTATAGAGGCAAATTTTTTAGACTTTAAGTTTATCCTTAAAGCTAATTCTTTTTTACAAGTAAATTATGCAATAGCTGCAAAGCTTTATAAAAGAGCTATTGAATTTTGTGCAAGTGGCAATACTAATTTAGCTTTAGATTTATGCTGTGGAGTTGGTACTATGACTTTAGGTCTTAGTCGTTATTTTAAGCAGGTTATAGGTGTTGAAATTGTTGCAGAAGCTATTGAGTGTGCAAATGAGAATAAGCTTTTAAATAAGGTTGAAAACGTTGAGTTTATAGCAGCAGATGTTAAAGATGTTATAAACTCTTTAACAAAAGAAAAAATTGATGCAATTATTGCAGATCCTTCACGTGTTGGGTTGGGTACAAATGTAATTAAAGCTATATCCAAGATTAAAGGACCATTAAGGCTTGCTTTAATTTCTTGCTCATTAAAAGGTTTATGTCGAGATTTAAAGGATTTGCTTGATTGTGGTTTTAAAATAGAGGCTGTACAAGGTTATGATATGTTTGTACATAGTACACATGTTGAGACTTTAGTATTATTATCAAAATAGAGCAAATATTTAACATTAGGATCATAGTTTAGTGTCTATGATCCTTATACAAATTTATTTAATTTTCTTAAAGATTTTTATTTTTTAAAACTTCATCAATATTATAGTTTGGCATAGCACCTCTTTGCTCACAAACAAAGGCAGCAAGTTTTACAGCTTTGTTATGAGCTGTAAATAGATCATCACCTTTTAGTAAGCTTGCAATAAAGGTTGCAGTAAAGCTATCACCGGCACCTACAGTATCTACTACTTTAACTTTTGGAGTTTTGATGCAAGAGAAGCTATCATTTAAAAATATTTGTGATTCATCTGCTCCTTTAGTAAAAATAAAGCAGTTTACATTTAAGTTTTGAAGTTTTGCAAAAAGATCTGAACTTGTGTTATTACATTCTAAATAATTACAAATAATATCAATTTCATCTTCATTACATTTAAAAACATTGGCTCTATGTAGTGATTCTAAAATTACTTCTTTATTGTAAAATTTTTGTCTTAGGTTAATATCGTAGATTTTTATACTATTGTCATCCATAGCATCTAAAAAAGCATAGATACTTTGACGAGAGACTGTATTTCTTTGAGCAAGTGAACCAAAGCATACTACATTAACACTTTTAGCAATTTCTAGTAACTCATCAGTTAAAGGTATATTGTCATAGGCACTATCATTACTAAAAGTATAATTAGCAATACCATCAGCATCAAGTTTTACATCTACATAACCAGTTTGCTCTTTAACTGTTGGAATATAATTAGGTAAAAAACGCAAAGCAAGTTTTGCTCGTGCAATTTGACCTAGTTTATCATCTCCTAAAGCACTTACCACCATAGACTCAAGGCCTTGTTGTTTGCAATGGTAAGCAAAGTTAGCAGGAGCACCTCCTAATTTTGGATTATTTTCAAAAATATCAAATAAAACTTCACCTAGACCTACACATCTAATTTTTGAGTTGATAATATTTTGTAAATTTAGCATAAAACCTCCTTAGCTTTAGCTGTTGAAGAACGAGGAATAAGCATAGGATCTAAAATAGTAGTAACAAAATCTTTTTTGGGATTATTGATACGATCAAGTAAATGATTAATAGCAGTTTGACCTATTTGCTCAACAGGTTGATTTATAACACTAATAGCTTTAGGATAAAAACGAGCCCACCTACTATCACCAAAACAGATAAAAGATATATCTTCACCAAGTTTTATATTATTTAAAGAAAGAGCATAAAGTACACCTGCAGCTATTGCATCATTTGCTGCAAAAATGGCACTATAAGTTTTAGCATTTGTTGAGTGATAAATTGTATTTACATACTCAAAAGCACCCATATAAAGTTCATCATAGCGTAATTTATTAAGCTCTACTCTATTAATATGTAAATTATCATATAAGACTTCAGCAGCAGCTTCATATCTTTTAGCAAAGGTATAAATTTGACTGCTGCCACTTAAAAAAAGTATATTTTTATGTCCAAGTTCTTTTAAATATTCAATACCTAATTGAATGCCTAACGCATTATTAACTAACACTTTATCTGCATTAATATTTTCAATATCTCTATCTATAATTACAGTAGGAGTTGTCAAAGCAAATTCTTGAATATTTTTTGACTGAAGAGCAGGAGGCATAGCAATTAATCCATGTAAATTGCAATTGTTCCATTGTCTTAGAATTTGGCTTTCATTTATAGGACTTTCATTTGTACAAGATAAAAGAGTTTGATAATCAGATAAACTCAAAGAATCCATAATGTAATGGATTATACTATTAGAGAAAAAACTTGTTAGATCAGCAACCATAATACCAAGTAATGGTAAATTGTTGTTTTTTTGTTCTTTAATATAGCCTTGTGCTATAGCTTCTTTAATAACTAACTCATGAGTCTTAGTTGAGACTAAATGTGGCTTTTTTATAGCTCGAGAAACAGTTGAGGCACTAATACCAAGCTTATTTGCTATAGTAGATACATTTGCCATATTTACCTCTTATTGATAGGATAACAATATATAATTTGATAGAGTTTATCTTAATTGTTTTAGCAAAATATTTCAATTAATAGCAATATTTTGCAATTTTTATATAAAAATTGCAATGCCTGTGTTTTATAGCTTATATTCAATTTGTTGATAGTCATCAAATTTTGTAAGGATAGATTTTGCATACAATATTTTTTTATTAGTATTTTTTACAGTAGTTGATTTTTATTTACCAAAGATTTTATATAATCAAGCTTAAGCTAAAATAAAAAAAGGAGCATATATGCTTGTATTTGATAGTGATTATACAGATGGTGCCCATCCTTTAGTTCTAAAGGCTTTAGTAGATAGTAATAAAGAAATATTAGGTACATATACTTTAGATAAGTATTGTAAAGAAGCTTCAAAAAAGATTAAAAAAGCTTGTAACAAAAAAAATGCTAAGATTTATTTTACTGTAGGTGGTACACAAACTAACAGTATAGTTATAGGCTCAATTTTAAAATCATATCAAGGAGTAATCTCTGTAAACACAGGGCATATTAATTTACATGAGGCTGGTGCTATTGAGCATGATGGTCATAAAGTTTTAGCACTAGAGGGTAAAGATGGTAAGCTTGAGGCAAATGTTTTAAAAACATATCTTGAAGGTTTTTATCAAGATGAAAGTTTTGAGCATATGGTTTTTCCTGGTCTTGTATATATTTCCTATCCAACAGAGTATGGTACTTTGTACTCAAAAGAAGAACTTAGTGCTATTAAGCAGGTTTGTAATGAATATCATTTACCGTTATTTATTGATGGTGCTCGCCTTGCTTATGCTTTAGGTGTTGAAAATAGTTTGAGTTTAGCTGATATTGCAAATAGTTGTGATGTATTCTATATAGGTGGAACTAAGTGTGGAGCATTATGTGGTGAAGCTATAGTTTTTACTAACACAAAATTATGTGATCACTTTTTCACCTGTATTAAGCAAAAAGGTGCTCTATTAGCTAAAGGCCGTTTATTAGGTGTTCAATTTAATGCATTATTTACTGATAACCTATATATAAATATAGGAAAACAAAGTGTACTTAAAGCAAAACTATTAAAAGATGGACTTAAGGCTAAAGGTTATAAATTCTTTATAGATAGTCCAACTAATTTGATATTTGTCATTGTAAAAAATACAAAAATTGAAGAAATTAAAGATAAGATAAGTTTTAGTGTTTGGCAAGAATATGATAGTGAACACAAAGTTATACGTTTAGCTACTAGTCATGGTACACGTGTAGATGCTATTGATGCTGCACTTAAGCTCTTATAAGTGATAATAAAGAGCAAAAGTTAGCAAAAGTATTAAAAACATTTTACTATAAACGTAGTTCAGATAAAGATTTTAGTATTTTAAGTAAGGAGATTATATGTCACAAGTTTATGTTGTTTTTGAAGCCACTATGGATAAGAGCAAAGTTGATAGCTATTTACAAATTGCTCGTTCTCTTGAAGGTAATTTAAAAAAAGCAGAAGGCTTTGTTAGTATTGAGCGTTATGTTAGTGTAGATAAAGATGGAAAGGTTGTATCCATTTCTATTTGGGAAGATGAAGCAAGCGTTATGAAGTGGGTACATTCAGCAGAGCATATGCAAGCTCAACAAGAAGGTCAAAAGCTAGGTTTTGATGATTATGTTATCAAGGTTTTACACTTAGTTAAAAGTCATAGCTTAAAAGATGGACATGGCTCTTGTGGCTGTAAGTGTTCTTGTGCTAATTAATAAAAATATAAAGGTAGGTAAGAACCCACCTTTATATTTATTTTTGATACTTGATTAAGACTCAAGACCATTATTTTTTAATACTACTTCTCTTTCAAAAACACGCTCACAATAGTGACAACGCATCATAACCTGCTCGCCTTCTTTAAAGATTTTGAAACGTGAAGGAGCTTGCTTTTCTACATGAGTAATACAATTGCTATTTGGACAGGAGAAAGCACCAATAGTCTCATGAGGTAAGCGTAAATGATACTTATCTACAACTTTATAATCTTTAATTTGATTGATGGTTGCATTAGGAGCAAGGATAGCTAATTGCTGAGTTTCTGTAGGGGAGAAGAATACATCTGCAATTTTAATAATATCCTTATTACCTAGCTCGCCAGACCTCAAATTAAAGCCTACAGTAATATGATTGTGCTTACCTAAGAAGTTAAATAAGCGCAAAATATTCATAGCCTGCCCTGGTGGAATATGATCTATTACTGTACCTGCTTCAATAGCTTCAACAAGGAGATGATCTTTTTGAATTTTTTGTTCTTGATTATCTGACATCTTAAATCTCCTTATTTAATACCATAGAAAGTAAAGCTTGACGAGCATAAACACCATTAGCTGCTTGTTTAAAGTAATAAGCATGAGCTGAACTATCTACATCTGTAGTAATTTCATCAATACGTGGCAGAGGATGTAAGATCTTCATGTTAGGTTTGGCATCTGCTAACATATCTGGGCTTAAAATAAACTTAGAGCGTAAGTGTTGATACTCAGTTTCATCAAAGCGCTCTTTTTGTACACGAGTCATATAAAGTATATCCACTTTTGGCATCACTTCTTCAATAGTATCATGTACAGAGTATTTGATATTATGTTTATCTAAGTGTTTTAAAATGTAATTTGGCATAGCTAAAGATTGTGGTGATACTAGATAAATTCTAGCATTATACATGGAGAGAGCCTCAGCAAGAGAGTGCACAGTACGTCCATATTTTAAATCACCAACAAAAGCTATATTTATCTCATCTAATCTACCTTGAGTTTCTTTAATGGTAAATAGATCTAGTATAGTTTGAGATGGGTGTTGGTTAGCACCATCACCAGCATTAATTACAGGTACTGGTGAAATATCAGCTGCTAATCGTGCAGCACCTTCCATAGGGTGGCGCATAACTAAAGCATCTGTGTAAGATGTGATGATTCTAATAGAATCAGTTAAGGTTTCACCTTTTTTGCCATGAGAGGTATTAGTAGCATCGGCAAAGCCTATAACTTGACCTCCTAATCTATGAATGGCAGTTTCAAATGATAGTCTAGTACGTGTAGATCCCTCAAAGAAAGTTACACCTATTAACTTACCTTTTAAAAGATCATTACGTGGATTGTGTTTAAGTTCAGTAGCTGTTTTTAAAATTATCTCAATATGCTCACGTGAAAATTCACTGATGGAGATAATATCTTTTTGAAAGAGGGGATTTATCATTGACGCGGTCCCTTTTTTAACTTTTGTGAAAGATTAAGAACGGGACATAAAAAATATTTCAGGAGAGAAGTATTTTTTATGCTGCTCCTGAAAACTCAATTATACTCTTAATATGTTGGAAATTAAAGTCTAAATTTAAGCAAATAAGCACTATCTTATAGATATATCTAAAGATTTTAATAGATACATTATGTATATTTTAGCTATTACATAAGCTTTGTTACTTGTAAATAAAATAATTCAAGGCCATCAAAATCTTGTTTGCTATAGATACCCTCAACAGTGATAATATCATTATTTTTAATACTATTTAGTAAGTTGCTATTACTAAATTGCAGCTCTATAACTTGTACACAGCACATAGTTGTATCATAAATACTAATAGCATAATAATATTCATTTGCACCAATACCTTCATCGGCTTTAATACGTTCAAATTTACCTCTTACTTTTATAGTGCTGTTTAAATAACTTTCACCATCTAAAGCAAGTTGTGAGGCAAAACTATAGAGCATAATATTATTAAGCTTAGTTAAATCAATATATTCATTACTGCTTGCATTTAAACTGCAAGTAAGTAATACACTAGCTAATATAAATTTACTAAATACGGACTTTAACATAAGAAATTATGTAAAAAATAATAAAGGCCACAATATCTACCATTACAATAGTTGCACCAACAGGAGTTGAATAGATAATTGAAGCAAAGATACCTATCAAAGAACAAATTATGGATAAAATACAAGATACTATAGTTACATTTAAAAAGCTATTGCAAATACGCATAGCACATAAAGCAGGAAAAATAACTAATGCTGAAATTAATAAAGAACCAACTAAATTCATAGCTAGGACTATGATAATAGCAACTATTATAGCTAGAGCTAAATTATAAAATTTAACACTAAGACCTGTAGCTTTAGCAAAATTCTCATCAAAGGTAATAGCAAAGATTTTATGATATAAGCAGATATAACAAAATATTACCAATATAGATAGGGCAATAGATAAATACATGTCAAATTTGCTTAAGGTTAAAATAGCACTTGAGCCAAATAAGGTAGCACAAACATCTCCTGCTATATTTGGACCTGTAGCAAAGATATTCATTAAAAAATAACCTAAAGCTAATGAACCCACAGATAGCATAGCAATAGCAGCATCACCTCTAATTGATGAGTTTTGTGAGCTTTGCAGTATTAGTACAGCACATAGTATGGTACATGCTAAAATAAAGATCATACTATTTGTCAGACTAAATACAGCTGCTAATGCCATAGCACCAAAGGCTACATGAGATAATCCATCACCTATAAAAGAAAACTGTTTTAAAACTAGTGTTACACCTAATAAAGCTGAGCACAATGATATTAATACAGCTACAACAATTGCATAAATAACAAAAGGGTATTGTAGGTATAAGATAATTTGATCAAATATTTGCAACATTTTTACATACCCTGTAGATATTGATAAAGCTTAGAGTTTGCAAACTCATCTACATTTCCATAAAAGACTTTTTTACCTAAATATAAGATATGCTTAGCTTGTTTTACTGCACTATCTAAATCATGACTTATCATCATGATGCTGATACCATCTTCTTTATTTAATTTTTCAATAAGCTTATACATATTGTGTGTGGCTTTAGCATCAAGCCCATTGACAGGCTCATCTAAGAGCAAAATAGATCTTGAGGCTAAAAGAGCACGTGATAAAAGTACACGCTGTTGTTGTCCTCCTGATAAGCTTTTAAAGCTTTTATCCTTTAAATGAGTAATATCAAGTTTTTCTAAAGCATTTAAAGCTTTTAATTTTTGCTCTTTAGAATAAAAGGGCCACAAACTTTGATTTGCAAAGGCAGATAGCACTACTTCAAATACTTTAGCAGGAAAGTTTTTTTGTATAGTACTTTGTTGAGGTAAATAGCCAATATCACTGCCTTTAATTCCATTTAGTTCAATTGTGCCTGAAATTGGTTTTAAAAGATGTAATAAAGTTTTAACTAAGGTCGATTTACCAGAGCCATTTTCACCTACAATACATAAATAATCTTGTTCTTCTAATTTAAAATTAATATTATGGGCTATGATTTGACCTTCATAGCCTATATCTAAATTTTGCACATTAATTAAATTCATGTGTAACCTTATAACGTTTCTAGTTTAAAGCTTTATCTAAATTCTTTAAATTTTGCTGCATAATACTCAAATAACTAATACCATTAGCTATTTGTGCGTTAGTTACAGCCTGCATAGAGTCAAGAACTAAAACTTGAGCTTGTTTTTTATTAGAGTTGCCAATTACAGCATTAGCTACTTTATTGTCGGAACGCTCTAAAGTTAACAATGTATTATTTGGATTTTTATTCAACTTATCAGCTAAATAGGCAATAGTATTAAAGCTAGCATTAGTTTCAGCAGAGCATGATGGGAAAGCTGCAGCATAATTTAGATTATAATCTTTAACTAAATATACAAAAGCAAATCGATCTGCCACTATGATTTCTTTATATTTGCTATTTTCGATAGTTTTGCCATATTGCTCATCTAAAGCGTCAATTTTAGCAATATAGTCTTTAGCATTATTAATATATAGTGTGGTATTAACACTATCTATTGCAGTTAATTGTTTAGCAATTTCATTGACCATAACCTTAGCATTTTTTAAAGATAACCAAATATGTTCATCAATTAAATTTTCATTAGCTACAGTAGGTTTGATTAAATCATGTTCATGATTATGCTCATGCTCATGATGATGTCCATGATGATCATGCTCATCATATTGCATACCCTCAACAATCTCTTCATTATGTAAGCTTAGACCTATAGTATCTATTAGTGGTATATGTAATTGTGTTTTGTTATTGTTGGTTAAAGCATCATTTAGCCATTTATCAGATGGACCTCCAATATAGATTACAGCATCAGCATTTAATATTTCTACCATGTCTTTGGCACTAGGAGCAAAACTGTGTAAATCGGCACCATTTTGCATTAAAAGTTTAACTTTAACCTCATCATTGCCCTTAGTAATATTATTTACGAAGTCATATATAGGGAAAATTGTAGTTACAATAGTGAGTTCTTTTGCTTGAGTATTAAAACTTAAAATACTTACAAACAAAAGTATGACTAAGTTTTTTAATTTAAACATGATAAGACTCCAAAAAATATATTAAGACTTAGTTTGGCATTTTTCACAAATACCAATTAATGTAGTTTGTGTTAGATCTAAAGCAAATTTATGTTCGTTTTGTAAATATTGTTTTAATTCTTCAAAAATAGAGCTTTTAATATGCAGAATATCTCCACAAATTTTGCATTTACAGTGATAGTGATGGTCTTTATGATTACTGTGGGGTTTTACATATTCAAAACAAGCTGGATGATTTTTATCAATGATATATTTAATTACATCACCACTTTTAATTAATTTATCAAGATGTCTGTAAATAGTGGTAACACCAATATTTACATTGTGTTCTTTTAAATGCAGGTAAATATCGTTAACAGTAAAGTGAGAGCTTTCTTTATGCTCAAGAAAGTCTATTAAATACTGCATTTGCTTAGTTTTATAATTACTTTTATTTACCATAACGATGCCTGTAACTAAATTTGAAAATGGTTTTCATTTTAAATTTGCTTTTATAATAAGTCAAGCATAATTTGAAAATGGTTTTCAAATTATACGTACTTTTTGTTAAACTAATCATTATTGTCATTGGCTTGTTGGGAGTGTTCTTATCATGAAGATTGTAGTTGCACTAGACTCTTTTAAGGGTAGTATAAGTGCAAGTGATGCTTGTAATGCGGTTATTAGTGGTATACATAAGTGTGATAGTAATATAGAGTGTATAGCTTGTCCTATTTCAGATGGAGGTGAGGGATTTATTGATTCTTTAGCAGCTGTATTACAGCATCAAGGTTATGAAATAAAGAATATAGAGGTTTTATCTGCCTATCAGCAACAAGTAAATGCTAAGATTTTAGTTAAGGATGAATCTTGTATAATTGAAATGGCTCAAAGCTGTGGTCTTGAGTTACAAGATATTTCTAAAAGACGCTGTTTACATGCTACAAGTTATGGTTTGGGACAAGTAGTCTCTTATGCTTTAAGTTTAGGTTGTACTGATATAAAAATAGGCCTAGGTGGTAGTGCTACTAATGATGGAGGTATTGGTTTTGCTCAAGCTTTAGGAGCTATATTTTATGATCAAAATGACAATAAACTAGATCATATTTTAACAGCACAAGATCTAGCTTTAATAGCTAAAATTGATGCAAGTGCCTGTTTAAATAGATTTAAAAATGTAAAAGTTGTTGGTACTTGTGATGTAGCAAATCCTTTAATTGGAGATAATGGTGCAACATATGTTTTTGGTCCACAAAAGGGCATGAAAGATGGTGATTTGCAATTATTAGAAAATGCTATGCAAAATTATGCTAGGGTTTTAGTTAAAGATTTAAAAAGTGATTTTATCAATGTAAGTGGTGCAGGTGCAGCAGGTGGTATGGGTGCTGCTTTAATGTATTTTTGTAATGCTCAATTAGAAAGAGGTATTGAGGTCGTTTTAGATACATTGGATTTTGATCAAAAATTACAAGATACAAACTTAGTTATTGTAGGTGAAGGCTGTATGGATGGACAAAGTGCAAAAGGTAAAGCACCTGTAGGAGTTGCAGCACATGCTAAAAAATATAATTTACCTGTAATTGGACTTTGTGGCTGTATAAAAGATGATGCAGATATACTATATAAGCACAATATTGATGCTATCTTTAGTATTTGTAACAAACCTATGAACTTGCAGGAGTCTATGCAAAATGCTTATACTTTGTTAGAGAAGATTTCTGAGAATTTAAGTAGATTTTTCTTAAGGTTTAACTCATAGTAATAAAACATAGTTTTAGGTATTGCATCACAACTTAAGAATAATAATATAACTACATTGAAGGAATTTTAATTGTTATATAGTTTTTTTTATGGCGAACTAACCTACATGGTTAACTTCACATTTTTATAAATTAGAAATAAATATACACTAAAACCACTAGT
>CALXNP010000010.1 GCA_944389785.1 uncultured Anaerobiospirillum sp.
AGATTGTCATGTATCAACTTTTTAAAGAACTGTTTGAGCGTCGTGCTCAAGTGATGGTGTATTATAAGGATTTTTTTAAGCATGTCAAACATTTTTACATAATATTTTTAATATTTTTTATAACTTATTGATTTTACTTATATTTTAATCCTAGCAATTTATTTGTTCTAGATCACAAAAATTAAATTTTTTGAAACATTGTTGGTACTTATCTTTTTGTTCTAAATAATTAACATAAAATGCTCTAGCAGTAACAATGTCATTATGTTCCACCAAATTAATATCATCATGAGTATTGCTAGTAATAGTATTCAGTTGTAAAGCCTTATCACTACTACAACTTAAAACATAATGTACTCTTTTTGCTATAGCAAGACCTGAATCCACTAAAGTACAATTAGGTCCTACTAAAAATTGAATTTCATTTTTTAAAAAAGGAAAATGTGTACAACCTAATACTATAGTATCTATAGGTCTGTCTGTTTTTTGGCTTTGCATAATACTCTGCAAAATTTGTGTTAATTGCTGCATATCAACTTTATTATGACAAAGTTTACTTTCCACAAGTCTAACTAACTCTGTAGAACCTATAAGCTCAACTTTACAGTCACTTGCAAACTTCTTGATTAGATCATGAGTGTATGGTCTTTTTACTGTACCTACAGTAGCTAATAAGGCAATATGTTTAGTTTTACTGATAAAAGCTGCAGGTTTTATAGCTGGTACAACTCCTATAATTGGCACTTTAATACTATCACGCAATATTGGTAAAGCTATAGTACTTGCTGTATTACAAGCTATAACAATTACATCAAAATTAAATTTTTCCTGCATATAGGAACATATTTTATATACTCTTGCTTTAACAAAATCTTCACTTTTATTTGAATAAGGAAACTCTTGACTATCAAATACATAATAAGGATCTAAATTTTTGTTTAAGCTTACCACCTCTTGATATATACTAAGACCACCACAACCTGAATCAAAAAAAAGTATTTTTTGTTTCTTAAAATTTGTGCTATTCACGATTAAATCTCTATTTAAAAACTCAATTTTCTAAAATAAATAGGCCTAATAATGTTACAAAATCTTCCACATCAAGATTATAATCTCAACTATAATGATTTTTTTAATAAAAAAATTGAAGCTATGCTTAAAAATTTAAGCAAGTTACAAGTAGCACTACCTCAAGCCCAATGTTTTAAATCTGATCCTATATACTATAGAATGCGTTCTGAGTTTAGCATTTTTCAAACCCAAGATAGTTTTGATTATATAATGTTTGAAAAAATAAATAATACTAAACAAAGAATTATTGTAAACACATGTCCTATACATAGTAAAGCTATAGATGAACTTATGAGCCCTTTAAAAGAGCTTATATGTCAACATCAAGAACTTAAAAGTAAATTATTTGAAATTGACTTTTTAGCTAATCAACAAGATCAAATCATTGTATGTCTATGCTATCACAAAACTTTAGCCAATAATTTTATAGACTTACTTAAAACTTTAAAATCTCAGCTTCGTGCTCAAAAATTTAAAGTAGATATCATAGCAAGGGCTAAAAAACAGTTTATACAAGCAGATATTGATTATGTAATTGAAACATATCATTTACAAGATGGTTCTAAACTAAAACTTAAGCAAGTTGAAGGTACTTTTAGTCAACCTAATGCTAAAACTTGTACTCACATGTTAGATTTTGCAAGAGATTGTGTTAAACAAATACAAACTAAAGATCTGCTAGAACTATATTGTGGCAGTGGTACTTTTACTGTAGCTTTAGCTCCATTTTTTAATAAAGTATTAGCTACAGAAGTAGCTAGAGTCCCAACACAAACAGCTTTATTTAATCTACAACAAAATAATATTAATAATACTAAGCTTGTACGTTTAAGTGCACAAGAAGTTAAAGAAGCTTTACTAAAAATAAGAGATTTTAGACGCCTTACAGAGCAAAAAATAAATCTTGATGAATACGATTTTACCACTACATTCATTGATCCACCACGCAGTGGTCTGCAAGATGAACAAGCTTTAGCTTTTACTGCTAAACATGACAATATTATTTATATTTCATGTGGTAAAGAAAGTTTTATCAATGATCTTAAAGTATTGACTAAAACACATGAAATAAAAAAACTAGCTTTTTTTGATCAATTTCCATACACAGAACATCTAGAGAGTGGTGCTTTACTTGTAAGAAAGTAAACAAAAAATAAGCTTATATAATAAAACTCCTTGTAAACTTTTACAGTTTAACAAGGAGTAGTTTATATAAATTTGATAATCAATCAAATTCACTGCTATAACATGTAATCATCCTTCATAGGAAGTTGAGCTACACCTGAATCAACAGCAGCTTTAGCAGCAGCACGAGCAAGACGTGGTAACAAACGAGGATCCATTGGCTTTGGAATTACATACTCTGGGCCAAACTCAAGCTTATCAACCATAGCAGCTTTCACTACTTCTGCAGGAACTTCTTCTTTAGCAATAGCTCTTAAAGCTTCCATTACAGCAAGCTTCATTTCTGTATTGATACACTTAGCTCTTACATCTAAAGTGCCTCTAAATAAGAATGGGAAGCAAAGCACATTGTTAATTTGATTTGGATAATCAGAACGACCAGTACCCATAATGATATCAGGACGTAAACGCTTTACTACCTCAGGATCAACTTCTGGATCTGGATTTGAACAAGCAAATACCACAGCCTTAGGAGCCATGCTTTGTAAAGCTTCATCAGAAACAAGATCAGGACCTGAAACACCTAATAAGATATCAGCATCTTTCAAAGCTTCTTCTAAAGTTTTAGGACCACTATCATTGATAAAGTTTGGTTTCTCACCATTGTTATATTGTGGTCTATCTGATCTTACAACGCCATGTCTATCTACCATAAATAACTTAGACTTATCAGCACCAGCTGCAATTAACAAATTAGAGCAAGCAACACCAGCAGCACCTGCACCTAAACATACAATTTTACATTCTGATAGCTTTTTACCTTGTAACTCTACAGCGTTTAAGATACCTGCTGCTGAAACTATTGCTGTACCATGTTGATCATCATGAAATACAGGAATATCACATCTTTTAATTAATTCTCTTTCAATTTCAAAGCATTCAGGAGCCTTTATATCCTCAAGATTAATACCGCCAAAAGTATCAGCAATACACTCAACAGTATTAATAAACTCATCCACAGTTTTGTGCTTTACTTCAATATCGATAGCATCAATATTAGCAAAACGTTTAAATAATAAAGCCTTACCTTCCATTACAGGCTTTGAAGCTAGAGGACCTAAGTTACCTAAACCTAAAATTGCAGTACCATTTGAAATAATAGCAACTGAATTACCCTTACCAGTATACAAATAAGCGTCTGCTGGATTTTTAGCAATTTCTCTTACAGGCTCTGCTACACCTGGGCTGTAAGCTAAAGTTAAATCTAAAGCAGTTTCTGCACTCTTAGTTAAAGTAATAGCAATCTTTCCTGGAACAGGATTAGCATGATAATTTAATGCTTCCTCATGTAGTTTTTTAGCGTCCACTTATTCACCCTCTGTAAAATTTTATTAAAAAAAAGATAAAATAACTTTTTTATTCTAAATTTTAATACTTTCAATAGAAAAATATTCTCACAAGAGCTAAGTATATCAGACCCTAATTTTGTTTCAAGCACTGCTTTTTTAATATAAATTACTATAAATCAATATGTTAATTAAAACTGTATTAATTTTTATTATAAATTTGATAGCTTAGTCAAAAATATTTTTATAGTTTTTCAGTAAGTTAGAAATAACAGCTTGATATTAAATGAAAAAAAAATTATTTTAATCTATAAAAATAATAATAAAAAATATATCTATATGCAGCTAGGTAAATGTATAGGCTGTAAAAAATTATATGTTAAATAACTAGAAAATAAAAATATCATAATACAATTAATGATATGTAACTTTAACATTAGGCTAATATTAAATGATTAATTAACAGATTAATTGATTGTATAAGAATATTTAGGATAACTAAAATATATATTGACACATATTAATTAATACTAACACATACTAAAAAAGTGCCTGCTGGCACTTTTTTAGTATACATATATTAAGACTTCTTAGCACGAGCCTTTTCAAACATAGCGAAACGGTTCTTAAATGCCTCAACTCTACCACCAGTATCAACAATCTTTTGCTTACCAGTGTAAAATGGGTGACATAGTGAACATACTTCGATATCAATGTCATGACCAGCAGTTGAACGCACTGTAAACTTGTTACCACATGAGCAACGTACGTTTACTTCCTCATACTTTGGATGAATATTCTCTTTCATAGGATCCTCTAAAACATATCGCCATTTGAGCCACAACCTTGCGCTCAACACCATATGCAAGTAAAAATAAGTTGTGCTATTATATTGGATCTATTTACTAGATTCAAGCAATCTTTAGTTTAAAATCTAATTTATTACTTAAACTTGTATCGATAAATATACCTAAAGTCATTAAATACATCAAAAATAAATACTAATGTTTCATACTATAAATTTTGCTTATTATTTAAGAGGATAAAAAATGGGAACTCTGCCTAACTTTAGTATTATTGAAGTTGCGGTAAATCGTCACATGTTTCAAAATTTTGATTATATATTAGAGTATGAATACATTAGTAATGATTTAATAGGTACAAGAGTACAAGTATCCTTTGCTAATTCTAAAGAAATTGGTGTAATTGTTAAAATTAAAACAAATTCAGATATTGCAGTTACAAAACTTAAAAAGGCAAAACTTCTAGATACTAAAGCTTTAATTACCACAGATGTTATGCATACTATTAATTTTGGTTCTGCCTACTATCACTATCCTTTAGGACAATGCTTACAAGTATGTCTACCTAAATTACTACGCACAGGATCTGAAGCTAAAATTTCGCAAATTATGGCCCTTGAGCTTGTTGATCCTAATTTTGATAGTTCTCTACTTAAAAAAGATAATCAAAAAGCTTTAGTTGAAACTTTAAAACAAGGTGCAGTAAAGGTTAATGAATTAAAAGATAGAGGGTTTAGCACTTACTGTAAAAATGCTCTTATAAAAAAAGGAATTGTTCGTTTATTTGATATTAAAGATACCTTTAATTATAGTTTTGATAAAAATAATATTATTAAAAATAAAGGACCAATATTAAATACTGAACAACAAGCTGCTGTAAATATAATAAACTCTCAGTCTGGTTTTAACGTTTTTGTATTAAATGGAGTTACAGGCTCTGGTAAAACAGAGGTTTACTTAAATATAATAGCTCATACTCTGGCCTCTAACAAAAGAGTTTTAGTTTTAGTTCCTGAAATCTCATTAGCCCCACAAACGTTTAATCGTTTTTATCAAAGATTTAAAGTTCCTATTGTATCTATGCATTCTGGTTTATCAGATAAAGAGCGTTGTGATGCCTTTTTAGAAATGTATTATGATAAAGCATATATTCTAATAGGTACACGTTCTGCACTATTTACACCTATTAAAAATTTAGGACTTATAGTGATAGATGAAGAGCATGATGGCTCTTTTAAACAAAGTGATGGTTTTAGATATCATGCTAGAAATTTAGCTATTGTGAGAGCAAAATATAATAATGCTAAAATTGTTTTAGGTTCTGCAACCCCCTCACTTGAAACTATAAATAACTATTTAACAAATAAATATAGTGTTATATATTTAAAGCATCGAGCTGCTAATGCTACTCTACCTAAAGTAGAGCTTGTTGATTTGAAAACACAAATACTAACTGATGGTTTAAAAACAGGCATAGGCAACCAACTAGAAGATCTTATAGGACAAATAACGGCTAAAGGCGATCAAGTTGTTTTATTTTTAAATAGACGTGGTTATAGTAAAAATATAGTGTGCCACAATTGTGGATATATATTTACTTGTAAACATTGTGATAGTCCGCTAACTGTACATAAAACTCAGCATAAATTAATTTGCCATATTTGTGATTATCAGCAATATATACCTACAAGCTGTCCTAAATGTCATAATAAAGATTTACTTGAAAATGGTTTTGGTACCGAACAAATTGAAGAATTTTTAAAATTACGTTACCCAGACTTAGGTATTGTACGTATTGATAGAGATAATATTCAAAATAAAAATGAGCTTGAAAAAGCTTTAGAGTTAGTACATAACAAAAAAGCTCATATCTTAATAGGAACACAAATGCTTGCTAAAGGACATGATTTTGCTGATGTTACTTTAGTTGGTATCATTGATATTGATTCAAATTTATATACTGATGACTACCGTGGACTTGAAACATCTTTACAGCTTATTACACAAGTAGCAGGCAGAGCAGGAAGAAGTCATAAACAAGGTTTAGTAACAATACAAAGTCATGAAACTACACATTGGTTATTGAATGATTTTGTTAATTACAATAAAAATTATGAAACAATAGCTATGCAATTACTTGAGCAAAGACGTGAACAATGTTTACCTCCTTTTGCTAATATCGCATATATTTTAGCTAATAGTACAGTTAGAGATTATGCCTTTGAACTACTTGAGCAAATTGAACACTTTATTATTATAAATTACCAAAGTGATGACTTATTTATATCACCAATATGCTCTGATAAAATTGAAAAAAGATTTAATCGTCTGCATTTACATATCTTTATTAAAACAGCAAATAAAACTTTATTCCACGAAATACTAAGTAAAGTTTGTATATTTGTGAGTTCACAGCTTAAATTAAAAGGTGATTGTCGTTTTGCACTTGAAGTAGATCCTTATAATATTTATTAAAACTTTATAATTAAATTTTATGGACAATTACATATTTACATAGCTTAACTTTAAATTGTTTTACAGTAAAAATTCTATTTTAATGCTAAATAGGTTTGTTATAATAGACCATCACACATAGTAACAATATAGAATAAATCTTGTACTTGTATAAGTTTTATTTTAATAAATTAAACATCATTAGATAAAGAATTAAAAAACATTCTTACTAAAAGGACTATTCAATAACAATTATGGATTTTAATCAACAACAATAACTTAACTGAATAAAACAGATTAGTTAATGTAATTCTCCTTATTGTCAATAAAATAGTACCTGATTTTTGGAGCAATATGAAAAATCACATTCAATCTTTATTAGATCGTTGTATCTGTGCTTTAAAACAAGAATATTCCTTAGATGATAATATCTTGAAAAATATCAAGATAGATAGAACTAAGGATAAAAATCATGGTGATTTTGCCACCAATATAGCAATGCTTTTAGCTAAAAGCATGCGCAAAAAACCACTTGAAATTGCACAAATAATTATAGATAAGATAGAAAGCTCTGACAAAATAGCAAAAATAGAAATTGCTCCACCTGGCTTTATTAATTTTTATCTAAGCAAAGATTATTTAAGTAAATCTTTAAAGCACATGCTAAATGATGATAGGTTATGTGTAGCAAAAGTAAAGCAACCTCTAAATATAGTAGTAGACTACTCAGCTCCTAATGTTGCTAAAGAAATGGCTGTACATCATATTAGATCAACTGTAATTGGTGATAGTGTTGTACGTGTGCTTGAATTT
This sequence comes from uncultured Anaerobiospirillum sp., assembly GCA_944389785.1. Lineage (GTDB taxonomy): Bacteria > Pseudomonadota > Gammaproteobacteria > Enterobacterales > Succinivibrionaceae > CALXNP01. Next base: position 7,613 of record CALXNP010000010.1, read on the forward strand.
TTAGGACATAATGTAATAAGAGCTAATCATATAGGTGATTGGGGCACACAATTTGGTATGCTTATAGCCTACCTTGAATTAAAAGAACAAGAACAAGGTAATAACTTAAATTTAAGTGATTTTGAGGCTTTCTATCGTGATGCAAAAGCTTTGTACGATCAAGATGAAGCTTTTGCAGTAAAAGCTAGAGCTTATGTGGTTAAACTTCAAGGTGGTGATAAGTATTGCTATGACATGTGGCAAAAGTTAGTGCATATGACTATGCAGCAAAATCAAGCTATATATGATAGATTAGATGTTACCTTAACACAAAAAGATATTATGGGAGAAAGTCTATACAATGATATGCTCCCTGGTATTGTACAAGATCTTGAAGCTAAAGGACTTGCCGTTGTAGATGATGGTGCTGTGGTAGTTTACCTAAATGAATTTAAAAATAAAGAAGGTAATCCTCTTGGTGTAATCATTAGAAAACAAGATGGTGGTTATCTATATGCAACAACTGATCTTGCTTGTGTAAAATATCGTGTCGAAAAACTCAAAGCTGATGCTATTTTATATTTCATAGATTCAAGACAACATCAACATCTTGAAGCTACTTGGACAATAGCTAGAAAAGCTAACTATGCACCTGCTAATGTAAAAATTGAACATGAAGCTTTTGGTATGATGCTCGGTCGTGATGGTAAACCATTTAAAACAAGAACAGGAGGTACTGTTAAGCTAAAAGACCTCTTAGATGAAGCTGAACATAGAGTAGCTAAAATGCTAGAGCAAAGACAAGCATCTTACCCTGAAGATATCAAAGCTCAAATTATACACAACATTGCTATAGGAGCAGTAAAATATGCTGATCTAAGCAAAAATAGATTAACCGATTATATTTTTGATTGGGATCTTATGTTATCTTTTGATGGTAATACAGCTCCATACTTACAATATGCATATAGTCGTATTGCCTCTATCTTTAGAAAAGCTAATTGTGAACTTGACTATACTATTACAATTAGCAATGAGTATGAAGAAGAGTTAGGTAATAAATTACTAGCCTTTGCTGATGTTGTAAATAATGTAGCTAATAAAGCTATGCCTCACTTATTATGTACCTACTTATTTGAGCTTGCAGGTTTATTTATGCGTTTTTATGAAGCTTGCCCTGTTCTTAAAGAAGGTGTAAGTGAGCAAGATAAACAAAGTCGTTTAGCTTTATGTGCTTTAACTATGCGCACTTTAAAACAAGGTCTTGCTTTATTAGGTATTAATGTAATGGAGCAAATGTAGTGCTTTTTAAAACTAAAAAAACTACATTTGTAAAAAATAGTCAACAAGCTGTTGAACAAATTACTTTACAACGAGATCGTAATAGACGCATATGTAAAATATTTTTTAGTTTAACAGCTATTATTATTGTTATATTTGGTATAAATCAATGTGATAATAAAGATGTACATGATACATCTTACATAAGCAAAGATGGTGTTATTGATATGAGTGATACAGAACTTAAATATGGTAAGAATGTTGAAACTCATGATCAAATATTTTCTGAAAATAAAGAAAATATTAGAAATATACCAACATTGTTTAAAAACCGAGATCAAGGTAATGCACCATTAACTTGGGATAGTGTAATTGAAAGTGATGAGGATCTTAAACTTAAACCTTATCTAAATAAAAATGATCCAAATGATATACTTGAAAATATGGATACTATAACTTTATATAGTGCCAATATTGGTTCTAATCTTTATTGTGAAGATTACACTACTTTGCAAAGAGCCTATAAGCAAAAAGCAAGGCTTACTTATATGAATATAAAAGCTGCTATAGTCAAACACAATGGTTTATTTCAAATAAAAGTTGGGCCTTTTGACAATGCACAAGAGGCTAAAGCTATGTATAATAAGCTTGTTAATAAAAATTTATTAACAAGATGTGCTTTAGTTAATTAAACAAGGATAAAACATGACTACAATTGTGTCTGTGAGACGTGGAAATGTTGTAGCTTTAGGTGGTGACGGTCAAGTTACCATGGGACAAAGCACAATGTTAAAAGCAAATGCTGTAAAAGTTAGAAAGATTTATAAAAATCAAGTTTTAGTAGGATTTGCAGGATCAACTGCAGATGCTTTTACCTTACTTGATCTTTTTGAATCAAAATTAGAAGAACATCAAGGTATTTTAGAAAGATCCTGTGTTGCTTTGGCTAAACAATGGCGTACAGATAGAATGTTGCGCAAACTTGAAGCTATTTTAATTGTTGCTGATAAAAATGCTTCATTTTTAATTAGCGGAACAGGTGATGTTGTTAAAATGGATGATGATATTTTAGCTACTGGTTCAGGTGGCAATTATGCACTTGCTGCAGCAAGAGCTTTATGTCAAAACACAGAATTAAGTGCCAAAGAAATCGTGAAAAAATCTTTAGAGATTGCTGGCGATATTTGTGTCTTTACTAATCAAAATCATATTGTTGAAACTATAGAATATTAATTATGACAGAACTTACTCCTCGTGAAATTGTTAGCGAATTAGATCGCTATATTATTGGTCAAACTGAAGCTAAAAAAGCTGTTGCTATTGCTTTACGTAACAGATGGCGTCGTATGCAACTTGATGATAAAGCAAGAGCAGAAATATACCCTAAAAATATCTTAATGATTGGTCCTACTGGTGTTGGTAAAACTGAAATAGCAAGACGTCTTGCTACAATTGCTAAGGCACCTTTTATTAAGGTTGAAGCTACTAAATATACAGAAGTAGGCTATGTTGGTAAAGAAGTCGAATCAATTATTCGTGAACTTGCTGAAGTTGCGTTTAAGTTAGTACGTGAAGAAGCTTTTAAGAAAAATAAAATTAAAGCAGAAGATGCTACAGAAGAGCGTATTTTAGACGCTTTAATTCCAAATCCTACTGCAAGTGCTGAAGATAAAGACAATAATCATACTCGTCAAATCTTTAGAAAGAAATTACGTGAGCATGAGCTTGATGATAAAGAAATTGAAATTCGTATTGCTGATAAATCACCAAGTGTTAATATTATAGGTGGCAACTCAGCTATTGAGGAAGTTAATAACCAATTACAATCTTTATTTGACTCTATGACAGCAGGTCGTACTGTAGTTAAAAAGATGAAAATTAAAGATGCTTTTAAAGAAATTTTAGAAGAAGAATCACAAAAGCTTACTAATACTGATGATTTAAAATCAGAAGCTATAAATCTATGTGAGAATAGTGGTATCGTTTTTATTGATGAAATCGATAAAATTTGTGGTAAAGATACTACAGGCTCACGAGGTGAGGTTTCACGTCAAGGTGTACAACGAGATCTTTTACCTTTAATTGAAGGAAGTCAAGTTAGAACTAAATATGGTATGGTAAAAACAGATCATATCTTATTTATTACTTCAGGTGCTTTCCAAATGGCTAAACCATCTGATCTTATTCCTGAATTACAAGGTCGTTTACCAATACGTGTAGAACTAAAAGCTTTAAGTGCTCAAGATTTTGAGCGTATCTTAAAAGAACCTCAATCTTCATTAACTAAACAATATCAATTATTATTAGCTACTGAAGGTGTAGAAATTGAATTTACTCCTGAGGCTATTACTAAACTTGCTAATGATGCTTTTTTAGTTAATGAGAAAACTGAAAATATAGGAGCTAGACGCTTACATACACTTATGGAAAAGCTTCTTGAAAATCTTTCTTTTGAAGCTCCAGATAAAGCAGGTACCAAGGTTATAATAGATGAGCAATATGTTATTGATCATCTTGCTGACCTAGTTGAAGATGAAGACTTAAGCAGGTATATATTATAAAAATGAAACATGACGATGATGAGTTAACTTTAGCAGAAAAGCAGATGCTCCAAAAACTAGATCACACTGCTAAGCTATTAGAGTCTTTAATAAAAAGTCAAAGCTCACGTCGTGAGGGCTCTATGACTAAAGATACAGAGCTAATAAGTCTTCGACAAGAGCTAGCTTTACTCAAAGATGAAAATAAACATCTTAAAGAGACTCTAAACAAATGCAAAAAAAGCATGAATAACTTAATAGATGATCTAAAGTAAGTTATTTTGTAATAAAAAAATACCTCTTTTTACTTTGAGGTATTTTTTTATACAATATTCTTAACTTATTTTTAAGCTATTAGCCATTATGCCTCTTAGCTAATTTACATCTAAACAAAATGCTTAAAACACTTGAAATTATCACACCTAAACTTAAAAATAATACAGCTAATAACGGGTTATTTGATAAAGGTAATACAAAAATACCTCCATGTGGTGAGCATATAGAAACATCAAAAACTAAAGTAAGTACACCTGTCACCATAGCACCACAAGCAAAAGCTAAACGCATTGATATACCATGTTGCTTTAAATATGGTATAGCAGCCTCACTTATAAACAATAAACCATTGCCTATAGTTTTTAAAGCCAACGACTTTTCCTCCTTACTAAAAGCTGTTTTTGAAATGAGACTTGCAAAACCACAGCTTAATGGAGCTATCATACCAGTTAGCATAATGCATAGCATAATAGAGCTTTGATGATTACCTTTTGGTAAAGCATCAGCTAACATTAACACACCAAAGCTATAAGCTATCTTATTTAAAGGTCCACCCATATTAGTAGACATCATTACAGCTAAAATTATACCCAAGATAATTTCCACTATAATATGTCCTGTAACTACATAATCATATAGATATCTACTTGCGATATGACATAGATCATTACTAATAAATTGTGCAAATAAAGAAGTAAAGATCGCACTTAATATAGGGTATAGAATCAATATCATTGTTGCATCAGCAGCTTTTAAATATCGATTAAATAGTATTGATAAGTATAAACTTATATAGCCACCTGCAAAACCATTAACTAAAGAACCAATAACACCAGCCTCACCTATAGATGCTAAAACACCTCCTAAAAGTCCTGATACTATTGCTAAACGTCCACCAATAGAGAATGATACAAAAGCACTAAGTATTGGTAAAATTAAATCAGATAAACTAACTGCAATTTGAGTAAAAAATTTATCAGCTAAAGTATGTCCATCACTGCAAATGTAAGAAATAGCAAATAAAATGCCCGCAGTAGCAACCAAAGGTAATAAATAATTAATACCTGACATTAAATGTCTATATAAACGCATAAATATATTGGTTTTATAATCCATACCATTAGGATTATATATTTCACAATTAGAGCTTAAAGCTTGTTCTATTAGTTTTTGAGGATTTTTAACCGCCTCTACCACACTAACTTTAACCATAGGTTTACCAATAAAGCGCTCTTGCTCTACAGCTCTATCAGCTGCCACAATTACAGCCTTAGCTTTAGCAATATCAGTAGCAGTTAGCACATTACGCTTGCCAGCTGCTCCATCAGTCTCTACTTTTATATTGATACCCATATGTTTAGCTTTAGTTTCTAAAGCTTCTGCTGCTAGATAAGTATGAGATAAACCAGCAGGACATGCTGTAACTGCTACAATATCATAAGCTTTATTGACATTATGCTCATTGTGCTCCACTTGTGTATTAGCATTTGCATTTATATGCTTTTGCTCTGCCATTGTAATAATAGATAAAAATTCATCTTGACTTTGAGCATTAATTAAATAATCTTTAAAACTAGCATCGATAAGTAGTGAGGATAGATGTGCTAACACATCTAAATGCTCATTAGATACACTAATTGGAGATGCAATTAAAAAGATTAAATTAACAGGCTCACCATCTAGAGAATCAAAATCAATACCTTGTTTTATAACTAAAGCACACAAACTTACCTGTTTTACAGCACTACTTTTAGCGTGAGGTATAGCAATGCCATTACCAAAACCAGTTGATCCTTGTGACTCACGCTCTAATACTGCAGCTTTAAAAGTTGCCTTATCTGCTATAGCATTACTTTTACAAATAAGATCAATAGCATGATCAATAGCTTCTTGCTTATTTGTTACCTTTGATTGTAAATCAATACATTCAATTTTGAGTATATCGCTAATATGCATATAACCTGCCTATAGCTTATTTAAGCTTTTTATTCATATAAAATTATCAGCTTCAAATATGCTTATCTTTTAATACAAGCAATACCACAAGCTGCTGTACATAAAGTATCTACATCTAACTGTTGATCCATATCTAAAGAAGGCATGCTTTGAGAGCACTTACCCACAACTCTAGCAGGAATACCTGCTACTGTTGTATGCTCTTTAACATCAGCTAAAACTACAGATCCTGCACCAATCTTAGCTCCAAGACCTACTTTAATATTACCCAAAACTTTAGCTCCTGCTCCTATTAATACACCATCTCCAATTTTAGGATGCCTATCCCCACTTTCCTTACCAGTGCCTCCTAGGGTTACTTCTTGCATAATTGAAACATTATTACCAACTACAGCAGTTTGTCCTATAACTATAGCTGTAGCATGATCAAGCATAATGCCATGACCAATTTTAGCTTCTGGATGAATATCTACAGCAAAATTATGCGAAATAATAGATTGCATATATAATGCAAGCTCATAACGGCCTTGATTATATAACCAATGAGCTATTCGATAAGATTGCAAAGCATGATAACCTTTAAAATATAAAAAAGGTACAGTAAAATCATTCTTTACAGCAGGATCACGTTCACATACTGCTATCAAATCAATAGCTGCATCCTCTATAATTTGAGGATCAGATTCAAAAGCTAGATTACAAATATCAAATAAAGCTTCATAAGTTATAGTCTCACTACTTAATAATGAAGCAATAAGACGTGATAGACACATACTAAAACTATCACACTCTGCAATTAAAAACTTAAAATGCCCTCTTAATATCGGTTCTTTATCTAAAACTTCTAGTGCTTTTTCATGTAAAGCTTTAAAAACATCTTTTGAATATGTATTACTCATAATATAGACTCTATTTTAAATAGTGAGAGCGAGGTACTTCACAAGAAGTATGATCTAAAAAACGTACTTCTTTAAATGTTTGAGCCTCATCAGGCTCCATGTGCAAAGTAATTTGAGACTCAGGAAATTCCTGTAAAATAGCTATTTCTGCTCTATCGGTAATATCGTGAGCTTGTAATAATGACATTTCTGATGGTAAAACAATATGAGCTTGAATAAAACATTGCGGTCCTGCAGTTCTTGTTTGTATATCATGTACTGAAACTATTTCAGGTACTGATAAAATAGCCTTTAAAATCTTTTCAGTATCTGCATTAGATAAAGATCTATCTAATAATACTGAAACAGCATTTTTAGCAATTTCAAAAGCACTTTTTAAAATAAATAAACCTAAAACTGCAGCAAATAAACCGTCAGCCCATACATAACCAAATTTAGCTAAGCCTAAAGCTAAAATTACACCTAAGTTGAATAAAACATCAGATAGATAGTGCATTCTATCTGCACCAATAGCTTCAGATTTTGTTTTTTTATAAACAATAGCCTGAAAACTTACTAAAATACAAGTAATTATGATAGAAGCAATTGATACATAGATAGCAATATCAACATTAGCTACAACTTCTGTAGCTTTTAAACTTGAAATGCCATGAAAAATAACTAAGATAGCAGAACCACTAATAAAAGCAGCTTGAGCTAGAGAAGCTAAAGCCTCTGCTTTAAAATGACCAAACCTATGATCTTTATCTGCAGGTGCTAAAGCATATTTTATAGCTAAAAGATTAATTAATGAAGCTAAACAGTCTACTAATGAGTCTGTTAATGAAGCTAAAATACTAGCAGAATCAGATAAAATCCATACCACTAATTTCATTAAAATTAAAATGACAGCAGTTGCTACTGATGCAAACCCTGCTAACATAACTAATTTTTTATACTTACCATCTATTACAGATTGTGTTTTGATTGCTACTGTATCCATAATTCTACTCTTTTTATTGTTGCATGCTGTACTATTAACTGTTTATTATAAAACTTAAACTAGTTAAAGAATACTGTTTATTAAGTCTAAAGAAATTATTAAACTAAAGCTAAATTAATTTTAGATGAAAGATTTAACTTATTTTAACAAGCTATTAAAATAGAGCAAGCTTATAAAACTTGTTCTATTTTTATTTGAATAAAGTTATAAGCACTACAAAAACCCAAAGGATTAGATAAGTATAAAATAGATATTAAATAAACTAATACTTAAATCATTGCTTAACACTAATGTTAACGGTAGACTTAACATTACCACTATAGAATTATTAAAATTAATTTATTGCATCAAAATCATCGATAATACTAAACAAGTATAAGGAAATAGCCATGTTAAATAAAATATTAAGACTAATTTTTTATTTTCCAATTAGGCTCACAACTAATTGTAGGCCTATTCCTTATGAGCCACATAAGCATATTAAAATCGATAAAAATAAACCTATTGTTTATCTAACAGTTTCATCATCTATAGGAAATTTACTTACTATAGAAAGATTAACTAAACAAATGGACTTACCCTCTCCTTTTGAAAAAGTAAAAATTGGTGATTCAACTTTAAGCCGAGTTGCTTTTTTAAGGAAACCTAGCTTTTTTAGTTCAAAAGCTAAAAAAGTTGGTTTGAATGCCATTTTCCAAACATGGATAGATGCTTGTAAAAAATATCACACAGATATACAGGTTATGCCTATTACTGTAATATGGTCACGTAATCCTAGCTATGAAGGACTTGCTTTAGTAGGTATAGACTCACCAACACCTAGTATCAAAAAATTTTTGACCCTAACCTTTGCAGGTCATGATAATTGTACTATTATTTCAAACCCCTTTTCAGCTTTAACATTATATGAAAAGATTTCAAAGCGTAATCCTGAGTTATTAAATCGTGCTGTAGCTTTGCATTTTTTAAAAAAAGCAAGAGCAGTAGTAGGAAAACCTTTTCCTAATCGTGAGCATTTAATCAAAGAGCTTTGTCAAAGAGAAGGAACAAAAGCTGCAATAAATAAAGAACTAAGTAATGGTAAATTTACTCAAGATGAACTTGAGCAAAAAGCTTTTGAAATTTTTTCTGTCATGGCTGCTGATACTAGATATCCATTACTAAAGTTTTTAAATACTATTATTTCTTTTTTCTGGAAACGTTTTTATCATGGTCAAAGTATTGTAGGTGCTGATAGAGTTAGACAATTAGTACAAAATGGTTATGAGATTATTTACATACCATGCCATAGATCACATATGGACTACATACTTTTAAGTTATGTAATTTTTCAAGAGGGCTTACCTATCCCACAAATTGCTTCAGGAGATAATTTAAACTTTCCACCTGTAGGAGGTTTAATTAGACGCTGTGGTTCATATTTTATTCGCCGTAAAATGAAAGGTGATAATTTTTACATAGATTTATTTAGAGAGTATTTAGCTATGCTCTTTGAAAATGGTTATGCCACAGAGTTCTTCATTGAAGGAGGTCGCTCACGGACGGGCAGAACACTGCCACCTCGTACTGGTATGGTATCAATGACAGTTCAAACACAATTAAAAGGTATTGAAAGACCCATTGCTTTTATACCAACATATCTAGGTTATGAACATGTCATGGAAGTTGGTACCTACATGAAAGAATTAGATGGGGCTAAAAAAGAAAAAGAAAATGCATGGCAATTATTAGGTATATTTAAACGTTTTAGATACTATGGTCGTGGTTATGTTGCCTTTGGTGAACCATTAGTAGTACCACGTTTTTTAAAACAACATGTACCAAATTGGCGCGATGATATTGATAGTAGTGGTCGATCACGTCCTAAATGGCTATTTGATACAGTAAATAAAATGGCACATGAAATAATAGTTAGAATCAATGATGCAGCTATGGTTAATGGTATTAATCTTTGTGCTATGGCTTTAATGAGTGATACTGATCATACGATGAGTATGCGTATCTTAAAAAGATGCATAAATATGTATCTTAATATTTTAAAATGCGATCCAAAACGTATAGCAACAACACCTAAAGAAGATGTTACTACTTTAATCACACAAGCATTAGAGTTAAGAAAATTCCATACTTATGATGTAGGAGATAATATGATCTTTGTACGTCCAAGCAAAGGTCAAACCTTACAATTAACTTATTTTAGAAATAATATCTTACACTTATTTGCACTTCCTGCTCTTGTTGCTAATATTCTAATTAGAAATGGTCATATTCAAAAAGATATGGTAATCATACATACAAGATCGTTATTTTATTTTTTAAGACATGAGCTTTATGTACCAATAGCAGAAGATGTGCTTGATAATTTAATTAAAGTCTATATACAATCATTTTTAGATAATGGTTATATAATTGAAAAAGAAGATAACTACTACCTGTCAGGAGATGGTTTTGAGGAATTTTATATTCTTGCTTGTTCTATTAAATTAAACCTAATACGTTATTTAGTAGCAGCCATTACACTTATGCAAACACAAGATGGTGTGATTGATGTTGATGGCTTTATTAAGCATTGTGTTGCTCAAGCTAAACGTGTACCTAATGAAATTACTCGCAATAGCCCTGAATTTGCTGATCCTATTTTATTTAAAATTATGACAGAAACATTTTTAAGACATAATTATTTTTACATAGAAAATGATATGATCTATACCAATCAAAATAAGATTAGCAAACTATTAAGTGCTGCAGAGCCATTACTACCAGCACGTGAGGTAGCTATACTTAAAACAAATGATGTTACTATAAATAAAAAAAATTAAGGAGATTGTATGTCTAGTATATTTAAGATACTTCTTATTATAGGCTTTAGTCTATCTACAAGTGTTTATGCAGCAGATGCAGAACCTGCCCCTGCTACAGACGTAACACCACAAACTAATGGACTTAGCAATGCTATGGTCACTAATGATGTAGGATATTATAATCTAACTCCAGACTTTACCACTAATATTGCTGGTGCAAGTCCATCTGGTAAATTACATTACTTAAGAGTTAGAGTTATTGTAATGCTAAGAAGTACTGCTGATCTTGAAGATGTCAAAAAACGTGATGCTATTATGCGTGATGCTATCTTAAGTATCTTTGGTTCAAAAACCTATGAAGAAGTTTCTTCTCCTGAAGGACGTGAGGCTATTAGAAGTGAGTGCCGTGAGCGTGTAACCAAATTAATTGATAATAGTATTGGTCATCCTGTAATACAAGATCTCTTATTTACTAATTATCTCTATCAATAATTAGTAAGCCCCTTTATGAGGGGCTTACTAATTTATAACTTTAATTTGTCTCTATCAAATAAACCTATAGCAATACCTATAAGCATGCCTCCTAAATGACATAAATTAGCAATGCTATTTAAGAAAAAGCCAAAGACAATAAAGATAGCTGATATTACTAGTAAACCTTTTGGAAAGTTTAATCTGTATAAAAAACGCTCACGTGTAGCTAACATAGCACTATATGCTATTAAACCATAAACTACACCTGACATGCCTCCAAATACAGAATAACTATCCATAAATAGTAATTGCAGGTAATTTGAGACTATAGCAAAAATTAAAATTAAACACAGCAGCCTTATGTTACCTAAAATATCCTCTAATTTACGTGCAAAAGCTTCAAACATAACTAAATTAAAGGCTATGTGTAAAATAGAAAAATGTAAAAAAACTGGTGTAATTAATTTTATATAAAATAAAGGATTAAAATAATTTACTTCACTTTTAAAAATTGCCAAAAGTTCAATCATAGTATTTTCATCTACAAACATACATAAATATACTATGATACATAAGATCTCAAAAATACTAGTAATTGATTTTAACTTAATTTTAGAGAAAAAATCATATGAGGTAAATATTTGACGTTGAGTTTTAAAGGCAGAGCTTTTACCCTCCCAACTATTTTTGGTATATTTAAGATCACCTGGTTTTTGCATAAACTTAATTAACTCTATTTTTAAAGTACTAATTAAGTTGCTATCAGTTGTCGCTATAAATACACCACATTTACCATTAACATTTTCATTAATAAATAAGTCCAAAGTTGGACTTATATTTACTTTAATATGATTTACAAAATTTTGAGCATGCAACATAGATGGGAGCAAACCCACTAAGCTATACTCCTTATTATTATGAATTATCTTGAATTCAGCCATTTCATGTACTCACCAACACCTTGAGCTACTGTCTTAAACTCAATATCACAACCTGCTTGTCTTAACTTAGTAAGATCAGCTTGGGTAAAACTTTGATAATGACCTTTTAAATGCTCTGGAAAATCAATAAACTCAACTTTACCTTTACCATGATAGTTTATAACAGCCAAAGCTACGTTTAAAAAAGGCTCATCACGACCTGTTCCACAATTATAAATACCAGATCTACCCTTATTATCTAAAAACCATAAATTTACTTTGCAGACATCTTCAACATAAACAAAATCACGACTTTGCATACCATCTGCATAACCATTACAGCCTTTAAAGAGCTTAGGATTTTCACCTCTTAAAATTTGATTGTTTAAATGAAAGGCAACTGATGCCATAGAACCTTTATGTCCCTCACGAGGTCCATATACATTAAAGTATCTAAAACCCACTACTTGTGATTGAATAAATGGCAATTTTGCTCTTACATATTCATCAAATAAAAACTTTGAATAACCATAAACATTTAAAGGATGCTCATTTTCACGTCCTTCAATGAAGGTTTCTCCTGAACCATAAGTTGCTGCAGATGAAGCATATAAAAAAGGAATCTTATGTGCAATAGCAAAGTTAAAGAGCTTAACTGTATACTCATAATTATTTTTCATAACATACTTACCATCCCATTCTGTAGTGGCAGAGCATGCACCCTCATGGAAAATAGCTTCGATCTTATTAAGATTAAAACGATTAGCAAAAGCTCTCTCATCTGCTACAAGCTCAATAAAATCTTGCTTGTCCATATAATCTTGTATATCAAGATCTACTAAATTTACAAATTTATGCCCATCTTGTAAATTATCAACTACTAAGATGTCTTTATTACCTCTGTCATTGAGCATTTTTATAAGATTTGAGCCAATGAACCCAGCACCGCCTGTTACAATTATCATAACTAGTCTCTTATTATCCTAACAAAAATAAATTAATAACGTTTTTGTTAATATAACATTTTTATTACAACTTGACATAGCTTGTAACTACTTTTGTAATTTTTATTGTCTAAAGCTTAAAAATAATTAAAATATATAGCATATGCCTTAGGAAAAAGTTATGTCACGTAAAATATTTATTGTGTCACCAGCTTGGCTAGGTGACTTAATTATGTCTCAGAGCTTATACATAAGTTTAAAAAAATTAGACAAAAATTGTCATATAACTTTGTATGCTCCAAGCTATTTACATACAATTATTAAAAGAATGCCTCAAGTTGATGCTATTTATGAAAATCCATTTGGACATGGACAATTAAGACTTAAAGATAGATTTATACAAGGTCGTCAGTTTGCTAAAGAACATTTTGATGAGGCTTTTATTTTAGCTAACTCCATTAAATCAGCATTAGTACCTTTTTTTGCTAATATTCCTAAAAGAACTGCTTTTATTGGAGAAAATCGTTATATATTACTCAATAACTATAGAACTAATAAAGAAGATTATCCTCGCATGGTAGAGCGCTATGTAGCTTTAGCTTATGATAAAACTGTATGTAAAAATGCGGACTTTTTAAAGGATAAAATTACTTATCCACATTTACAAGCTCAAGCTCAAGAATCTCTACTTTCAAAGTTTAACTTAGATCCACATAAAAAATACTTAGCTATAGGCTGTGGAGCTAATTATGGTCCTGCTAAATTATGGCCAACACAATATTTTGCAAAAGTATGTGATTTTTGGTTAGAACAAGGTGGAGCAGTACTCTTATTTGGTTCTCAAAAAGATCAAAATATTGTAAATGAGATTAAAAGTAAACTAGTACAAACTAGCCCTTATTTTTACAATATAGCAGGTTTAACTAATTTAGAAGAGGCTTTAGATCTATTATCTATGTGTAAGGCAGCAGTTTGTAACGATTCAGGTCTAATGCATATAGTTGCAGCTTTAAACATTCCACAAGTTGCAATTTTTGGTTCTACTTCAACAAAATATACACCACCATTATCAGATAAAGCATTGTGTCTTGAATCATCTCAAAACTGTCATCCTTGCTTTAAAAGAACTTGTAAATTTGATACTTATGCTTGTTTGCATGAACTAAAACCACTTGCCGCTATAAACTACATTAAAAACTATATATGAAAAATTTAATTTACACTTTAATTTATAAACTTTATGTATTAGCAAGTCCTATACTTGGGTTATTAGGACTTATGTATTTATGTTATAAGAAAAGAAAAGATCCACCTTATGGCAAAAGAGTATGCGAACTTTTAGGTCATTATAACTATAACTTAGATGATAGTGTGGTATTTCATGCTGTTTCTGTAGGTGAAGTAATAGCTGCAAGACCCTTAATTGAAACCTTTATTGCCCAAAATCCTCAAGTTAATGTTATTGTAACTACCACTACTACGACAGGTGCTAATGAGGTTTATAAAATTAAAGGAGCCATCCATCTTTTTGCTCCACTTGATAGTGTTTGTGCTGTAAGATTATTTTTTAAAAAATTAAAACCTACCCATCTATTTATTGTAGAAACAGAACTATGGCCAAACTTATTAACTTTAGCTAAAAAATACAAATGTTTTGTAGGCATTATCAATGCCCGTATGCCTGATAGAACCTATGAAACTTATCTTAAACATAAAAATTTCTATAGATATTTATTATTTAAAAATATAGATCTAGTCTTAGCACAAACTCGTGAGGATAAAAATAAATTTATTGAACTAGGTGTAGCTGACGATAAGTGTATTAGAACCGGCTCTTTAAAATATGATCTCAAAGCAAATGAGGAATTATACAGACAATATCGAATGTTACGTCACCGTTTGCGTTTAAATAACACTTTAGGAGCTATTTCATTACATGATGGTGAAGAGGAATTAATTTTAGAAAGCTATTTTAGTGTACTTGACAAAATACCAGACTTAAAACTTATTATAGTGCCAAGACATCGAAGTGGAGTTGATTTAACTATTGATTATTTGCGTGAACGTCGTATTAGTTTTAGTTTAAGAACTAAGATGAACTCTGATTTATCTAATTTTAATACCAATATTTTAATTGGTAATACTATGGGTGAAATAGAGCTTTATTTAGGTCTTTGTGATCTTGTATTTATGGGAGGATCTTATGTAGATATAGGTGGCCATAATCCTTTGGAACCTGCTTATTTTTCTATACCTATACTTACAGGACCTTATTTTTACAATTTTAAAGAACAATTTGAGAATTTAATTGAAGCTAAAGGTGCTTTCTTAGCCCCTGATCATAGGCGCTTATGCACCTTACTTTTAAATTTATTCAGCAATAAAAATCAATTGCTTGAATATGGTATGAATGCTTTAGATGTACAGGAAAAAGGGCGAGGCTCTATAAATAGGAGTTTAAACTATATAAACAAAGCTATACAAGAATATTACAATTAACATCACTATGCGCTAATGCGCATAGTAATAAATAATTTAGAGCAATTTTTAAGAAGCGATACTTCTTAAAAAATCAACATAGTTTCTAGCACTAACTGCAGTAGGAGTAGTATCTGCCATATTAGGCTGTGCACCATAGAAGACAAAACAACCCTTATACTCTGCCTTTACATACTTAAATGATTGAATATAAGAGTTTAAAAACTCTTCAATAGTATGACCTTGTGCACCATCTTTACTATAATCTTCTTGTGTACCACCACATGTGACAGCCAGAGCAAAATTCTTACCCTTAAGCTTATATTCATTACCATAAGCCCAATTTAAACTAAAGACTGTATCTATCCATTGTTTCATAAATGGTGGTGAATTAAACCAGTAGATAGGAAACTGCAAGACTACAGTACCATTATTTTCTAAAATAGAATGCTCCTTTGCCTTATCAATGCTAAGACGAGGATAGCTACTTTGTAAATTATGAATTAAAAATTCTTCAGGGTATTTTTTTACTTCATCCAACCATCTTCTATTGACTATTGAAGTATCAAAGCTAGGATGGTCACAAATAATAACTGTCTTTTTCATAGATAGCTCCTAACTATATGAACTGCCATAAGGCTTCTTGCTCTATATTCAAAATTACAGCAAGCATAAATTCGGTACGTTCTATACCTACAATTCTTATTTTATCATATATTTAGCAAGTATAGATATTTACCTAGAGACTTACTCTTTAGTATATTATATAAAAATTATAAGCATAGTATATATAAACATTTAGCTAAAGTTTTATAAGCTTAGCAATTTGCTCATTTGTAATAAAAAATTTTCTATTAGCCACCTCATGTAAATGCTTTTGCTTCATAAAAGAACGTTCTAAACGCTGCAAAATTTGTTCTTTATCTATATGATTAAAATCATATTTAATATAACATTTATCAAAATCAATAATAAAAGCTTGTGATGAGTTATCAATTAAAATATTTTTAATATTCAAGTCTGTATGCTTTACCTTTAACTCAAAAAGCTTACACAATTGTTCTTGTATAGCAGTAAACTCTACAGCAGTTAATTCACGTTCTTGTAAAATAGTATCTAAATTAGAACTATGCTCAATTTGTTGTGTTACTATCTTATTTTGCACCATAGGAAAATAGTAACTTACTTTAGCTGCAACAGCTTGTGGTACATGTAAACCCTGAGCATAAAGATTATTTAATAACTCAAACTCCATAAATGATCTATAGGCATTAGCTGAAAATGCCAAATATGATTTTTTTATAAATTTAGAAATAAAGCCACCACGCAGATACTCTCGTAAAACTAATTTAAAACCATATTTTTCAAATAATAAAGTAACTCCTCTACCACAAATTACATGTGTACTATCTTGTGTTAGTAAGGTTTTATCATCAAATAAACTAGCATAATAATCTTGATTTTTATCTGTAGGCAATATACTGCGATTAATCAAATAATCACAACGTCCACACTTAATTAAAAACCCACTTTTAAATCGCATCTAGAACCTCTAAATAACTATTTATTATCAAGAACTATTACACCACTTTGACCATTACTTTTATCTATATTTACGTTGTTAAATTTCTGATCATCTTTAAACTCTAAAGATGCATCTGCTTTATCTAATACTACATCAGTAGCTAAATTTTTTTGTGTAAAATTTGGCTTTTGTGTGTCATTATTTACTACCTTTGCTTCTGTTTGTGTTGTTTGTTCTTCTTGGTTTATAATTTTTTGCTCATTTGCATTATTTAACTCTTGTGAATCTTTTATTGATGTATTTTCATTGATATCATCAATTTTTTTAGTATCCTCAACAATTTTATCTTCATCAATATTTTTTTCATTATCACTATTTATAAATGTAGGATTAATACTTTGATTTGCATAATTTTGCTCATAAAAAGCCATAACTTGATCATAGTAAGAATAGTGATAGTTAAATTTTTTAGAATTGCTAGCAGCAACTAAGTTAATAGCAATAACATAAATTATAAAAAATACTATATATTTTTTATTTAATTTCTTTTTCTTCTCTATCATTACTAGTATTGGTAAGATAGCAAAAGCATATAAAATAATAATTTGCCAATAATTAAGTACCAAAGTAGCAGCAGCTGCTGCTATTAATAAAGCAAATACTGAGCAAAGTACTAAGTCTTTGACAAATGTGATATTTTTACTAGTAGTAATTCTAACTTTAAATAATACATAGTAACTTGCATAAGCTGATATTATTACAGTAATTACACCAACAACTTGTGTAAGTGCAATATAAGCATATCTTATACTCTCAAGCATAATACCACTGCCAAAACTATCTGGTACTATTGCTTTATTAGTAATAAGCAGTGAACCAAAACGTATCCAATATAGTAAAGCTTTAAATAAAGGATAAATATGTACTAATCCATAACCAAAATAACGCTCTTCTATTACACTTTGATCTGGATTATGACGTATAGCTTCATTTACTAAAAGCTCTTTAAAATAAGGGTAAAGAGTAATTAAAACTAATACAATACCAACAATAATACCAATATAGCTAACCTTAATAGACTTTTTTAACCATAAAAGACCAATTAAAGCTACCAATACAGGCCATGAGAAATGTAATTGCAAACACCAACCAATAGAAAGCATAAGCAACAGTGAATAACTAAATCTTGCTATACTTGGTTTTTTATTATTAATATCTGAAGCACGTAACCTTACTAACATGTTAAAGCATAAAGCTGCTCCAAAAGAAAGATAAGTGGGATTGTACACTAAGCTTTCATACAAAAACCATGGGCTTAATAAATAAATAGCCGCACCAAAAACTACAGTACGTGGACTAAATAGTAAAGTTAAAGCATTAATAAACAATAAAGCTCCAACTATTCTTAAAACAGTCAATACAACTATTATTGAGTATGGATTTAAAGAAAAACTAAGAGGTATACCAATAAGCAACGATGACAAACTACCTGGTACATTGCCTACAGTGCTAGCCTCATTACCATAAGGCAGATATACACCCTCTATAGCACCTTTAAATCCTTTTTGTAGCATTTGTAATTGATCGCCTGCTATAATCTGATTTGATTGATAATATAAACTCAATACAGTTGATACAATTAAACACAAAGCTATAATTGCATACTCATTAAAACCAAGCCTTGTTTTATGACTATAAGAATCTGTAAACATACAAATATCCATTATTAGTTATATTAATTTTGCTCAAACCTTATAAACTATAATTAAAAATATATAATTATAGTGCGTCTATCTTATAAGCAACAATTTAATTAGCTACAAAGTTCTCTTACAATAACTTATTAAGTCTATAAAGCTTTTTATCTTAGTAAATATAGAACTGTGCTATACATTTTGCTTTGCTCTTAAAGCTATATTAACCTTACAATTCTATCAAAAAAGCCTAATATAAAGAATATAAATACCCTAACTTAGTCTAATTAAAATCTTAAATAAACTTAATTTTTGATTATCTTTATAACAATAAACTTTTATATCATACATGATTAATATCCTAAAAGATCAGCTAAAAATAGCTATATAGGCTGTATCTTTTAATTAAGAAAAATCATATAATGTACTTAGCGTAGCAGCCTATTATAAATTTATTTGAGTTTTACCCTAAGGTTGGCTATGCTTTTTTATTTTATAGATATTAAAAAGTTTTAATAACTTCAAATAAGCACAAATTATTTTAAAACCTATATATAATTAAATATGTAAGGCCAAGTAATGAGCTATGATAATAAAATTAAGCATATTGCAATACTACGATTAACTGCTCTTGGTGATTGTATTAATGCTTATGGTTTAGTTGGTGGTTTACTGCAAGCTAGTAATGAACCTTTACATATTCATTTTATCGTAGATCAAAAATTTGCATCAGTTTTTACGCAAAGTTGTAATAATAAAAATATAAGTATACATGCAATAAATTTAAAACAGGATAAACTTAAAAACCTTTTAACTTTTAAGCGAGAGCTTACTACAAGTTTACATGGACATAAACTTTATGCTTTATTAAACCTACAAACATCAATTAAAGCATCTTTGTGTTCTTTATTTATTAAAACTCCCTTGAAAATAGGCTACGATAAAGAAAGATCTCGTGAAGGACAACGTTTTTTTGTTAATAAAGTTATTAATAAGAGCAGTGATCCACATGTGGTAAGTGGTTTTTTAGAATTTGCAAAAAGCCTAGGTTTTGAACAAATTAAACCATTTTGGGATTTTAAATTAGAAGAACAAGCTCTTAATATGGCTAAGAACTTATCTAATAAAAAATTATTTTTAATTTCCCCATCTTCAGCTAAGGTAGAAAAAAATTGGACATCTTTAGGTTATAGTCAATGTGCTAAATATGCACATGATCTAGGTTTTGAAGTAGTTTTAATTGGAGATAAGAGCACAATTTGCCAAGAACTATGTAATAATATTACTAAACTTGTAAACTTTAAACTTATAAATTTAGCTGGTAAAACCACATTTGCAGAGCTTTTAGCTGTAATTAAACAAGGATCTTTAATGCTAAGTCCCGATAGTGGACCTATGCATATAGCTTCTGCTTTAAACACACCAGTTATAGGCCTTTTTGCTATACACAATGATAAAAGAGTAGGACCTTATAACTATATGCATTTAAATGTTTCTGTTTACAATCAACAAGCTAAGTTAGAATTAGGATGTGATAAGATACCTTGGCGTTATAGAGTGAAAAATAAACAGGCTATGAACTATATTAGTTTTGATATGGTTAAAAATTCTATAGATAAGGCCTTAACAATGTATAAAATTATTTAGAGAATAATTATGGTACACACAGATAAAAAAATAGCTGTATTTCCAGGAACATTTGATCCTGCTACTTTAGGACATTTTGATATTATACAAAGAGCAAGCAATATTTTTGATGAGATTATTATAGCTGTAGCTAAAAATCCATCAAAACATACTTTAATCTCACTTGAAGATAGGACACAAATCTTAAAGGAAAGTACTCTACATCTAAATAATGTTAAAGTTTTAAGTTTTTCTTGTCTATTAGTAGATTTTTTAAAGCAAGTAAATGCCTCCATTCTTGTTCGTGGTGTTAGAACTGTTGCTGATTATGATTATGAAATACAGCTAACAGGTATGTATAGAGCAATGATGCCTAACCTAGAGATAGTAATGTTGCCTACTTCAGGAAATTTAGCTTATATTTCATCTACTTTAGTTAGAGAAGTAATTATACATAAAGGTGACATAAGAAACTTTGTACCTCAAGCTGTGGCTAATTTTATAGAACAAAATATTTATAATAAATAATTGTTGTAAACCTAAGCTTATATATGAGCTTAAGTTTAATAAGCACTACTTTTGGCAATTAGGGCAATAATAAGTGTTTCTTTGACCAATAGTTGCACTTAAAATCTTTGTTTTACATATAGGACACTCTTGTCCTTCATGTCCATATACATTAAGTTTTTGTACAAAATATCCCATCTTGCCATCAGCACCAGAAAAATCTCTAATAGTGGTACCACCACTTTGTATAGATTGTTTTAGAACTTTAACAATATTTTTAACTATACATTTACACTCTGCTAAGCTAATCTTATTACATGGTCTATGAGGATCTACTTTTGATAAGAATAAAACCTCACTAGCATAAATATTTCCAACCCCTACTACAATATGATTATCCATAATAGCCTGCTTAATAGCTACAGATTTATGCTGCAATTTATTATATAAATAAGCTGCATTAAAAGCTTTATCAAAAGGCTCCATTGCTAAATCTTTTAAATACTTATTGCTATAAGGATCTGTATCTTTATCTACATATAAAACTAATCCAAAACGCCTACTATCATTTAATCTAATACTTTTTCCATTTGACATAACTAATTCAAAATGATCATGCAACACTAATTTAGTATCTTTAGCTAAAACCTTTAAATGTCCTGTCATACCCAAATGAATAATAAGTGAACCTTGTGTAGTAGTAATAATAATGTATTTAGCTCTGCGTATTACATCTATAACCTTAGCTCCTTTTAATTTTAATAAATCAGGACTTAATGGCTCTCTTAAACTTTTCTTTCCAAAATACACAGACTCTATAGTATAGTCTTTTAAAGAATCTATAATTCCTAATTTAGTAACCTCAACCTCTGGTAATTCAGGCATATATACTCCTAATACAATAAGATATCATTGTCTCATAGTCTATCAATTAAATTTGATAATTAATGATTTATTCTTAACTATTTTTACTAAAAAATTTAGAGTTTATAAAAGTAACTTAATAATATTTAACTGAATATTAAAGATAATCTATATTTATTTAATTACAACTTAAAAAATTTAATAGGCTAAAAATGAAAACTGAAGATGCTAAAATGAAAATATCCCCTAAATAAATTAGAGGATATTTAAAAATATTTAAACTAAAAACTATCGTGACATAGCTTTTATATTAAAACAATATGTTTTAAAGATTACTTAATCTTACCTTCTTTATAAAGTACATGCTTACGAACTACAGGATCGTACTTCATAATCTCCATCTTGCCTGGAGTTGTACGACGGTTTTTAGTAGTTGTATAGAAGTGACCTGTACCTGCTGAAGAATTTAAACGGATCTTCTCGCGACCACCCTTCTTAGCCATGATATTCTCCTACTTATTATACGTTAACGCCATTAGCACGCATATCAGCAAGAACGGCATCAATACCGCGCTTGTCAATAATACGCATAGCCTTGGTGGTAACACGTAATCTTACAAAACGACCTTCGCTCTCAACCCAGAAGCGATGGAACTTTAAGTTTGGTAAAAAACGGCGCTTAGCGGCATTATTAGCGTGGGAACGGTGATTACCCACTGCTGGACGCTTACCCGTAACTTGGCAAACTCTGGACATGTCTATTCACACTCCAAATCATAAAAACACGATTATAGCTAGTAATTTAAGCTATAACATTAGTATTTGTTTAAGGTTATAACAAAGTAGGCGAATTTTAACATAAAAAGCTTTATTTTACTAAATAAAAACTAAAGCTATTGTTAAAAAACCCCGTATAAAGCTCTGATTTGTTACAATGATAAAATCACTGAACAAAATTAAATTTGTGGTAACAGGGCATTTTATGCTAAGAATAAAAAAAAGTCAAATAAAATACTGATAAAAGATCACTTTTTAAAAATACATAAACTTTTAAAAGTATATATGAAATATTTATCTTACATATTAATTAGCTATACTATTTAAAATTTTGGCTAATAAAACATGTTTACGCACTAGCACACTGATTATTATATAGATTTTTAAAATTAAACCTTAACTTAAATTTCATAAAATGTCTGAGTTTATGCAAGACTATGCTAAAAAGATGGTGTTATAATCATATTTATATTCAATAATTTTTACACACAATCTAGGAGTATGCTATGCAATTACATAATAAGAATATCTTAGTAGGTATTTGTGGAGGAATAGCAGCCTACAAAACCTGTACTTTAGTTAGATTACTTGTTAAAGAAGGTGCTAATGTCAAAGTTATTATGACACAAGCTGCCTGTGAATTTATTAATAAAAATACATTAAAAGCTTTAACAGGTCATGATGTTGCTATAGATATTTTTGATGAAGCTACTAATATTGACCACATCAATATAACTAAAGATATTGATTTATTTGTTATAGCACCAGCTACAGCTAACTCTATAGCTAAACTTGCCTGTGGCTTAGCTGACAATATGTTAAGTGCTACAGCTTTAGCTTGCACTAAAAAAATTATGTTAGCTCCTTCTATGAATTGCTATATGTATGAAAATGCTGCCACACAAGAAAATATCAATAAATTGGCCTCTCGTGGTTATTATATTATTAGACCTGGTAAAGGGGACATGGCTTGTGGAGATAAAGGCAATGGCAGAATGGCAGAGCCTGAAGACATCTTTAAAATTATACTAGCTTACTTAACTAACAATGTATTAACTTATCAAGAAAACAATTTATATCTTGAGCAAAAATATAATAATCAACTAGACTTTAAAGAACAATTATTACTACCTAATTCTAAACTTACTAACAAAAAGATCCTAATAACAGCAGGACCTACTCGTGAATACATAGATCCTGTAAGATATATTAGCAATGAAAGTTCTGGCAAGATGGGTTATGCTCTTGCTGAAATTGCAAGTAAACTTGGAGCAGAGGTAACTTTAATTTCAGGACCTGTTACTCTAAAAGCTCCTGCTAATGTTAAAGTACGTAACGTTATTAGTGCAGATGAAATGTTTGATGCTTGTTTACGTGAGGTTACTTCAGAAAAATACGACATTATCATAGCTACTGCAGCAGTTTCTGATTTTAAAGCCTGTCACATACATGATCAAAAAATTAAGAAAAATCCACTAGCTGATATTTATGCTCTTGAATTAACTAATAATAAAGATATTATAGCAAGCATTGCTAATATTGATGAAGAATATAGACCTTATTGTGTAGGCTTTGCTGCTGAAACTCAAAACTTTGAGGAAAATGCTCTTTATAAGCTAGCAACAAAAAATTTAGATTTAATAGTCTTAAACGATGTATCACGTAGTGATATTGGTTTTAATAGCGATGATAATGAGGTCTTTGTTTATAGTAAAGAAGGATTTTTAGAGCATCTACATAAAATGCCTAAAAATATACTAGCTGCTAAACTTTTAGAGCTTATTGTCGAGCATTACACTAATACAAAGGATGATGATTAATCATGCAAAACTTAAATGTTGAGATTAAAATTTTAGACCCTAGACTAACTAATGAGTTTGCTTTACCACGTTATGAAACTCAAGGTTCTGCAGGCATGGATTTAAGAGCTATGATAGAACATGATCTAGTGCTTAAACCTAATGATAATGTTTTAATTCCAACAGGCTTTGCTATGCACATTAAAAATCCATATATCTGTGCTACTATACTGCCACGCTCAGGATTAGGCTTTAAGCATGGCATCGTACTTGGTAACCTTACAGGTCTGATTGACTCTGATTATCAAGGTCCTTTAATGGTTCCTATTTGGAATAGAAAAAATGAGGAGTTTACTATTAAAGTAGGAGATAGAATCGCTCAAATGGTATTTTTACCTATTGTTAAAGCAGATTTTAGTATAGTAGACAGTTTTGATGAGTCATTGCGCAGCAGTGGTGGATTTGGCTCTACAGGCGTGTAAGCTTTATAATCTCTCCACCTATAATTTAATATAGGTGGAGCCTAAAATATTAATTAAAATATTCTTGTTCTAAAACTTTAAGTACAGCGGCAGTTTGTGTACTAGCAACACCACCTATTACATCTCTTTTTTCAATAATATTTTTAAGTTCTAAGCACTCATAAACATCTTTTTCAATTAAAGGATTAATACTCTTTAAATCCTCTAAGCTTAAGTCCTCAAGAGCACACTTTTTACTAATACCTAAAAGTACTGCCTTACCTGACAGCTCATGAGCTTCTCTAAAAGCAATACCTTTGGCAACCAAATAATCTGCAAGCTCTGTAGCATTTGAATAACCACCTTTAGCTGCTTCAATAGCATTTTGCTCATTTAACTTTAAATCTTCAAAAACTAAAGACATCATATCAATACAATCATGCCAAGTATCAATAGCATCAAATAAACGTTCTTTATCTTCTTGAAGATCTTTATCATAAGCAAGTGGCAAAGCTTTTACTGTTACAGCCATACCAGTAAGTGCACCTATAACACGACCACATTTACCACGAATAAGCTCTAATGCATCTGGATTTTTCTTTTGAGGCATCAAAGATGAACCAGAGGTAACTTGATCTGATAATTCAATAAAATTAGCTTCACCTGAATTATAAATAATTAAATCCTCTGCTAATCTTGAAAGATGTAACATAGAAATTGATGCACAAGATAATAACTCAAGCACATGATCTCTATCTGATACAGCATCTAATGAATTAGCAGTTGCATGTTTAAAGCCTAAACTTTTAGCTAAAGCTTCTCTATCTATAGCATAAGCAGTACCAGCTAAAGCTGCAGAGCCTAATGGACAATACTCCATTAACTCATGAGCATTTTGTAAACGAGCTATATCACGCTTAAACATTTGCACGTAAGCTAAAATAAAGTGAGCAAAAGTTACAGGCTGAGCTCTTTGTAAATGTGTATAACCTGGAAAAATACAAGATTGATATTGCTTAGCTTTAGTAATTAAGGCTTTTTGTAAATCAATTAAAGATTTTTCAATTACCTTAACAGCACTTCGACACCAAAGTTTTAAATCTAAAGCTACCTGATCATTACGACTTCTTCCTGTATGTAATTTCTTACCTAAAGTACCTACTTTTTCAATCAAACGACGCTCAATATATGAATGTATGTCTTCATCATCTTCATGAGCAATCTTTTCAATATCGTTTTGTAACTCTGTATATAACTCTTGTAAAGCTTGCTTTAATTGCTCACACTCACTAGCACTAAGTACATTTGCTTGATAAATTGCATCAGCCCATGCAATAGAACCTGTTATATCCTCAAGAGCCATCTTATAATCAAACTTTAATGAATCATTAAAATCTTTAAATCTTTGAGAAGGACCTTGAGTAAATCTGCCACCCCATAAAGCCATAATTATTTTCCTATAAATATCAAAAAAGCCTCCTGTAGTTAAAGCAGAAGGCTTACATCAAAACATGTAAAAATTACTTATTCTTTCTAGCTAACTCATTAATAGCTCTAATTCTTGATGGTAGTGAGTATAGACGAATAAATCCTTCTGCATCAGCTTGATCATATACTTCATCAGCACCAAAAGTTACAAAGTCAAAGTTAAATAGTGAGTTTGGAGAATCCTTTTGAATAATATCAATATTACCCTTATATAATCTTACTACAACCTTACCATTAACGTCTTCTGCAATACAATTAGCAGCAGCCATCATAACTTCACGTAACTTAGTAAACCATCTGCCATCATAAACTAATTGAGCAAACTCAATACCTAAGTGGTCACGATATACTCTAGTGCTCTTATCTAAAACTAATTGCTCAACTGCACGTAAAGCCTTCCAAATAATGGTACCACCTGGAGTTTCATAACAACCACGTGACTTCATACCAACCATACGGTTTTCTGTTAGATCTATTCTGCCAACACCATGCTTAGCACCTAACTTATTTAAAGCCTCTAAACATTCAAAAGCACTTAACTTTTTACCGTTTAGCTCAGTTACTATGCCTTTTTCAATAGTAAGCTCAAAAGTTTCAGCCTCATCTGGAGCCTCTTTTGGAGACTTAGTTAATACCCAAACATTTTCACTTGCTGCATTCCAAGTATGTTCAAGCTCACCACCTTCAGTTGAGGTATGCAAAGCATTTTCATCACGACTATAAATTTTCTTTAAAGTAGCTTTACATGGAATATTTCTAGCTTCAAGATAAGCTAATAACTCTTCACGTGATTGCATATCCCATATACGCCAAGGAGCAATTACATCTAAAGTTGGAGCTAAAGCAGCTACAGCACTTTCAAATCTAACTTGATCATTACCCTTACCTGTAGCGCCATGAGAAATAGCATCAGCACCTTCAGCTAAAGCACACTCAACCATAGCCTTAGCAATAACAGGACGAGCAATAGCAGTACCTAAAAGATACTCACCCTCATATAAACAACCTGTCTTGTAAGATTCAAATACATAATTTCTTACAAATTCTTCACGAAGATCTTGTACTATGCACTTTGAAGCACCTGAGGCAATAGCTTTTTGCTCTACATCTACTAAATCTTCACGATCTTGACCAATGTCAGCAACAAAACAGATAACCTCACAACCATAGTTTTCCTTTAACCAAGGCACGATAGTTGAAGTATCAAGACCACCAGAATATGCTAATACAACCTTTTTATATTGCTTTTTTTCATGCTTTAACATTTTTATTTATCCTATTATTATCCAAGTAAAGTTTTTAATAATGCCATATGAATGTGCAAACGATTTTCAGCCTCATCAAAGACTACAGACTTAGGACCATCCATAACCTCATCTGTAATTTCAAAATTACGATGAGCTGGTAGGCAATGCATTACAATTTTTGCACCTGATTTTTCTACTAATTGCTCATTAATCTGATAAGGCATATATAAAGCTTTAACACTTTCTAAAGGAGTATTATCACCCATAGAAACCCAAGTGTCAGTGTAAACTACATCATAACTCTTATCAAACTCAACAGCATTCTTTACCTCAAGTTTGCAACCATTCTTATCAGCAATAGCTTTAGCTTGATTAAAAATTTGAATATCAGGACCTCTGCCTAAAGGACTAAAACATGTAACATTCACACCTAAGGTAGCACCTGCTATAAATAATGAGTTAGTAACATTATTACCCTCACCAAAATAAGCTAAATTTACGCCCTCAAGCTTACCAAGATGCTCTTTTACTGTCATATAATCAGCCATAGCCTGAGCAGGATGGTATAGATCAGATAAAGCATTAATTACACTAACAGAACCTGTTGCTGCTAGTTCCTCTAAAGTTTTTTGTGAAAATACACGACCAATTAAGCAATCTGTCCAGCGAGATAAATTGCGAGCATAGTCAGCAATGCTTTCTCTTTTACCTAAGTCTCCACCTTGCAAGTCCAAGTAAACACCATGAGCTCCCAATTTGTATAAGGCTATTTCAAAAGTAGTTCTAGTTCTTAAAGATGGCTTTTCAAACATAATTGTGCCTGTTTTGCCTTTTAAGCAATCCATATAGGCACTAGGATTAGCTTTCATTTGTGAAGCTAAGTTGATTAGCTCTAAATATTGCTCTTTAGTAAATTCAAAGCCAGTCAATAAATGGCGCATTATATGCTCCTATATAGTAAAATCCCAAATAATACTTTTTGATAGATCATATCAGTTACTATCTAGTCTAATTCTTTTTGATCAATTATAAAAAATTTTTTAAGAAACTAGCTGAAATTGTATTATTTTGGTGCATAAATTTAAATTTATGCCATTTTATGACTCTATGATAAAAAGCCTAATTTATGTAAAGCTAAAGTTAAAGCAGCTATAGTTCTAGATTCAGTTAAACATGATTTTGAATTAAAAATCAATTCCTTAACTTCACTAGGGGTCAAATAAACACATTCAATAGCTTCAGGCTCATCCCCATTTAATTTATTTACTTGTAAATCAGTACATAAATAAGCATACATTCTAAGTTCTAACATACCAGGTGCTACACAGAGCTCATCTTTTAATAAAGTAAGATGATTTGCCCTAAAGCCTATCTCTTCTTGCAATTCACGATTAGCAGCAACAATAGCCTCTTCATTATCATCAATTTTACCTTTAACTAAAGATAACTCATAGCGCTCTAAAGCACCAGCATACTCTACTGTTAAAATAAAATGCTTACCATCAAAAGGCACACACATAACTGCACCATTGTTTGACTTTATACGCTCATAATCACGCTCTGCACCATTTGAAAAAACTAGATGATTTTGCTCTACTGTAAAAATTTTACTAACCTTAAAAACATTACGTGATGTAATAGTTGGTAACTGTTTTTTTAATGCACTAAGATCCATTTTTATGTTACTCTTTAACAAACTCTGTACATCTAACATTTTAACAAATAAGGATTATAGTGTGGGAGTATTCTTTAATTGCTAGATTTATAAAACAATATATAAGTAATAAAGCATATTGTTAAAACACAATATGCCTTATTGTATTATTAATTTATATAGGCTTGAGCACGAGCTTGTACAATCAGATCTTTCATTTGTTTAACAGCATTTTCAAGACCCACAAATAAAGATCTTGCTATAATGCTGTGTCCAATATTAAGCTCTTCTATTTCTTTAATAGCAGCAATATCAGATACATTATGATAATCAAGTCCATGACCTGCATTAACTTTAAGACCAATTGAACTTGCATATTGAGCCATATCTTTAATTTTTAAGAATTCTTCATAACGAGCTTTATCACCTTGGGCATTAGCATAAGCACCAGTATGTAATTCAATATAAGGTGCACCACTTTGTAAAGCTGCATCAATTTGTTCTTTATTAGGATCTATAAATAAAGAGCATACGCTGCCTACTTTAGTTAAAGTAGCAACAGCCTCACTTACTTTTTTAAGCTCTCCTTTAACATCAAGCCCCCCTTCCGTAGTTACTTCTTCACGACGCTCAGGCACCATGCACACAGCAGCAGGAGCTATAGCTTTAGCTATAGCCATAATATCATCACTTATGGCCATCTCTAAATTAAGCTTAGTATGTATAGTTTGAGCGATTAATCTTACATCTCTATCTGTAATATGACGTCTATCTTCACGCAAATGAGTTGTAATGCTGTCAGCTCCTGCACTTTGAGCGATAAATGCAGCATAAACAGGATCAGGTAATTGACCACCTCTGGCATTTCTTACAGTTGCTATATGGTCAATATTTACCCCAAGAAATATATTTTTCATATTTAAAAACCTATTCTTAAAATATAACTTATATACACAACTTATCTTCAATAGTTACTAGCAACTTGAGATTTGTTGTTTTTTCTCACATAAGTCTGATCTTTTAATAAATAAGACTAATTTATTATTCTGCCTCATGCAACAGGATGTTGGTTACTTACGTTTTGATAAATATCCATAATTTCATCTTTAGTAAAGATATAGCTTTTTTGACAATGCTGACACTTAATGGTAGTAAACTCATCATTGGCTAAATCTAATAAGTCTTGAGGATTTAAAGAGCTTAAAGCTTCAGTAAAATGCTCTTTTGAGCATATACATTGAAACTTAATTTCCTGCAATTCAAAAATTCTAACCTGCTCATGTACAAATAAACGACTAAGACATTCAGTTAAAGACAAATTAAAGATTTCATCATTTGTTAAGGTAGAAGCTAAAATCTGTAAATGATCTAAAGATTCTTTATTATTATCAATGTTAGGTATAATTTGTAATAACATACCGCCACTTTGATAGGTTTGATTATCTTTAAACAATAAAATCTTAGTATCTAATTGCTCAGAGTTTTTAAAATACTCCTCAAGACATAAAGCTAAAGTATTTTGATCTAAAGCTACAATACCTTGATATTTAGTGCCATCTTTAGGAAACACACTAATTACTAATACAGAATCATCTGCAACTAAATCTTTAAAACTCATATTGCTATAATCATATGAGGTATCAAATTTAGCAGAGCCATAGAAGCTTAGATCATTATTAATATTTACTAAAGCATATTGTAGCTTACTAGCTTGACCTGCGCGAATTTGCACCATAATAGTTGCATCTGCTTTTAAAGTAGAGGCAAGCAAGACAGCAACTGAGCTTAAATCTAACATTAGATCTGCAATTGGAGTTGGATAATTATGATGTTTTAACATTTGAGCACATGCAAGATTTGTGTGCATAATCTCACCTCTAACACCATGATTATCAAATAAAAATCTAATTACTTCATCATTTTGCATAATGCTTGTCCTATTTTAGTTACATTCTAATAAGCTATTTTTTAGTCTAAAAAATACTTTTTTATAAAATAGTTATATTTGTATTTATAAAAAAATTAATTCTTACACCATAATTTTTGCAAAAATACTAAGGTATTTTGCAAAGATAAAATTATCTTTTATGTTTTTATCTACTACAAGTTTTTTACTTGTATAAAAACAATTTTCTCTAAAAAAATTTTACCTATATCTTTAAATCATCTATTACTATCAAAACAAATTCTTATATTGATTTAATATTGTATATGCTTCTTATTATATTACTCTTCAATACATAACTACAGCAATATTACTCTAACATATTGTCCATAAATTTTTTAAAATCTCGTCTTTGTTTTTTATTAGGCTTAGTATTTATATAAGTGATCATACTATTTGCTAACTTTTGCATTTCTTTTTGCTTTGCTTGTTTTAAAATTGACTCAGCTGTTTGCTCATACAGTTCTTTAGCTACACTATAAGGACCTCTTACATCTGACAATTGCTTAACAATAATTTCAATTCTATCATTACCAAATAATAGACTGATTTTAGCACCTAACTCCACGATCTTTGAAGCCTTAGCCTTATGTCCATTATAGTCAACTTTACCACCTTCAATCATTTGACGTGAAATGCTTCGTGTTTTATAAAAACGACAAGCCCATAAATATTTATCAAGACGTATTTGTGTATTTACTTTATCTAGTTGTTTGGTCATAACTAATAAACTTAATGATATAAATAATCAATTTTTAAAGAGTTAAATTAACTTAGAAACATAGCCTACATAAATTTAAACTTGTATTTGATTTTAATAACTAATATAGATAAATACAATAGTCAAATAGTTAATTTTCCACCTATAAAAACTAGTAAATAAATTTAATTTAACTCACATACATTAAATTAAATATTATTCTTGCTGTTAAAATGATAATGTTATAATAACTTTAAGAACCTATACACTACTGTAAGTGTGTTAAACCATATACCTTAATAAATTAAGGTGTAATTAAAAATTATGAGGATGATTATGAGTAGTACTAATCTATTAGAGCTTTTTGGTAGTAATTCAATACAAAGAGTGCAAAGAGCCCTAAATGATTTAAAAAAAGGCAAAGGCATTTTAGTTGTTGACAGTGAAGATCGTGAAAACGAAGGTGATTTAATCTTTGCTGCTCAAAATATAAGTCCTGAGCAAATGGCTTTTATGATCAGAGAATGCTCTGGCATTGTTTGCTTATGCATTACTGAGCAAAGAGCACATGAGCTTGAATTACCTTTAATGGTTCAAAATAATACATCTGCTCATACAACAGCCTTTACAATTTCTATAGATGCTAAAGACAATGTTACAACTGGTGTAAGTGCTAAAGATAGATGTCAAGCAATTAAAGTTGTTGTTGATGATAATTCAAAGCCTTCTGATCTAGTACATCCTGGACATATGTTCCCTCTTATTGCTAAAGAAAATGGTGTATTACAAAGAGAAGGACATACAGAGGCTGCTGTAGATTTTGCACGACTTGCAGGCTTTAAACCGATGGGTGTAATTTGTGAGCTTTGTGCTCCTGATGGTGATATGGCACGCTTACCTAGAGTATGCGCCTTTGCTCAATTACATGATATGTGTGTAGTTAGTATTGATGATCTTATTGAATATAGAAAAATCAATAATGTCTAAATAGGTCAATAGCTATGGATGCAAAATTAGGCTTTAAGCTTCAAGGTAATTTACAAGGCAAACCTCTAGCCATTCTACATGGTTGGGGTGTAGATTCTTCATATCTTACATCCATAGCTGAACATTATAGCAATAGACGGGTAATGTTAATTGATCTACCAGGTTACGGTATGAGTAAACATTTAAAGCAATATAGTGGTGATATAAATACAACTTCTGAACTTATTTACAATACTATAGAAGATAATACAGATATTATAGCTTGGTCATTATCTACTCTTTTTGCTATCAAAGTTTGTAATATGTTACCTACAAAAGTTACAAGCTTAGTTACAATTTGTGGTACACCACGTTTTCCATCTGATCCTAATTGGCCTGGTTTAGCATCTAATCTTATTGTTAAATATAAAAAATACTTACACTCTAAAAGAGCATTATCTTTAGTTTTACTTTTTTTCAAAAATCAACTTTTACACATCAACAAAGAAGATGACACACATTTAAACTTTAGTTTAAAAGAACTTGAAAATAAGATTAAAAGCCTAGATACTAAAACACTACAAAATGGTATTGATCTTATGACACTATCTGATTTAAGAGAAGACTTTAAACACCTAAAAGTTCCTAGTTTACATATTTTTGGAGCTAAAGATGTTATTGTACCGTGTTGTCTTTCTCTTTATTGTAATACACAAAATAAATGTAGCTCATATATATGTGCTTATTCTGGACATATGCCTTTTTTATCAGAGGCAAAAACCTTCTATAATATACTAGATAAGTTCTATTCAAACGTTCATTTTATGTTTAATCAATAATAATATTTCTTATAAATAGTATTTTCCATCAAAGTATTAAATCAGTAGTTACGCACGATAGACTTTAGCTCAAAATATTGTTTTTATAAACAGCTAGTTAAAATTCTGGCTCGCTTG
>CALXNP010000011.1 GCA_944389785.1 uncultured Anaerobiospirillum sp.
TAATTTATAAAAAGACATTGTAATAAAGGCAATAATATACATACCACAAGGTACTAGAGTATGTACATATAAAATAGCACTCATAGCTTCTGATGACTGCGATACCGCTCCATTTACATAACCCCCTGCATCCATAATAAAACCAGGAACAATAGCTGATAACCCAGCAGCAAGCTTAGTTCCAAAAGAAGCTCCTGCATAGATAAGTCCCTCATGCCTTTCATTATCTAAATATTCAGAATATTCAACAGTGTCAGGGATCATGGCAAAACAACAAGCATAAGTAAAACCTTGAGCTAAACCCATTAAACCTAGAGTAAAAAAAGCTATTGTTTGACTATCTGGAATAAAAAAACGCAATACAAAAGATATAATCATAATCAAACAAGCAAGAAGTAAAGCTTTGCATTTACCTACTGTTTTAATACAATAAGGCAAAAATACAATCATTGCTGCCACCTTTGCTATATTCATAATTACAGATACTATCCCTACTAAATCTGCGTTATGTAAAAAATATTTTAAATAATAAACATTGACAGCACCTATCATCATATCTGCTGAAAACATAAAAATGATAGATAATGTAAGCATTAACCAATACTTATTTTTAAACATATTTTTAATAGCTTTAAAACCCATATGATTATTTTGCTTAGAAGATGATACAACTCTTTCATGGCAAAAATAGAAAGTTATAAAAAAGCATATACATGCAACTGACATTAAAACCATAAAAGTATAGGTCCAAGCCCTAGCGTCATTACCAAAAAAATGAACTAAAGGTAATGTAGCAGATAGAGCTAAAGTATTTCCTGCTGTAGCTAATAACATACGATAAATAACAATTATCGATCTTTGATATGAGTTTTTAGTCATAGCTGTAGACATAGCACCATACGGCAAATTAATTGCGGTATAGACTACAGTTACAGCTATATTATAGGTAAAAAAGACATAAATTAGTTTTGCAGTATAATCCCAACCTACTGGTACAGAAAATAATAGTACAGTAGCAACAAAAAAAGGAATTAGCATACGCAAAATCCAAACTCTAGACTTACCATAAGGTGAATTAGTTTTTTCTATAAACCATCCTACAATAACATCTGATACTCCATCAAATACTCTTGACAGCAACATTATAGTAGCTACTGAAGCAATATTGATATTAACGTACTCTGTATAGTAGTACATCAATAACATTCCTACAGGTATATACATTAATTGAGAAGCAAAATCACCTAAGCCATAAGCAAGCTTCTCCCCTATACCTATATTAGGATCTTTATCTGCTCTATTTACAAATGCCAAAATTGCCATAAAATCACCTATATATTAGTTAATACTACAGCACTGCCTGCTTTTATATAGATAGTTTTATCTTGTATACAATTTTGACTATTAGAACTAAGCTCTAGCTTTAAATTTGCCTCATATACTAAATCTTTTGCATCAAAATTTGCTATTACATAAATAGCTTTATTCTGATAAGCTATTGAATAAGCAATAACATTATCATTATCTATATTTATAGCTTCAAACTTGCCATATTTATAAATATCTATAAATTTTTTTGATTTACGTAATTTAATTAGTCTACGATAATAATTTAAAGTTGAATTTAAATTAGCTTCTTGCTTTTTTACATTCAAATTTTGATAATCATGATGAACTTTAATCCATGGTATATGCTTTGAAAAACCACCAAATAAGCTATCATCCCAAGGCATAGGCACACGTGCTTGATCACGGCTTTGCTTATTTAAAATATCAAGTGCTTCTTGCTCACCAATATTTGCATCAATACATTTTTGATATTCACTTTTAGCATTTACGTCATCAAACTCATAAATTGAATTAAATCTAGTATTGGTCATACCTAGCTCTTGACCTTGATAGATAAACGGTATACCTCGTAATAAAACATTAACTGTACCTAAAGCTTTTGCTCCTTGTTCATTTTGCCATTGATAAGGCAGCCAATAAGAAACACCTCGAGGTTCATCATGGTTTTCAATTATAGGTGCAACAAAACCAATATCATTAACTCTTTGCTGTGTAGTAAATATACAATCTTTAAATCCTTTTATACCTAAAGATGGCATTTGATAATAACCATTACATTTTTCAAGAATCTCTCGAAAAGAAAGATCAAATATAGATGAAAAATAACCATTATCACCAATAAACTTATCAAGATCAGATGGTCTGACATCAAAGGCCTCTCCTATACTAAATGCATTATATTTATTTAATGTCTTAGTATTCATTTCATGTAAAAAAGTACCAACTTTATCAGCATGAAGCTTAGTCATTGAGCTTGCATTAGCTCTGCCATCTATATCATCAGGACTTAACCCAGAAAATGTTAAATCTTTATAAATATTCATGATGGCATCAACTCTAAAACCTGCTATACCTTTATCAAGCCACCAATTCATCATTTCAAATAACTTGTTACGCAAATCTTCATTAAACCAATTTAAATCAGGCTGTTCTTTAGTAAAATAATGCAAATAATATAAATTATCTTGATTAGGTACTTTTTCCCAAACACTGCCTCCAAAATATGAACGTAGATTATCTGGCTCCTTACCATCTTTGCCTTGTTTAAAATAAAAATATGATGCCTCTTGTGAATTAAGATCAGCTAAAGCTCTTTTAAACCAAATGTGCTCATTTGAACAATGATTTATTACTAGATCCATAATTATGCCAATGTCTAGTGCTTTTGCTTTTGTTAATAACTCCTCAAAATCTGTCATTGAACCGAAAATAGGATCAATATTTTGATAATCAGCAATATCATAGCCTTGATCTTTAAAAGGTGAGACATAAATAGGTGAAATCCATAGCAAATCTATATCTAAACTTTTTAGATAATCTAACTTGCTAATAATACCCTGTATATCACCAATACCATCATTATTACTGTCTTTAAATGATTTTGGATAAATTTGATAAGCAACCTTGCCATGCCACCATTGTTCTTGCATATAAAATTCTCCTTAAATAGCAATATGAAGTTGGCTTAATTTTAGGCAATGGAAAAATAAAAATATTTAACAAAATTCAACTAAAATTGCTCTATTTTAAACTTGTTATAGTTTTAATTTATAAAATACGCTGTAGATCCCATTTTTTTTAAAATTTATACATAATATAATTGTACTTTATTAAACCTTCTTTATATTATTTTAAACTCTTAAACAATATTATTTTTTAGGTAAAAACTAAATGAACAATAATAATTTAAACTCACAAGAGCTTAAAGAGAAATTGCAGCATGGCAGCAATAGTTTTCCTTTTGCAAAATATCGATGGCAAGGAGGTTTTGATAACGCTGTAAATTTACATTGGCATCCTGAACTTGAAATTATAAAATGTATTAAAGGCAATATTAATCTAACTATTAATCTTCAACCAATAAGTATTAAAGAGCCTTGTTATATCATAATTCCAGGTAATATCCTACACTCACTATTTCTTCCTAAAGACTCTGTAGAAGATGCCATTGTTTTTAATATAAATATGTTAAGTTTCATA
Organism: uncultured Anaerobiospirillum sp.; assembly: GCA_944389785.1. Taxonomy (GTDB): domain Bacteria; phylum Pseudomonadota; class Gammaproteobacteria; order Enterobacterales; family Succinivibrionaceae; genus CALXNP01. The sequence continues at coordinate 3,550 of CALXNP010000011.1, forward strand.
AACTATGACACTATACAAGCTAAAGTTTTTTATAATCTAGCAAGTGGTAATATGCCAAATCTCCCAATAATTTATACAAACAATAAGTTATTTAATTTAATAGACCCTTTATTTAACTTTATATGCAACTTTCAAATACAGCAAGACTTTGATGAACTTATTATAAAAATAAAATTACTTGAAATTATATATTTATTATATAAACACGAGGTTTTTGCAGAAGTTAATGAAAATATAAAAATAAATAGCTCTAATCAAGATAAGTTAAAAGTAATATTAGACTATATAAATCAACACTATAGTGGGCCTATTAGTCTTACTGATCTTGCTTCTAAAATTAATGTAAGTGAACAATATTTCTGTAGATTTTTTAAAAAATCATTAAATACAAGCTTTATTGAATATTTAAATAATTTTAGGCTTAATAAAATAACCAAAGAGCTAATTACTACTAACAAGACAATAATTGATATTGCCTTTGATCATGGTTTTGAAAATATAAGCTACTTTTATAAGCTATTTAAGAAAAAATATAATCAAAGCCCTAAAGAGTTTAGATTAAAACATCAAACAACTTAAAATTTTATAAAATTAATTTACAAATAATGAATTAAAACTATTTTCCATTTATTTTAGTTTTTGATAAAAATAACTGATTATACCCTTGAAAAAATTAGCTTAAATCTCCATATTAGATTTTGTGATTTCACTAAAATAAGGCTTTATTAGAATATGACAAGCAAGATAGACGAAAAACAAAATCTAAATGCATCAGATATAGAGCAAGAAAGCTCTACTACAATTGCACAAAACAATGAAGATAGTACAAAAAAGCAAGAACAAATTGATGCAGGTTATCCTAAGTTATTAAATATCATACCTATTTATGGTAGACCAATCATGCCTAGTCAGATTACACCTGTGCAATTAGGCAATGAATGGGAAAGTACAATTTTAGAAGTAGCAGATAGTGAGCATAAGTTATTTGCTGTATTTTCTATACCTGATAATATTCAATCTAAAGATATTGCTGAAAATTCATTTCCAACTACAGGTACTGTAGTGCGCCTTTTACACGCTAAGTCTTCTAATAATGAAGTACACTTTATCTGTGAGGGTTTACATCGTGTATGTATAGAAAATTGGCTTGATTATAGTAATAATAATCTCGCTGTTGTAAGCTATCCTAAAGATGAAGTAGATCCAAAAGAAAGTGATGCTGATATCAATATCAAAACTACAGCTTATGCTATGGCTTTAGTTTCATCTATGAAAGAGTTATTGCCACTTAATCCTTTATATACGGAGGAAATGCGTCAATATCTTTTACGCTTTAATCAAAACGATCCATCAATGTTAGCAGATTGTGCCGCTGCTATTACCTCCTCAAACCGTGAGCAGCTGCAAAAAGTTTTAGATATGTACAATTTGCTTGATCGTTTAAAATTCTCTTTATCTTTAATTAAAAATGAACTTAAAGCTGCAAAACTTCAAGATCAAATTAAAGGTACAGTAGCAGAGCGTCTATCTAAACGTCAAAAAGATTACTTTTTAAAAGAACAACTGCAAGAAATTCAAAAAGAGCTTGGCATTAAGATGGATGAAAAAAGCGCAGATGCTATGCTATTTGAAAAGCGCTTTAAAAAATTAAATCCACCAGCCCACATCAAAGAGCGTTATAAAAATGAACTCAATAAATTACAAGCTATAGAAAGCAGCTCACCAGAGTATGCAGTAACTCGTAATTATCTTGATGTGTTAACTACTATACCTTTTGGTAAAACTGCTAAAGAACATATTGATCTTAAAAAAGCCCGTGAAATTTTAGATAAGGATCATGAAGGTTTAGAAGATGTTAAAGATAGAATTATAGAGTTTTTAGCTATAGGTGCTTTAAAAGGTGAAACTAAAGGCTCAATTATTTTATTTGTAGGCCCTCCTGGTGTAGGTAAAACATCTATTGGCAAATCTATTGCTAAAGCCTTAAATAGACCATTTTTTAGATTATCATTAGGTGGTGTAGATGATGAATCTGTAATTAAGGGTCATAGAAAAACCTATATTGGTTCAATGCCTGGCAAACTTGTACAAGCCTTACGTGAAACAAAGGTAATGAATCCTGTAATTATGCTAGATGAAATTGATAAGTTAACTCGCTCTTATCAAGGTGATCCATCAGCAGCTTTACTTGAGACTTTAGATCCTGAACAGAATAATAGTTTTCTTGATCATTATTTAGATGAAAAACTTGATCTATCTGATTGCTTATTTATCTGTACTGCAAACTCTCAAGATAAAATACCAGAGCCACTTTTAGATAGAATGGATCCTATCAGACTCTCAGGTTACATAGCTCAAGAAAAACTATTAATAGCTAAAAAGCACTTATTACCTCGCTCTTTAAAGGAGGCTAATATTAAAAAGTCTCAATTTAAGATAGCTGATAGCGTGCTTGAAAAAATTATTGAAGAGTATGCTCGTGAAAGTGGTGTACGTTCTTTACAAAGAGCGATAGATAAACTTACACGTAAAGCTGCTGTTAAACTAGTTAATGGTGAGACTTGTGTAACCATTAAAGAAGATATGCTAGAAGATCTCTTAGGTACTGCTCCATTTAAACGTGAAAAGCATATTGAAGGTGTTGGTGTAATTACTGGACTTGCTTGGACTAGTGTAGGTGGTGCTACTCTGCCTGTAGAGTCACGTCTAATTAATAATGATGAAAAAGGCTTTAAGCTTACAGGTTCTTTAGGTGATGTAATGAAAGAATCAGCACAAATTGCCTACAGCTATATACAATCAAGCCTTGAAAAATTTGGTGGTAAAAAACAAGCTAACTTCTTTAAAAAAGCTAGTATACATTTACATGTACCAGAAGGTGCTACCCCTAAAGATGGTCCTAGTGCTGGTATTACTATGGCAAGTTCGCTTTTATCTTTAGCTTTAAATGAAAAACCTAAAAATGGTTTTGCTATGACTGGTGAATTATCTTTAACTGGACATGTATTAGCTATAGGTGGTATTAGAGAAAAAGTTATAGCAGCACGTCGTGTTGGTATTTACAATCTTATTGTACCAAAGGCAAATGAAGGTGATGTTAAAGAGTTACCAGAAGAAGTAAAAGCTAACGTTAATTTTTACTATGCCACTATGTATGATGATGTAGCCAAGATTTTATTTGAAAGTATTGGTAAAGGTAAAGCCTCTTAAATACAAGTCTTGTAAATTATTATCACATAGAAACTAACCTAACTGCTACTGAGCAGTTTAGGTTAGTAATAAAGCTTAAATAAAAAGCTTTTTTGCTCTCAAGCTTAAGCCATTAAATTGACAAAAATATCTTCTTGATCTATTCTTATCATAAATTTATCTATATTAAAATATATTGCTATAATCTTAAGTAACTTAAATTAATTTTTACCTATTTTTAGAGAGAGTTATGTTATCAAAGCTACTTGAATTATCCCCTGCTGTAGCCTTTTTAGGCACTTATCTATATACATATGATATGATAACTACCACCATAGCAATTATGGCAACAACTGTGGTAGCTTTTTCTTTACAATTAATTATTTTTAAACATGCTACTCGCATGCAAATAATGGTAGCTGTTGCTATAATTATCTTTGGTTTACCTACTGTTTTATTAAATGATCCACAAATTATTAAATGGAAAGCTACTGTAATTAATATCTTAATTGCATTCATAATAGCCTTATTTCAATTTGTGCTCAAAAAAAATCCTTTTGCTTTTATTTTCGGTAAAGAAATACCATTACCTGCAGATATATGGCTAAAACTTAGCCTAATATGGATGATCTACTTTATCTTTAATGCATTTGTGAATATGGTTGTAGCTTTTTATTTACCAGCTATTTTCAATATCACAGAACAACAAGCAGAGCTCTTTTGGGTAAATTATAAGAGCTATGGAAATGGCATCTTAAATATGATCTTTGCCTTATCTACAGGTTTTTACTTATACAAAAAAAATCCACAGGCTTTTGCAGCCTTAAAGGAAATGAGAAAAGGATAATAAATTATGCCAGATATGAATTATGGAAATATAAAATATGCAATCATTCCTGTTGCAGGATTAGGTACTAGATTATTACCAGCTACTAAAGCTATACCTAAAGAAATGATGCCTCTTGTAGATAAACCATTAATTCAATATGTGGTCAATGAAGCTGTTAGTGCAGGTATTAGAAATATTGTTCTGGTAACTCACTCTTCTAAAAATGCTATCGAAAATCATTTTGATACATCTTTTGAGCTTGAAGCTACTTTAGAGAAGCGTGTAAAACGTCAATTGCTTGCTGAGGTACAAAATATTATTCCAAAAGATGTAACCATTATGCACATACGTCAAGGTGAAGCTAAAGGTCTTGCTCATGCTATTATGTGTGCTCAGCCAATTATTGGTAAAAACCCTTTTGCTATCTTATTGCCTGACGTAATCATTGATGAAAATCAGGCAGATTTATGTAATGATAACTTAGCAGCTATGGTAAAAAAATTTGAGCTGACAGGCACATCTCAAATTATGGTACAAAAAATACCTCGCAATGAAGTAAGTTCTTATGGAATCGTTGATATTAATGGTGTAGACCTTAAAGAGGGTGAGTGTGCTACTATAAAAAATATTGTAGAAAAACCAAGCATAGAAGAAGCTCCATCAGAATATGCTGTTGTTGGTCGTTATGTATTGCCTGCTGAAATTTGGCCTCTGTTTAAACGCACTCCTTTAGGTGCAGGTGGCGAATTCCAATTAACTGATACTATTGATTTACTCATGACTATCGATCAAATCGAAGCTTATGCTCTAGTTGGCCGCTCTCATGATTGTGGTAATAAACAAGGTTATATCAATACCTTTATTGAATATGCTTTAAAATCAGAAGCTTTTGGTCATGAAACTTTAAAATTTATTAAATCTTTAAATTTAGAATAAAATTCCTATGTCTAAACTCTCTAAAAAAGAGAAGTTTAAGCAAATGGATAAAGAGGCTTGGGCTACTCTAATGATAGCTATAGTCATCTTTATCTATTTTTGGCTTAGCATCTTCTTGTTTAAAAATACTATTGTATATGTTTTTTATATGCCACTTTGGTTTGTTCTAAGTTGCATAGGTGGTTACCTCCTGTCTTGTATATTAGTTATTATTCTTGTTAAATTTTTTATGAAAAATTTTAGTCTTGAGGATTAATCTATGTCTTTATTAATCCTAGGTCCTGTTATCTTTTTTCTAGCTATCTTATTGATCACTGGTTTTTATTATGAGAAAAAAACCAAAAATCACCCTAATTTCACTGAAGAATATTTTGTAGCTAATCGTACCTTAGGAGGTGTAGTTTTAGCTATGACTTTAGTTGCAACCTATGGCTCTGTTAGCTCTTTTATTTCAGGACCAGGTCTTGCTTGGAATTTAGGTTATGGTTGGGTAGTTTTTGCAGCACCTCAAATTATTACTGGCTTTCTACTTCTAGGTGTAGTTGGTAAAAAATTAGCTTATATTTCACGTACTATTAATGCTATTACTATTATTGATGTCATTGATAAGCGTTTTAACTCTAAATTTCTATCTATAAGCTTAGCTTTGATTATGCTTATTTTCTTCATTACTATGATTATTGGCCAATTTATAGGTGGTGCACAAATCTTTAGTGCAATTACTAAACTTGATTATAGTTATGGATTATTACTTTTTGCTGTTGTCACTGTGCTTTATACCTCAGGTGGCTTTAAGGCTGTAGTTATCACTGATGCTATTTGTGCAGTTTTAATGCTTACAGGTATGATAGCTTTATTTTATATTATTATCTATAAAGCAGGCGGTCTTGAGAATATTGCTTTAAAATTAGACGCTATTGAATTAAATGAGCAAGGTATATCTAAGTTTTTTGATGTCAATGCTAATGGAGCTTTACCTTTTGGACTATTATTTTCAGCTTGGATCTTAGTAGGCTTTGGTACTATAGGTCTGCCTCAATCTTTAGTACGTGCTATTACTTATAAAAACACACAAAGCCTTCATCAAGCTATGATTATTGCTACTATTATCTGTGGTGCCTTAATGATTGGTATGACCTTAATTGGTGTTTTATCGCGAGCAATAATAGATGAATTACCACAAGGTGGTACTGATAGTGTCATACCTAATCTAATAGCTAATCATATGCATCCGCTTTTAGCAGGTATTACCATAATAGGCCCTTTAGCTGCAACTATGAGTACTGTAAGCTCTCTTTTAATAGCAGCTACAAGTGCAATTGTTAAAGATTTGTCAGTAAAAATCAAACCTAACATGGATTTTTCAACTAATAGACATAAACTTTTGATTAAATTTATAACCATTACGATTGGTATAATTTCAATAATATTAGCCCTTTATCCTCAAGATATAGTTGTTTGGATCAACATGTTTGCCTTTGGTGGGCTTGAATGTGCATTTTTGTGGCCTATAATATTGGGGCTGTATTGGAGTAAAATGAATAAGCATGGAGCAATATTAGGCGTACTTTGTGCGTTTATATGTTATATTAGCTTAAGTTTATTTAAAATTAATATATTCAATATGCATGCTATTGTTCTAGCTCTTTGTGTTGGCTTGCTGTGTAGTATTATTGGCTCTTATATTGGTGGTAAAAATACACACGAAGTTATGCAGCATTTTTTTCCACACAAAATCTAATAAAAGGATCTTGATATGAATTGGAAAATAGTACTAGCTATCATAACTTGTAATGTAGTTATGATGTCAGCAAGTTACACTATGCTGATCCCTTTTTTACCGCTTTACCTTGAAAATGAATTAGGGGCCACTGATGATAATGTCAATATGTGGGCTGGTGTGTGTTTTGCTATATCTTTTGCTGTAACTGCTTTTATGGCTCCTATCTGGGGTAAATTATCAGATGTTCAAGGGCGTAAACTCATGATTATAAGATCAGGAGTACTTATTGCTCTTAGTTATTTTTTAGCCTCACAAGTTACCACGCCTTTACAATTAGTTCTTGTTAGAGCTCTGCAAGGTTTTGCTGCTGGACTTTGGCCAGCATCACTTGCTCTCATGTCTGCTTATGCTCCTAAAAACAGAGTTGGCTTATGTATGGGCGTTATGCAATCTGCTAATATTACAGGCGGTATTATAGGTCCACTTCTAGGCGGCATACTCTCTCAAAGCTTTGGTATGCGTAATTGTTTTATACTAGGTGCTATAGCTTTAGGTATTATTGTATTAATTACTATTTTCTTTATTAAAGAACCACCTAAAGATGCTGCAACTTTAGAGCGTATTGCAAAAATTAAAGAGAACAAGAAAAAAGGTATTAAACAACCTAGTGTTTATTTGGCTTTAATTTCACGTGAAGCTGTACGAGTACTATTATTTACTACATGTATTGCTAATATGGTGATCCTTTTAATTCAACCTATGATGACACTTTATATTAAGCAATTAATTGGTAATACTGAAAACCTATTACTTATCTCTGGTATTATTTTCTCTTTAGTTGGTATAGGTGGAGCAGTTGCAGCTCCATTTTGGGGAACTAATGGTCAAAAATATGGCTTCATTACTACATTGCGTTTAGCTTTATTTATAGCAGGAGTGCTAATTGCCTCACAATGCATTCCTGATACCCTAATTCCATTTGCTATTATTCAATTTATTATAGGATTAGGATTTAGTGGTATATTCCCATCAGCAAATTCAATTTTAATTACACAAACTTGTCAACAAGAGCGTGGTGCTGCATTTGGTCTGCTCTTCTCAGCTCAAATGATAGGTGGAGCTATAGGACCTCTGCTTACAGGTTTCTTAGCTAGTATTATACCTTTAAAATATATCTTCCTTTTAGCAGGATCTTTATTGATTATAGGCTCAATTCACTTAACATTTTTCTTACCAGCCTCTTTGCGTAATAAAAATAGTAATATTAACTGCAATGAAGCAAATCATAAAGTTAATGATGATTATATAAGGAAAATTAAAAAAGAACTTGAAGACAATGAAATTAAAAAAGAAAGTGTAACTAAGAGTTAATATATCAACTGCCTTTATATTTGTATAGAGCTAAAAATAAATTATAAAAAATAATAAACCCTGCTAGATAAAAATGTAGGGTTTATTATTAACACTAAACACTAATCTTAGCTAAAAACTCAAAATATTGAGGAAATGTTTTATTAACACACTTAGGATCATTAATGATAATATCTCTATCTAAAGCAATAAGAGACATACACATAGCCATTCTATGATCATCGTAAGTATCAAAGTCAACTATATCTTGATTGCGAGTACTTGCATCAATAAAAATACTATCATTTGTAGTTAAAACTTTTACGCCAAGCTTACTCATTTGCTCTGCCATAGCTGTTATTCTATCTGTTTCTTTAACTCGCCATGAAGCAATATTGCGTATATTAACAGGTGTTGTAGTATATAAAGCCATAGGTACTAAAGTCATAGCTGCATCAGGCATATCATTCATATCAATGTCTATACCACTAAGTTGTGATTGAAATACCTCTAGATAGTCATCATAAACATCAATATGTGCCCCCATTTGACGCAATACATCAATAAATTTAATGTCACCTTGAATACTATTACGACCAAGTCCAGTAATCTTAACATGTCCCTTTATAGCAGCAGCTGCCATAAAATAAGTAGCACCACTAGCATCACCTTCAACTAAATAAGTTTTAGGACTTTGATATTTTGTAGGCTCTACTTTAAAACAAGTATAACCATCTCGACTAACTTTAGCACCAAAATGCTCTATTAGCTTGATAGTTAAATCAATATATGGTTTAGAGATTAAATCTCCAATTACATTGATAGTAAGACCTTGCTCTAACATAGGAGCTATGATTAATAAAGCACTTAGATATTGAGAAGAAATATCTCCCCTAATTGCTACTGTATTTGATAAAGCTTTAGCACCTTCAATTTTAAGTGGAGGATAGCCTTCTTTTTGCATATAGCTTAACTTTAAACCTAAGCTATTTAAACTATCAACTAAAGGGGCAATAGGTCTTGAATACATACGCTCAACACCCTCTAAAATATAACTACCTTTAGAAATAGCTAAAGCAGCACTTAGAGGACGCATAGCAGTTCCTGCATTACCTAAAAATAAATTTAGACAACCATCTACACTAAAAGTACCATCTAAACCATTAATTACAATCTTATTATCATCTTGAGTATAATTAACCTTAAGCTTAGTTAAAGCTTCAAGCATATACTTCGTATCATCAGATAATAAAATATTAGATAAACTAGTAGTACCTTTAGCTAAAGCACTTAGGAGCAAAGCTCTATTAGTTAAGCTTTTTGAACCAACTAAATCAACTTGCCCCTCTATCTTATTAATTTTATGTAAATATAATTGTTCCATTATTTTATTTGCTGTAGATAATCTGATAAATGCTTAAAGAATAGAGCATTTTGCTCTTTAGTACCTATTGAAATACGTAACATAGTAGGTAAATTATAAGCAGCAAGCGGTCTTACAATTACACCATGTTTTAGCAAATATTCATAAATTGGAGCTGCATCTTGTTTAAAATCATAAGTTACAAAGTTTGCTTGTGATTTAATCATATAAATACTATGCTCTTTAGCAAAATCCTCATAAACTTTTCGCTGTTCATTATTAGATTTAACAACTTTATCTAAAAACATATCATCATCTAAAGCAGCAATAGCAGCACTAAAAGCTATATCATTAACATTAAAAGGAGCTCTTAAACGATTTAAAATAGATGAAATTTCGCTATTTGCCAACATATAGCCAATACGTAAGCCTGCAAGACCATAAGCTTTTGAAAAAGTACGAGATACAACTAAATTTGGCTTATCTTTAATAAAGTTATAACTATCTTCGTAATTATCATCTTCACAAAACTCATTGTAAGCTTCATCTATAACAATTAAAGTATCTTCTTTAACTTTATAAATAAACTCTTTAAGCTCTTTATAACCTACAGCTGTACCAATTGGATTAGATGGGTTAGCAATAACTACCATTCTTGTATTTTCATCAATAGCTGCATATAACTTATTTAAATCTAAAGAATAATCACTTTCAAGATCTACATATTTGATTTTAGCATTACAGATTGTAGCATCCATTGGATATACCACAAAAGAGTAACGAGGAATTACTACATTTACTTTATCATTTACAAAGGCTTGGAAAATTAGATTAATAAGCTCATTAGATCCTGCACCTAATGTTATCATGTCAGTATTGTAGCCAAATTTATCGTGTAACTTTTGCTTCAAATAAAAACCATTAGAATCTGGATAAAAATTACAAAATTCAAGTTTTTTTTGCATAGCCTCTAAAGCTTTTGGACTTACCCCAAAAGGATTTTCATTTGAAGCTAACTTCACTACTTCTTTTAAACCTAATTCACGTTGTACTTCTTCAATAGGTTTACCTGCTTGATATGGTTTAATTTGAGCTAAGCCACCATTAACTAAATTAATATATTCCATTACATTTGTCCTTAACTATTTGTAGTATAATTTTGCTATTAAATAGTGCAACAAGAGTATTACAAAACTCTTATACATAAGTTTACCAAGCTTTAAACTAGCTATATACTAAAGCTTTTATATATAACAGTATGATACAGATTTAGTAGCAATAAAGCAAAAAGCAATATAAATAAATATATTTTGACTAAAACAATAACTTAAAATAGCAAATAATTAAACTTAAATTACATCTAATGCACAAATATTTAGCAAAAAATTAATCTATGTAACTTTTTAGCTCAATACTTGCTTTTATTCTAAATTACTAAATTAAAACTAATATATGTATAACAATATTCCTCTATTCACTATAAATTTTTTTAAATAGATACGATATATTATAAGTATATCTTCTTAGGAGAAAAATTATGGATTTTGCTATTAAACAACATAACTCATACAATTATAGTGTTAACACTCAAAATACTGTAAACAATGTATCTGAAAACAAAAATATACAAGCTGCAGATAATACAAATAATAGTGTAAATACTCAAGAACGAATAAGTGAAGTGGCTACCTTGCTAAACCATTTTAAGAAATTTGGTCTAAAAAACAATCTAACTGGATTATTTACCTCATTTATTACTAACTTTAGCCTAAATGATGATCGTTCTTTAAAAGATATAAGTCAAATTGATATAGAAAGTAATCTTGATGAAATAGCTAAAAGCTATGTATATTTACAAAAATATATTCAAGCTGATGATAGTTTAACTAAAGAAGATAAAGAGCAAATGATGGCTAATTTAGATCTTGCTTTTAATCAAGGACTAAATGACTTTGCTTCTAACTATGCTTTAAGTAGTGATAGTTTCTTACAAGAATATGGTATCAATAATTCAGGTTCTGATATTATTGATAGTATACACAATATTGTTAATGACAAAATTACAAGTTTTAATGATTATCTGCAAAGTGAAGAAGGTATTGATTATGCTAATAAAAACAATATAAACTTTAAAGAAATAAACTTTGATGATTTTGTTAAGGAATTAGATAAAGGCTATAAACAATATCTTGAGGATTTAGCTAAAAATCCAAAGAAAACAGATGACAATGCTGATGTACAAGTAACAACAGAACAAACAAAAGAAAATAAAGAGGATAATTTATACACCCTAAATAATTTAGCATCTATGTATCAAATAGCAAAAGCTAATAAGGGTTTTAATAGCTCAAATATAAACTCAAGTGAGGAAGAAATTGCTTTTAATGCAGCCACACAAGCAATAGCTACTTTAGACATTTTAAAACAAAAAGGAGCAAGTAAAGAGTTTACAGAACTTTTAAGTGATGGATTGTATAATAAACTACAAAATAATATTACTAGTTTTAATAAGAACCTAAAAGCTAAACAAGATATGGTTGCACAATATTCAAGTGCTAGTGCTAGTCATTATCAAGAACTAGATAGCTCTCGTATAAACTCTTTATACAGACAAATGGTTAATATTTATAGTAAATCCTCAGATGCTGTACAAAGTGTAATTACAAGCTTTGAGATAGCAAAAACAAGCTTTGCTAATAATTATGATTCTTCATTGACTCGTTATAGCAATGGTCAAGACTTTTTCAATAATTTTTATGAGGTTGATAAAACTGAAGGCTATAATAATCGAATGTCTTTATTTAAATCTATATGCAATAACTTCAAAGCAATTAATATCAATATCAATTGCTAATTAGATATAAAGACTTTAGTATTATTAACATCATCAAAAAAGGCTTGAGGCATAATTAATTTTTTCTTCAAGCCTAAAATGTTAATAGCCTGTATAGATAAATTAAGCTTAGTATAAGGTTCTAAAGCTTGCTTAACTAACAAGCTGCAATATACACCACCATCATCAAAACTAAATGGCTTACCAAGCTGTGAGTATAAAAACTTACTGATATGTTCTTTGCTGCTATCATTTAAATCATAACGAAGTACAGCTAAATTTATTGCTTCTTTTAAAAATTCTTTAAGGCTTGACTGTATAATTTGATTAGGATGATTAACATCATCATTAGTTGTAGCATGTATGATAACTATAGGATTAACTGCTGCTATGATAGCTACATGTGAGTAGTTACTTTGTGATACTTTAGCTATTAAATAGCTTTCTTTATCTACGCCATGACGCAAAATAACATCCCCTACTTCAAGCTTAGGTATGTTTACTATAAATTCATCAAGATTTTGAACATTTAAAGCATCTGCTTTTTTATTTGAAATATCTTTACTAATCGTAATTTTAGCTTCATATTGATCATAACTTATATAAAATAAATAGATAAATAAAGATAAAATAAAAACTACAAGACTAAGAACACTAATAAAAAGCTTTTTATAGAGCATTGATTTCTTTACAAGAATTATTTTTTATATGGTATTTTTAAGATATTATCTATTGAATTAATTCATATAATTAATATTTGCAGATGCTTAGCAGCATATGTAGCTAAGCATCTAATTTAAGCTTTAAAATGTTATTTTATAACCATCATCTCTTTTTATTAATTTAACTTTATCTTTATCATTACTGCCATCATTAAAAATAAGCTCAAAACTAACCACAACAAGATCACCATCAATTTTATTTTCTTTATCAAGCTTTAACTCTTTAATACCACCTTTAGACTTAATCATAGCACTTACACTACTAATCATAACTTTAATCTTACCTTGGTATACTTGAGCCTCTGTAGCATTAAGCTCTTTTGGCATATCAATAAAAGTTAAAGCCTTATTGATATCCTCAGCAGCAACAGCTTCAATATAGCCTCTTACAGCTTTTTGAGCTTGAGATTCAAAACTACAAGCATTGAGAGTAATTAATAAGAATAGACTTAATACAGATAAATAAAATTTACTTAACATATAAAATATCTCTTTTAAAATAAAACCTAAATTTATATTAGACTATTTTATATTATTTACAAGCAAATTTTATACATTAAAAGACAATTGTGCCATAAAGGCACAATTGTATAGAACTACATTTTATGAATATCATCCACACCATCTGGATCAAATTCTGATGTGGCATTAATAAGTTTTGGCTTGTTTAAATTCCAATAAGGAGAAAGCTCTCTTAGTCTTTGAATAATACCTGGTAAAACTTTTAAGGTTTCATCAATTTCTTGCTCAGTGGTAAAACGAGATAAAGAGAAGCGTATAGTACCATGAGCTGCACTAAATGGAATACCCATAGCCTGCATTACATGGGATGGCTCTAATGATTCAGAAGAACATGCAGAACCAGATGAACAAGCAATACCATACTCATTTAACATTAAAATAATAGCTTCACCTTCAACATACTTAAATGCTACATTTAAAGTATTTGGTGTGCGATTATCTCTATCACCAGTCACAATAACTTCAGGAATTTGACTTACAATACCAGCTTCAAGCTTATCACGCAACTTTTTAACACGAGTATTTAACTCATCTAAATGAGCTTTAGCAAGTTCACAAGCTACACCTAAACCTACAATGTATGGCACATTTTCAGTACCTGCACGACGACCACGTTCTTGATGACCACCATGTAAATATGGTAAAAATCTAGTGCCACGTCTTACATAAAGTACACCAATACCCTTAGGTGCATGTAATTTATGTCCAGAAAATGACAACATATTCACACCAGTATTCTTAACATCAATTGGCATCTTACCCACAATTTGTACAGCATCACTGTGAAATAAAACACCACGCTCACGAGCTATTTGAGATAAGGTAGGAATGTCATAAACATTTCCGGTTTCATTATTAGCCCACATTAATGAAGCTAGTGCGGTTTTATCGGTTAATAAGCTTGCAAATTCATCGTTGTCGATATCACCATTGGCCTTTGCATTAACATATTTAACCTTAACACCTCTTGCCTCTAAGAATGAGCAAGTATCAATAATAGCAGGATGCTCTAAATGAGTAGTAACAATTTCATCTTTTTGCTTTTGTGTCCATAAAGCAGTCCACAAAGCAGTATTGTCTGACTCTGTTGCACAAGAGGTAAAAATAATTTCATCAGGATATTGAGCACCAATTAAATCAGCAACCTGCTCACGAGCTTTTGCTATTGCCTTTGCTACAGGTGCACCAAAACCATGCTGAGATGAAGCATTACCAAAATAAGTAGTAAAATAAGGCATCATAGCTTCTACTACTTTAGGATCAATCATAGTAGTGGCATTGTTATCTAAATAGATACCTTTGCCTGCATACATATCTCTATTATCCATATTCTTACCTTGTTACTACCTTAATTTCACGACCAATTTTTTCTTTAAGTTTTGTAGCAATAAAGTTTAAAGTCATATCCTTTAACATACCATTAGCTACAGGACCTTCAAGCTTAACGCAAACTTCATCACCACTGATAGCTGTTAACTCAAGACTGCTGCCATCTTTTGGCAATCCTGCAGCTACCTCTGCTACAATTGCTTTAGTATCTTCATAAATTGCAGATGACTTACTTCCTTCATCTAAAGCAAAATTAGCCTCTTTAATTGAGCTTGCTGTAGTAATTTTAATTGATGGTATTTCAGTTGGCACGTAACCTGGGCGTGGTACTCCACACTTTTCAAGATCAACCCAAACCTCATCAATAATCTCTTCTATACGCATGTGACATGACATACAGCCACCACCTGCTTTGGTATAATGAGTTACATCTTCAACTGTAGTTAAGTGGTTTTCCCATACTACCTTTTTGATTTTATTTACACCAACACCAAAACAGTGACATACAATTTCACCATCATCATGGGCATGCTCATAACTCTTACCATGATAATGAGCAATAGCAGCATCTAAAGCTTCACGTCCCATAACAGAGCAATGCATTTTCTCAGGAGGCAATCCACCTAAATAATCTGCAATTTCTTGATTGGTAATTTTTTCTGCCTCTTGTAAACTCTTGCCCTTAACCATCTCAGTCAAGGCAGAAGATGAGGCAATAGCACTACCACAACCATAAGTTTGAAAAGCTGCATCCTCAATAACATTAGTAACAGGATTAATTTTAAGCATTAAGCGTAAAGCATCACCACAAATTATTGAGCCTACATCACCAATAGCATTAGCATCTTCAATAATGCGTGCATTTCTTGGATGTAAAAAGTGATCTCTAACTTTGTCTGAATAATCCCACATATTTTTCCTTCCTTAACATTATGGGTAAATTTTAGTAACGTTTAAAGCCTTCTTTTTCAAGATCTGCCCATACTTCATCTAAAATAGTTTCAATTGTCATATGACAAGACATACAGCCACCACCTGCTTTAGTCTCTCTTACCACATCATCAACTTCTTTTAGCTTTAAATCATAAATAGCTTTTTTGATGGTAAAGTTATCAACATTCATGCAATAACAAACGGTATCATGATTTTCTTCAAATGGATATGTGGACATAAACCTTGCTCCTTTATAAAATTAATTTTCTAACTTCTAAATATTTGAAATTATTTTAGAACTTTTTTATAAAATTATCTAAAGAAATTAACTGCAAATGACTATCATATGATAAAGGCTACTTTTTTTTCAAAATTAAATAAAATTAAAATAAAAATATTTTTTTAAAATTATCAATAAGTTAAACTAAAAATATCTATAATCATATGTGATATATAACAAATATCTTATTTTTGCATTTGCCAAAAAAAATCATTTACAGTTAATATAATATTAAACTTGATTTATTAAGTTGATTTAATAATATTCAACCTACTTAATTGCAGTAACTTTAAAATTTAAAGACTCAATAACATCTTGTAAAATACTATTATCAAGAGCTTCATCACAACTGATATTTGCACATTTTTGCTCAAGACTAACATCAACCTTTTCTATACCAGGTATAGCCTCTAAAGCTTTATGTACAGCACTTGTACAATGAGAACAAGACATACCTTCAATCATAATTTGTTTATTAATCATAATACCTCTTTTATTAAAATCTAAACTTACACTTTTAGTTAAACTTAATCTTGCTGCATTTAAAACTACAAAAATAGAGCTTAAACTCATTAAAGCAGCAGATAGCATAGGATTAAAGCTTAGCTTAAAGTTGTAATAAAATAAACCTGCAGCAATTGGTATACATATAATATTATAAACAAAGGCCCAAAATAAATTTTGCTTAATATTAACTAATATTTTGCGACTGATATTTATAGCTTTAACAATATTACTAAGCTTACTATCTAGTAAAATTACTTGTGCACTATTTAAAGCAATATCACTAGCTCCTGCTAAACTAATTCCTACATCTGCATAACTTAAAGCTGCTGCATCATTAACACCATCTCCCACCATTAAAACTCTATGCTTACTCTCTTGTAAATTTTTCACATACAAGGCTTTAGCATCTGGCAACATATTAGCTTCAAAAATTTTAATACCAAGCCACTTACAGATACTTGAAGCTTTTTGCTCATTATCACCAGTGAGCATTATAGCTTCACAACCTAACTTATGTAATTGTTCAATAGCATATTTACTATCGGCTCTTAAACTATCTCCTAAAACAAAGGCACATAAAAACTCTTGATTATGACATAGAGCAACAACACTATAGCCATTTGCTATATGTTCATGTATTTGAGTAAGTATTGAGTTATCTACTGCTATGGCATAATGCTCTAAGCCCTTTATATTTAACAACTTATAATTTTGCTTAAAAATACTACCCTCAATACCCATAAGAGCAAGCTCTTTAAAATCACTTACAGTAAAAAGCTTTTTATCACAACTAAAAGCCTTAGCTATCGGATGGCTAGATAAAGCCTCAAGAGAACTTGCTATGTGGGTATAGGATGCAAGCTTAGCACTATCTGCTCCAAACACTTTTATAATCTGCATATTTCCATAAGTTAAAGTACCTGTTTTATCAAATACTACTGTGTTAATTTTAGCTAACAGCTCAATTACAGAAGTATTTTTAAATAAAATACCAAAACGTGAAGATAAAGCAAAACCACTTATAATAGCCGCTGGAGTTGCAAGGCCTAAAGCACAAGGGCAAGATACTACAAGTACACTTAAAGCAAAATTAAAAGCAATATTTATATCTTGTGTATAAAGATAATGTCCTAAAAAACTAAGTACTGATATTATAAAAATAGCAGGTACAAAATAAGCTGCAATGCTATCTGCAAGCTTAGCAATAGGAGCTTTTGTTGCTAAAGCTTCATCAACTAAATTTATAATTTTATTATAAGTGCTATTTTCACCTACAGCACTTGCCTCAAAAACTAAATAACCACTTACTAAACTTGAAGCACTTAAAATTTGATCCCCAACTTGTTTTTTAATTAAAACACTCTCACCTGTTAATTTACTTTGATTACACAAACCATAGCCACTAATCACCACACCATCACATGGAGCATTCATACCTGCTTTTAAGATAACCTTATCACCTATTTTTAAATCCAAAGCAGGAATAGTTTTACTATTATTATCAACTTCAATTATAGCCTCATCTACTCTCAAAGAAAGCAATGATTCTAAAGCACTTGAGCTTTTATGTTTTAGTTTTTGCTCTATAAACTTACCTATACTTACAAAGCAAATAATACAAGCTGCCGACTCAAAATATAAAGGGTAAACTGTATGTAAAAGATGTACACTAGCATCTGCTTGTAATCGTAATAAAGATACACATGAATATATAAAAGAAGCAAGTGAACCTATAGCTACTAAGCTATCCATGTTAAAGCTACGCAATATTACTGATTTGACACCTGCTATAAGTAATTTATGGGAACAATAAAAAATAGCTAAAGTTAAAAATAATTGTATATAGGCACTAGCTTTTGCACTAAGTGCCAAATCAACTCCCAACATAGGAAGCATTGATACACACAATAATATAACAGTAAAGATGATAGTCGCTATTAAATTATACTTATCTGTATTGAGAGTAAATTTAGTTCTATCACTAAATAAATAAGCATTATAACCTGCTTTTTTTATAGCCTCTATAATGTTATCACTAGAGCATTTATTATTATCAAATTCAATATTTGCACTATGATCAAATAAATTTACCTTAACACTGCTAACACCACTACAGCTTAAAACAGCTTTATGTACATTATGTACACAAGCTGCACAACTCATATTATCAACTTTAAGTTTAAGTTTCTGCATAAAAATAAACCCTTTGTTTAAGCTTTTATTTTAGCAAAAGCCAAACTACGCATAGAGTTTAAGATAGAAATTATCAATAAGCCAACATCACCTAAAATCGCTAACCAAATATTAGCAAAACCAAAAGCACCAAGAGCTAAAATTAAAGCTTTAACACCAATGATCAAAACTATATTTTCTATTGCTAATTTATAAGTTTTTTTGCTTATCTTTATAGCTTTAATAATTTTTAATAGATCATCATTCATCACCACTACATCACTAGCTTCAACTGCTAATGCTGAGCCATTTTTACCCATAGCAATACCTACATCACTATTTGATAATACTGGAGCATCATTAATACCATCACCTATAAAAGCTATTTCATGATAATCATGTTTCAATTTTTGTACTGTAGTTAATTTTTGCTCTGGCAAACACTCACTATAAACATTATTTGAATCAAGTTTAATTTTATTTGCAATTGCTTGTGCTGCCTGTTGCTTATCTCCTGTAATCATGTAAGGTTTAATACCTAATTGATCTAAACTCTTAATAAAAACAATAGCCTCTTCTTTAACACTATCACTAAGCTCAATAACAGCAAGTAAAGCATCATCTTGTGCTACATACACAACAGGTCCACTTTGATGTTGATTTTCAAGCTCTAACTTAAGCTTTTTTTGAATATAATTACCATTGCCTATATAAATATGGTGTTCACCATTAAAACCTTGAATACCTAAACCAGCTTGTTCTTGTATCTCACTAAGTTCACAAGCATTTACTCCTCGTTCATCACAATATTTAACTAAAGCTGTAGCTATTGGGTGATTTGAATTTTGCTCTAATGCTTTAACATAAGCTAAGACCTGTTGCTCATCTGTGTGACAAATAAAATTTTCAACACTTAATTCTCCTTTAGTAAGAGTACCTGTCTTATCTAAAGCTATTGCTTTTAATCTTGCTAAAATTTCAATGAAAATTGACCCTTTAACCATAACACCAATTTTAGAAATAGCACCTAATCCACCAAAAAAACTAAGAGGTACAGATAAAACTAAAGCACAAGGACAGGATATAACTAAAAATATTAAAGCTCTATTGATCCAATCATCTTTATCAAGTCCATCAATAATAAAAGGCGCTATAGCTAAAAGAGCAGCCATTGTAACTACAACAGGAGTATAAAAAGCAGCAAAACGACTAATTAGAGCCTCAGGTTTAGACTTATTTAAAACACTATCTTCAACTAAAGCAATAAGACGAGCTATTTGACTGTCACTATAGCGTTTGCTAACCTTAAAATCAAAAACCTTATCTTTATTGATACAACCTGATAAAACATTTTGACCTTGAGTAATATGATAAGGTTGTGATTCACCATTGACAGCACTAGTATCAAGTATAGCATTATCGCTTATTAATACACCATCTAAAGGTACACTATCACCTGCTAATACTCGAACAACAGTACCTATTTTTACTTTACGAGGTAAACACTCACTAATACTGCCATCAGCATTAACAACCCTAGCTACGCTTGGTTTTAATTTAATTAAGCTAGTAATCTCTTTATGAGATTTAGCCTTAGCATAATCTTCAAAAGTTTGACCTATAAGGTAAAATATCATAATAGCTAAAGCTTCACTTAAATCTTGTAAGTAGATAGCACCAAAAGTAGCAATTGTCATCAAAAATTGCTCATTCATGCGTCTTCTTAGAATTAATGTATTAAAAGCTTTATAGATAATTTTATAAGATAAACTTAGATAGCATACTGCAAAAATGATAAATTTAAGAACATAACTTAAATTTAAATCTAACATCAATAAGATCATTACTATTATAGAAACAGCAAGTTTTATCTTTAATAGGTCAAACATATAGTTATTCCTCCAAACTTTAATCACTAAAACTAATTGCTATATTATCTTCAAACTTTTTAGCAACAGAGAGTAATTGAGCCAAAATTTCATCCTCATCAGCATCATCATCTACTACTACAATTAACTTAGATAATGGAAAGTTAATAGCAACATCTTCAATACAATCTAAATCAGCCATTAATTGCTCAAGTTCTTTTGCACAATGAGGACAATCTATACCTGTAATATCTAAACGTAATTTCATAAAAACTCCCTCAAGTAGTTTAATAATCAAATAATCTTTTGATAGTTTTATTATAGCATCAAATATTAGATTATCAAACATTCTTTTGACTATTTAACTTAATTGACTAATTTTAAGTAAAAATCTATCATGCTTATATATGAGCACAAATATGAGGTAATTATGGTTTTTATCAAAGCTCCAGTGGCTAATTTATCTGATTATTTAATCAATGCACTAAAAGAGCGTGGTCAATTATTCAACTATAGTGACTTGCAAGGATCACAGGCTAATTTTATCAAAGAGAATTGTCAAATTATGATTTGTTCTGGCAACTCAAAAGTTGATAAAACAGTAATTGACAGCATACCTAAACTTAAACTTATAGTTAGTTATGCTGTCGGATATGATGGTATTGATATTAACTATTGCAAAACAAAAGGCATTCACTTTTGTAATACCCCAGATGTATTAAACGATGATGTAGCTGATTGTTGTCTATCCTTAGTATTAAATCTAGTTAGAGAATTTTACAAAGGCAAAGGCTATATTTTAAAAGACAAATGGCTGCAAGCTCAACCTCCGCTTACAAAATCACTAAAAGGCTTAAAGGTTGGCATCCTTGGTATGGGACGTATAGGTCGAGCTATTGCTTCTCGTTTATCAGTATGTAAATGTGAAATTAGCTATTGTGCGCGTAGTAAAAAAGATGATTTAACTTATACCTATTATCAAGATGTAAAAAGTCTTGCACAAAATTGTGAGTGTTTAATCTTAGCATTAAATGCCAGCAGTGAAACTAAGTATATGATAAACTTAGATATATTGAAAGTTTTAGGTTCTAACTCTTATTTAATTAATATTGCTCGTGGCTCAATTGTTAATACATCTGATTTAAAATATGCACTTACACATAACATTATAAAAGCCGCTGCTATTGATGTATTTGAAAATGAACCTAATGTAGATAAAGAGCTTGTAGCAATGGATAATGTTGTAGCATATCCTCATGTAGGCTCAGCTACTGTACAAACTAGAAAACAAATGGCAGATTTATGTATATTAAATATTGATCTTTTTATTAAAGGACAAGAGCTAAAAAATAAAGTGGTATAAAGTAAATGATAGGCATTATTGAAAAACAGGTGCTAGAACGTAAAAGCTTAAGCTTTCAAGCAAAATACTTATATATGTTTATTCTAAGACAAAATGCTATCTTAAATAACTTTAAAATAGATATTTTAAGCTTGTGTGAGCAGATGATCTGTACTAGTCGTCTTGCTGCTTTTAGTCCCTTGCCTAAACATATAAATGCACTATTACATGAACTATATGCCCATAGACTTATAGCTGTTAGTAATTATACTAATACTCTTAATTTTAATGGTAAAAGTATTAGTCTGCCTTATTTTCAAAATAGTAGTAATGTTACTGGTAAACCTTTTTTCATAGATGATACTTGGCAGCCATCAAATGGCTTTTATGCAAACGCTATAGCTTGTGGGCTTAATGATTGTAATTACTCTCAAGAAGATCTGCATGATTTTATCAGCTATTGGTCAAATCGAGCTGAACAGCGCAATCAAAGCGGCTGGGAAAGAGCTTTTATCTCAAGACTTTTACGCAAGCGTCAAGCTTCTGCGGTATCAAATAAAGCAGCTACTCGCAGTTTAGCTGCTCAAGTACCTAACATAAAAGCACAAAAAACAGAATTTTAATAATAAATTAAATTTAATAAAAGCAAAATATTGTCTTTGCTTTTATATTCACTAAATAAAGTGTACTCTGTTAAGTTATCTGCTTAATTTAATTATAGATTATGGTGATTGAATGTTACTTAAAAATAAAAATCTAGATTTATCTAGCCCTAAAATTATGGGTATTTTAAATTTAACTCCTGATTCTTTTTCAGATGGTGGATTATATTTAAAACAAGATCAAGCTTTATATCAAATTGAGCAAATGCTTAAAGATGGAGCTGATATTATAGATATAGGAGGTGAATCAACCCGCCCAGGTGCTAGTAACATTAGTACAGAAATGCAATTAGATAGAATTGCGCATGTTGTTCAATTGTGTGCACAAAACTTTGATACTATTATTTCTATTGATACATCAGATCCTATTGTAATTGAAGAATGTGATAAATTAGGTGCACATATTTGGAATGATATTAGAGCATTACAAGAGCCTAATGCCTTAGAAACAGCTTTAAAGCTAAATTTAGCTGTATGTTTAATGCATATGCAAGGTACACCTTTTAATATGCAGCAACAACCAAGCTACACAAATGTAGTTTTAGAGGTTAAAAACTTTTTATTAAAAAAAGCTAATTTATTGTTAGATCATGGTTTTGATAAGGAAAAAATTATCTTAGACCCTGGTTTTGGCTTTGGTAAGAGTTTAAATGATAATTACAAATTACTAAAACACACTGAAGATTTTGTTGCTACAGGTTTTAGTATATTATGTGGTATGTCACGTAAATCTATGATTGGTCTTGTTAATGAAATTAAAGATCCAAAAGGTAGAATAATAGGCTCTGCTAGTGCCCACCTTATTGCTGTACTCAAAGGCGCTAAAATTGTTAGAGTACATGATTGTAAAGCAACTAAACAAGCTCTGCAAATTTATGAAGCTATGATTAATAGTTAAACTAAGATAATTTACTTTCTGCATCAAATTTGCAGAAAGTAAATTAAACTACTTAACCCTAGGACCTTTGCCTATTTTATTAAAGTCAAATAAATTTCTATCTAATAAATGTGATGGCACTACATTGGTCAAAGATTTAAAAATAATATCTACACGTTTAGGATGCTCTTTATCCCATGATTTAATCATTTTAAGCATCTGTCCTCTTTGCTCTTCTTCACCAAAACCACATAAACCTTTAGGCAGCACTGGGTATGCTTTTAATTTAGATAAAGCAGTCAAATCCCTCTCACGACAATAAACTAAAGGACGAATTACAGTTAGACTATCATCATCAGTACGTAAAATAGGTGGCATAGTTTTCATAATACCACTATAAAATAAATTTAGAAAATAAGTAGCTACTACATCATCTTTATGATGTCCTAAAGCTACTTTTTGTGCCCCTATTTCTCTTGCATATGAGTATAAAAAACCTCTGCGCATACGTGAACAAATTGAGCACAATGGTTTACCATCAGTTATTTTTGCTTTTGAAATTTCATATACAGGTCTTTTTAAAATACGATAATCAAGACCTGTTTTGGCTAAGTGTTCTTCAACAACTCCTTGAGGGGTATTTGGAAAACCTGGATCAATATGTACTGGTATTAAATTAAAAGCAAAAGGCGCTGAACGCTTTAGAGATAATAGAATATCTAGCATAGCATAGCTATCCTTACCACCAGAAATACATACCATAATTGTATCATTTGGCTCTATCATACCAAAATCACCTATGGCATGCCCTACCTTACGTCTTAAACGTTTAAATAACTTATCAGCTTTATATTTTTCTTGTTTATCCTCTATATTAAAGTATGGACTAATATGTTTTGCATAGTTATCAGCTTGAGCTGATAGCTGTGTATCATTTTGCACTTAAGGCTCCTTAGTTACTAGCAAATGGTATTTTACGTTTGAGCGCTTTTGGAGTAATAACTACTACATCACAATCTAAATCATCAATAACTTTTTCACAAGTATTACCAAGTAAAGCTACAGCTAAACCACGGCGTGCACTAGTACCAATAAACAACATATTTGGTTTTAACTCTTTGCACATAAAAGGTATAACCTCATCTGCTTGCCCCTCTCGAATATGGCAATTTTCAGTAGGAATTTTATGTCGTGTAGCAAAGGCTAAGACTGTCTTACAATTCTCTTTTAAAGCTTCATCACCTAAAACATCAGGAGTAAATCCAGGTAAATCCATAGATGATGGTGGTAGTATTGGTGGGATGGCATTGACCAAGTGAATTTGACAATGCGTCATAGCAGCAACTTCCTGAGCTTCGCGTAAAAGACGCATATTAATCAATCTTTGATCATCATCTTCAGGATCTGAAAAATCTAAAGCTACTGCAA
This sequence comes from uncultured Anaerobiospirillum sp., assembly GCA_944389785.1. Taxonomy (GTDB): domain Bacteria; phylum Pseudomonadota; class Gammaproteobacteria; order Enterobacterales; family Succinivibrionaceae; genus CALXNP01. The sequence goes on from CALXNP010000011.1 coordinate 28,415, forward strand.
TACATTTTTTAGGATCCCATAAATTTTCTTTGGCAATAACTACAGGCACTGGAGAATGACGCAATAGCTGCCAATCTAATGGGGTAAAAAATATAGCATCTAATAGACCATGCACATCTGAGGCTTTAATAATAACATCTGCTGCTATCTCTTTGGCTATAGCTGTAATTTCTTTACCAATATTCTTAGAGCTAATAATTCTCTGATCAAAATCCACACCCATAGCTTGTACTTGTAAATAAGCTTCTAGCCATTTTTTACTCTTAGCAACTAAATTTTGTTTAACATCATCTTCTTGTTCCACTGATAATGCTGATGTAATTTCTGAAGAAAAATTATGTACAGGCATAACCACTGTAATTTTAGCTTTTACACCAGACTGCAATAAAGCAAGTCCTCGCTCTAGAGCTATTTGTCGTAATTGTCTTGGCTCCATAACTACTATGATATTTTTAAAATTTCTCATACTAAAGCTCCCACATAAACACAGTACACTATACTCAATTACTACACTCCTTGGTAGTTTGCGTCAGCAGATTTTCCCAAGCACTTTTTACTCTTTTTACATAGCGATTATGTATAGTCTTACTTACACTTTTATGATAATGATAGTTTCCTACACCATCCCAAATATTACCATCAGCTTTTTCTATTTCACGCCTTAATAAATAGCCCATGGCCCATATATTATGACAAGGAGAACTCTTAATTACATCCTTAGTTAAATTAAAGCGTTTGATTTCGCCTAATCTTACATCGTTAATCTGAGCAGGTCCACAATCTTGTGTGCCATTACGATTACGCATGCATTTGCCTCCTACATCACCTCTTTCAACATAAAGTACAGAATATAAAAGCTCTTCTGGCAATTCAAATTGATAAGCTGTCCAAGCAATACAATTACGTAATTTATAGTAACGTGACATAGGTGCACTTAAATAAGCAACATCACGCCAATGAGTATAATCTCCTTTACACTCTAAAATTTTAGCATAAGCTTGATCAGAGGTCATACAAAAACATAAAAGCATCAAGCTTAACAATAACTTATTCATCTTTTAAAATCACTGCATCAACTAAATTTTTTACCAACTCATCTTGATTAACATGAGAGTAATCTATCTTACTTGCAAGAGGATTAACTTTTGCAAATTGATAAATATTAGGCATTACATACTCACCTAGATCTTTATATACATCAAGATTTACTGAGCTTATAGTAGTTAAAACTAATTTATTTACCTCATTTACAACTTTTGAAGCTCGTACATTAAATACTAAAGGCATTTGCAATTGGGCAAGTCTTACACAAAGTTTTGAAGAGCTTGCACCTAGATCTTGTTTAATCATAAGCTCTGAAGCTATAGCACTTTTTTGTGCAACAAAACCTTGATTTTGAAATTCAAAATCACGTATATCCCAAGGCTTACCATTAACATCATAAAAACGCATAATAGCTTGCCCAAATTGAGGTACAATTATGATTGATAATGGTCTATATTTTAAATCATAACGCTGTACACCTGACTCAATATCACCACTTACTACTTTTAACTCTTGATTTTGCACACTATACAATAAACCTGTACTATCTTGAGCTCTTTGTAAATTAATTTGCTCTTTAGTTCTAAAATCTTTTAAACTATCAGACAGCTCAGGTGGTGGCTCAGGCATAGTAATAGCACCATAGACTATAGGACTTAATGTAGCTTGAGTGCTTATTAATATAATTAAGCACATGAAATATTTTATTAAGTATCTCATCTTTAGCCTTGACGTTAATAACCTTAATTTATTTAAATAAATTATGTAAACAAACATAATTTAGCAGCAAGCTTTGAGCTATTATACTAATGCTTAGGCTTGTGATCCACATTTGAGGACATTCTTTGCAAGTAAATTTCATAAAAGTAAAGCAATAACTAGGCAGTATGCATATTTTGTATATAGTGCAAATCTGCTATAATATTACTGTTGTCACATGCTCAAGGTATAAATATATTTTACAAAATTTTGAGCCAGAACATAAACCATTTTTAGCAATATCGCTATAGTTAATTTATTTGAGGTTAAAGCATGACTGCATTAGTAATTGGTCATAAAAACCCTGATACAGATTCTATCATTTCAGCACTATCTGCAACAAACTTGTATCGTGGTCGTGGTTTTGATGTGCAAAGCGCAGCTCAAGGAAAGCCAGCACCTGAAACACAATTTGTTTTAGAAAAGTTTAATTTAACAGCTCCAGAGGAAGTTCATGAAGTAGCAGGCCGTGAGCTCTATTTAGTAGATTACTCAGATCTTGCTCAAGCTCCTGATGACTTTGCTAAGGCTAAGCTATTAGGTATTATTGATCACCACAAATTAGGTGATGTGACCTCAGATAGCCCAGTTGAGTGTTATATTCAACCTGTTGGCTGCTCTAATACTGTAATTAAAAGATTACATGATTACTATCAGGTAGCTATTCCAAAGGATTTAGCAGGTGCTATGCTTTGTGCTATCTTATCTGATACAGTTCTTTTTAAAAGCCCAACCTGTACAGATTTAGACAAAGAAGCAGCATATGATCTAGCTAAAATTGCAGGTATTGAAGATATTAATGCTTTAGGTATGGAAATGTTTAAAGCTAAGAGCAATTTAGATGCTAGTGCTCGTGATTTAATTTTCCGTGACTTTAAAGACTTTAATATGTCAGGCCATAAAATTGGTATTGGTCAACTTGAAATCTTATCTTTAGATTTAATTAATGATGAGTTAATGCAACAACTAACAAGCGAGCTTGATAAAGTACGTTCAGAAGGTCGTGATAGTGCTGTATTAGTATTAACAGATATTATGCAAGAAGGCTCACGTATTTTGGTAAGCTCAGATAAAGCACAATTAATTGTAAATGCTTTAGGTGGCAGCTTATCAGATAACATCTATCTACCTGGCGTTATGAGCCGTAAAAAACAAGTTGTACCACAATTAGAACAAGCCTTTAAGGCATAAAATTCAAAAAGGGTGGCTTTAGCCGCCCTCTTAAATTATCTTTATTTCAATTTATTCTCTTAAGTTTATTCTCAATGCAAAACAATTTAAAAATTGGCCTTATCTCTCTAGGTTGTGCTAAAAATTTAGTTGATTCTGAGCGTTTAAGTTCTACCTTAATAGCTAAAGGTTATGAAATTACTGATAGTTATGATCAAAGCTCTCTTATTATAGTAAATACCTGTGGTTTTATTGATTCAGCTCAAGATGAGTCTTACAATGCTATAAAAGAAGCTTTAGACCATTGTGAAAAAGTTATTGTTGCAGGTTGTCTTGGTACTAAAAAAGATGCAATTTTAGCTCGTTTTCCAAATGTCTATGCTGTATTTGGTCCATCAATGCGCACTTCAATATTACGTGCTGTATCAAAGGCTATAGGAGAGCCAGATCCTCACGCTCGTCAAAGAGTTAGAGCTTCTGGTGTTAAATTTACTCCACCACATTATTCTTATGTAAAAATAGCTGAAGGTTGCAGACATAAATGTAGCTTTTGCATTATACCAAGCTTACGCGGTCCTTTACGCTCACGTACTGTTGACTCTATTATGAGTGAATGTGAGGATTTAGCAAAGGCTGGCAGTAAAGAGTTAATTATAATCGCTCAAGATTCTTCTGATTATGGTATAGATCTTAAAGTAAAAAGCTCTTTATATGAGCTATGTAATCAACTATCTACACTAAACTTATGGCTAAGATTACATTATGTATATCCAAGTGCACAAGCTAATAAAGTTGTAGAGCTAATGGCTGAAAATAAAATTCTGCCTTATTTAGATGTACCACTACAACATGCTAGTCAAAGAGTACTTAAGGCTATGCAAAGACCTCATAACATAGATAAAGTATTGAAAACAATTGAAGCTTGGCGTAGTATCTGTCCTGATATAGCACTTAGATCTACATTTATTACTGGTTTCCCAACAGAAACAGAATCTGAATTTAACGAGCTTTTAGATTTTCTAAAAGAAGCTAAACTTGATAGAGTTGGCTGTTTCCCTTACTCTGATGTCCAAGGTGCCAAAGCCAATGAACTTATACCAAGCATTGATCCTATGATAAGACAAGAACGTGCAGAACGTCTTATGCAAGTACAAGAGCAAATTTCTTATGCTAAATTACAACAACGTATTGGCAAAGAATACACTCTTATTGTAGATGATGTTACAGAAGAAGGTTTGGCTATTTGTCGTTCAAAATATGAGTCACCTGATGTTGATGGTATTATCACCATAGAAAAAGCTCATGCCTTAAAGGTTGGAAGTTTTGTTAAAGCTATTATTACTAAAGCAGATAGCCATGATATGCAAGCTGTGTTATCAAAACCACGTATACAAGATGCCATCAATTTTATAAAAAAATAAAATCTTACTAAAAACTCATGCACTAACTATTAAATGTTGCATGAGTTTTTATAAACTTTCCTTTTTATCTCAAACATAAATAAGCAAAATCTTCTGTTATCTATTTAATAAAAGATTATCTTAATACGCACAACTTTAGTGCATGCTCATTATGCTATATTTTTTTGCACAATTTTGTTACTATAACTGTAACTGCTTTAAATTAACTTTAGGCAAAAATCTCAATAGTTTTGATAGTTGAGAAAAATAAAAGCTATTTATGCATTAGGTATACTAATTTATAAAAAAGGTAAAAAATATGTTAGAAAACACAAATCCCCGTGGCCCCTTTGCTCAAACCTTAAATAAAATACCTTTTATCTTACAAATTATTATAGGTTTAATTTTAGGTATTGTTATTGCTATTATTTACCCAAATGACACCACGCTTTTACCTACAGTTGGCAGCTTATTTGTAAGTGCATTAAAAGCTATTGCTCCTTTACTTGTATTTGTTTTAGTTTCATCTGCTATTGCTAAACATAAGCAAGGCAGTCAAACAAATATGCGTCCTATCATTGTACTTTATTTTGTTAGCATGGCCTTATCCTCTACTCTTGCTTTATGTATGAGTTATATATTTCCAAGTAAATTTAATATTCTAGCTCAAGCAGGAAGTGATCTAAATCCACCTCAAGGTATTGGTGAAGTTTTATTAAACTTTATAAAACAAGCTGTAGAAAATCCTGTTTCTGCATTAATCAGTGGTAACTACATTGCAATTTTATTATGGGCTGTAGCTATGGGTTTAATGTTTAGAGTAGCTCATGAAAATACTAAGCGTGTACTTGACGATGTAGCTTTAAGTGTTAGTGGTGTAGTACGCATTGTAATCAGATTTGCACCTTTAGGTGTTATGGGTCTAGTCTATTCATCATCAACCCAACCAGGTGGCTTTAGCAATCTATTAGGCTATGTACATGTAGTTGCTGTATTACTAGGTACTATGCTATTAATTGCCTTTGTAGTTAATGCTATTATTGTTTTTGCTGTAACCCGCAAAAACCCATATCCATTGATTATGACTTGTATCTCCCGCTCAGCAATAACAGCTTTCTTTACTAGATCATCTGCAGCTAACTTACCTGTAAATCTAGCTTTATGTGAGCGTTTACAGTTACCAAAAGAAACTTATTCTATATCAATTCCTTTAGGTTGCACTATAAATATGTCAGGAGCTGCTGTAACTATTGTAATTATGACTATGGCAGCTGTTCATACCTTAGGTGTTGAAGTTGATTTTGCCTCTGCCCTGCTTATGTGTATAGCTGCAGTATTATGTGCCTGTGGAGCATCTGGTGTAGCTGGTGGATCATTAATGCTTATCCCTCTTGCTTGTTCTATCTTTGGTATTAATAATGATATTGCTATGCAAGTTGTTGGTATTGGCTTTATTATTGGTGTTTTACAAGATTCAACAGAAACTGCTTTAAATAGCTCTACTGACGTATTATTTACAGCTGCAGCTTGTGAGCGTGCTAAAAGATTGGCTGCTAATAAATAAGCTACTTTAAATAATAAATTAATTTCTCTAAAAGCTTCTTATTTAAGAAGCTTTTTTTAGCTAAGAAACTTTATATATTTTTATTAAAATATGCTTTATTTTATTGCATATACAGCCCTATTATAGAGCGATATATATTTTATTAATAGAAACAGCATCTAAGTTAGGCTATAACGCAATTAATTGATAAATATTATCATTTAATAAAAATTATAAATAACTCAATGTGTTATAGAGTTTGAAGTTTAAATTTTAGAGGATCTGTGAATAATATCACATGATATTACAGCAATTTTGTCTTATCTTTGTGAAGTTATTTACATATAATAACATTTATTAAAAATTTATTTAACTTATGGCGCAATCAGTATCATACTTTTTGAGTATTGTACTAGTTTTATTTTTGTGTAGCTAGTTACATAAAAATATGTACTCAATTGTATTGATAGGTTCGTTATGAACTTAATCCTTAAATTGTTTAATTTTGGTTAATCTTTAATTGTTTTAATTAAGGACAATAATGATGAATAATTATCTTTATAGTGAGGTAAATAATCTTTTTTTTGTATGCAACTTAATTGAATATGTAGCTTACAAAACAAAGAATGACAATAAAACTATCGTTAATGCTTTAGGTCATGATGGTATTAGTCATTTTTATTACAATGCTTATGATTATTATTTACAACCACCTCAATTACTATTCGATAAAATCAAAAATCAATATAAACTAAAAATAGGTAATTGTACTACTGCGCCTGAGAAACATTTTAAAGGTAGAACACATCATAAAGAAATGATTAATTTGGTTGATCTTATTTCAAAAAAAGATAATGATATCGTTAATCAAATTATTGGCTTGTATACCAAAGATAAATTTGAGCATCGTGATCTTTATGATAGCTCTGTTTGTTACTAATTTACTCCCATAAAAACTCACACTAAAATTTAGTTTAGTGTGAGTTTTTATTATTAAGAATCTAATTTAATACTTGAAAAAGCATCATTTAGCACAGGAAGCAAAGGTGTATTAGTATAAGCATTTATTACAAATGGTTGAGCATAACGTAATCTCTTCCATTGTGATCTTGCATATAGTCTTAACATCTTTTGCGCATTAGCAAGATAATAGTCTTTTTGCTCTTTAGGACAATTTTGTAATAATTGAGGAAGTTTACCTTGATAAAAAGCCAAAGCTAATTCATCTAAAAGAGTATAAGGCATTAGATCATCTTCATCTTTTTGAGTACCACCTGGTCGTAATTCTGCAGTTGGAGCTTGATTATTAACATAAGATAAAGCACTTAAATCAATTATACTTCCATCATTACAAGTTATACCTTTTTGTTGTAAATAGGCATTGATTTTTAATACTTTACTTTTAAAAATACCAGCAATAGGAGCAAGCCCCCCTACTGTATCACCGTCCATAGTACAATAACCTACGGTTACCTCAGATAAGTTAGAAGTTGCAAGTAAAAGCTTATTTTCGCTATTTGCTATCATCCAAATTGAAGGACCACGCACTCTTGCTTGAATATTTTGCAAAGTTAAATCATTTTTTTCCCAAGATAATGGCTCAATACGTGTAGCATTGATCATTTCAGTATAAAGTTCGACCAAAGAACTAATATTAACTTCATAATGCTTAGAACCTAAAGCAGATGCTAAAGCTAAAGCTGCATTTTTAGTAATTATTGTTGAATTATTAGAGCCTTGATAAAGTGTAGTTAAAAGCTTAGGTACTATATGCTTACATATAAGCTGATTTAATGGTAAATTTAACTCTCTATCCAGCTCTAAACTAAGCTCTTGATAGAAATTATCTAAACCTAAATCGGCTATAGCATTAGCTATTCCATAAACTACACTGCAAGCACACAAAGCAGAATCAGCTCCACCAGATAAAGATAAAGCATAACCATTTGCATGAGTTTTACGGCAATAGTCAAATAAAGCAAAACCAATAGCTCTTAAGATTAACTCATAATCGCTTAAATTTTTGTATTCTTGATAATATGAATTGTTTAGATCTAGTAAAGTATATTTATGGGCATTAAAGAGTTTAGCCATGTATGTTACAGTATGATTTTCAATAATACATGAAAAATTTGTATAAATATATTTTGCATTAAACAATCCTGCTAATGAAAGTACAATGCAATTTTTATAAGTAGTTTGATATTTATCAATTACTGTTTGCAGATAATTATCATCTTGAAAATAAATATTGTCACAAACAATACTAATATCTGCATTATTAGTTTCAAAACCAAAATTTATATCTTTAAGTTTAATATTTTCACCTGATTTAAAACACATAATATGTTTTTTATCAATTACATAATAATGCTTACCTTGATCATTAGCTATAGCAGTAATAACACTAAACATATCATAACCCTGCAAAAAAACTTGTAGTTTTTCCATACAGTTTTTAATATGGGCTTCTAGGTTAAATAAAGTAAAAACACTATTAGAATCCTCACCTATTAAAGCATTACAAGGTAAAATTAAAACGTTTTTATTAGCCTCTATTGCATCTTTAATCAAATTTTCAATTGCCTTTAAATTAGCATCTAAATCTAGTGCTAGAGGATTTATATGAGCAATTGCAACAATATCTTTAATTATTTTCATAGCCACAATCCAAAAAAAATATTACAATTATAAAATAACGTTTATTATTTTATTATAATGTAATCTATTATCTTATAACTTTAACTAGATTAAGCATAAAAAAACTCATTGCTCAAAATATATGCAAAAAAAGAATTATGTAATTAGTGCTGGTCATTGTAAACAACTAGGTGCTACCCTAGAACACAATGGTGTGAACTTCGCGTTATGGTGTCCTGCTGCTGAAACTTTGGAATTGTTGCTATTTGATAATATAGATGATGATAATCCTGATATTATCTCTCTATCATCACCTATTTATCGTTCTACATATTATTGGCATGTTTTTGTTGAAGGCTTAAAAGCTGGTCAAATATATGCCTTTAGAATTATGTCAGCTACACGCTTTTATAATTCTGCAAGTTCTCATATTGAAACAGGTAAAGTTTTACTTGATCCTTATGGTAAACGTATTTTATTTCCAAAAGCATACAAACGCTTTCAAGGTAATGATTTAGAAGAAAATATTAAAATTTCAGCTAAAAATGCTGTAATTGATTTTTCTGATTATGATTGGGGCATTGATTGTAAGCCTAACCACCCTTTAAATCGCACTGTAATTTATGAAATGCATGTTAAAGGCTTCACAGCTCATGAAAGCTCAGGTCTTAGTGAGCAATTGCGTGGTACCTATAAGGGCATGATAGAAAAGATCCCTTATCTTGTTGACCTAGGTATTACTGCTGTTGAGTTATTACCTGTATTTCAATACGATAAAGAAGATGCTCTAAGAGGTCATCAGAATTACTGGGGTTACAGTCCTATGGGCTTTTTTAGCCCACATGAAGACTATGCTTCAAATAAAGATCTGATGGGACCTATTAATGAATTTAGAGATTTAGTTAAAGCACTACATCAAAATAATATCGAAGTTATTTTAGATGTAGTTTACAATCACACCTCAGAAGGTGATCAAAATGGTCCTACCTATTGTTTTAAAGGATTTGATAAACAAAATTACTATATCATCAATGATGAAGGCTATTACTGTAATTACTCAGGTTGTGGTAACACATTTAATGCTACAACAAGCGTAGTACGCAATCTAATCCTAGATTCACTTGTATTTTGGGCCGAGGTAATGCATGTTGATGGCTTTAGATTTGATCTAGCCTCAATTTTATCACGTAATGAAAAAGGTGTTCCTCAATACAATTCTGCCACACTTCTAGATATAGATGCTAATGTAAAACTTGCAGATACCAAAATTATTGCAGAACCTTGGGATGCTGGAGGTCTTTATCAATTAGGCAGCATCGCTGGTGCCAAGTGGCGTGAATGGAATGGCCAGTTTAGAGATGATGTTAGAGCCTTCTTACGTGGAGATGAAGGCCTTATTCAAAAATTTGTTAATAGAACATTAGGCTCACCAGATATTTATAATGAAAAAAGAGTTGATCCACAAAAAAGTATTAACTTTATCACATGTCATGATGGTTTTACCCTTTATGATCTTGTAAGTTATGCAGATAAGCATAATCTTGATAATGGTGAAAACAATAATGACGGTAATAACTGCAACTATAGTGCTAATTATGGTATTGAAGGTGAAACTGATAATAAGCAAATTTTAGATCTAAGATTACGTCAATGTAAAAACTTTATGGCATTAACCATTTTATCTATGGGTACTCCTATGGTAACTATGGGTGATGAGGTTTTACGTACACAACATGGTAATAATAATGCCTATTGTCAAGATAATGAGATCAGCTACTTTAATTGGAATTTTAATAGCAGACAAAAAGATATGCTGCTATTTACTAAAAAATTAATCTCAAGACGAACTAGACGTTCTATTGTTATGGCACGTTATAAGCCTAGACAATATTTTATGCTAGAAAATGTACTTAAAAATTCAAAGCTACAATGGCATGGTGTTAAACCTTTCCAACCAGATTGGTCTAAGAACTCACATGCTATTGGTATTATCATCTACTGGGGTGATTATAATATTTACGCTTATATCTTTGTTAATGCTTATTGGGAAGATTTAAGTGTAGAATTACCTGCAGTTCCAGGTAATATTAAAAAACATTGGTATATGGTAGTAAATACAGCAAATAAATCACCTGATGATGCCTGTTTTGGGCTATCTACTAGGCGCTTTAATCCTGGCTTACACTTTAATGTTAAGGCAAGATCACTTATTATGCTAATAAGTCCTACAGTATAAGTTTTTAAGGGTATTTATGAGTAAACAAATTTTTAGTGAGGAGAAAAAAGAATTAAATAGGCAAAGGATGCGTCGTAATTTACGCATCATTGCTCTTTTGGTTGCTGCTTATTATTTCATTACAGCTTTTATGAGTTATTATGATGAGCAGCAAAGAGAAAAACTTAATGAGACTTTAGATGTAGCTCAAAGTATTAGTGATCCTAAATTATTTAGAGACAACTTTAATACTTATTTAAATCAAAAAGATAGTATCTTGCCATTAGCTAATGCTAATGATGATAGTAATGGTTTTATAGCCCCTCTCTCTACTGCTTTAGAACTTGAGGGTTTTAATTATGAAAACTCCAAAACAATACAAAAAGTTCAGTTAAGTGCTCGCTTTACTGATACTCTATCAAATGATGCTTTAGTTGCTTTTAAAGCTTTTATTGCAGCTTGTGAAAATACAGTAGATGACAAATATATTGAGAGTATCTTATTATCACTTGGTATCATCTCTAATGAAACAAGTACTCAAGAATATAACTTTGAGAATACTAAACTTGTAACTAATAATAGGGTTTACTATGTTGAATATACTCAAGGTCCTTTAAATGAATTGGTTCTAAGTGCCCAATAATATTGAGGTTATTTTTCTATGAAAATTGCTATTTTAGGTCTTGGTAGCATTGCTCATACCATGGCTAAAACTATTGTTGACTTAAATAATAAAGATTTTGAGCTTTATGCTTGTGCTTCACGTACACAAGCAAAAGCTGATGCATTTGCTAAGAAATATGCTATTAAAGCTGCCTATGGCTCATATGAAGATATGGTTAAGGATGCTAATATTGATTTAGTCTATATTGCAAGCCCACATTCAGAACACTATGCTCATGCCAAACTATGCCTTATGCATAATAAAAACATCTTAGTAGAAAAAGCTTTTTGTGCTAATTTAAAGCAAACTATTGAGATCATAAATTTAGGTAAAGCTAAAAATTTATTGGTAGCAGAAGCTATTTGGACACGCTATATGCCATCACGTCAAATCATTTCAGAAGCCATTTATAATGATTTAGGCAAAGTACGTACAATACACTCAAACTTATCTTATAATATATGCAATAAAGAAAGAATTAAAGAACCAGCTTTAGCAGGTGGTGCTTTACTTGATATTGGTATTTATCCTCTTAACTTTACCTTAATGTTCTTTAATGATGAATTACAAGACATTAAAGCTAACTGTATTAAAAATGACAAGGGTGTAGATCTTGTTGATAATATAAGCTTGATTTATAAAGATGGTAAATATGCAAGTGCTATAGCTTCAACATTAAATCCATCAGATAGATTAGGTTTTATCTATGCTGAAGATAAATATTTAAAGGTAACTAATATCAATAACCCAGAAGCTGTTGAGTTATTTGATAAAGATCATAATTTAATTAAAACTTATGAGCTCCCAAAACAAGTAAGTGGTTATGAATATCAGCTCTTTGCTTGCAAACAAGCTTTAGATAATCATCAAACTGAATGTCCACAAATGCCTCATAGTGAAATTATCAAAATGATGCGAATTATGGATGAAATACGATCTATCTTTAATATCAAATACCCATTTGAATAAACTAAAAATCTATTAATCTTAATCAAAACTTAAATCTTGTAAGGGAATATCCTTGCAAGATTTTTTTATTAAAACTTTTTCAAAAAAAGTAATTTCACAATTATCAATCCACCTCTTATTACTAATTTTAGTATTAATGACCACACTAGCCAATATTATGGTTTTTTGGCAATTTATATAATTGAATTGCTAAATTTGAAACTAATTTATTAAATAAGATTACAGTAATAAGTAATTTTTATATCCTAGATCCGGAAATTCTTTGTAGGTTACCATTTTATCAAGGCTATAGCGCCCCTTACCCACCGTTGCAGCAAAAAA
>CALXNP010000012.1 GCA_944389785.1 uncultured Anaerobiospirillum sp.
AGCAATTTGCTCTATAGATGTAACAGATCTTTGTATAGACTTATGTTGCAAATCACTAGAACTTAATAGACGTTGCATAGATTCATTTAAATTATCTGTTTGCTCACTTAAGTTATTAGCATAATCTTTTGAGGCTAACAAATTATTACGCATTTCTTGTCCTAAACTATTAATTGCTAACTCTGCATTTGCTTTAGCTTGACTAATTTCCTTAGTAAAATCTAAAGATTGGTAAGATTTTAATAAGCTTAATAAGTTATCTAAATTAGATCCAATTTTTTGTTCAAGGCTATTTAGCATAGCATTTAATACATTAAGTAAATGTTTTAATTGCGGGTTAATAGCATCAGCATTAATTCTAACAGCTAAATTACCTTTATCAATTTGACCTACAGCATCTACTACAGCATTAATAGCACTATCATCAAGCTCAAAAGCTTTTTTGCTTTTAATAACATTATCTTTAATTAATTTTGATATAGTGGCAAATTCATCTTTAGAGTCAATATCAACAAATTGAATGTTTTTAATTTCATGGTTAAAGTATTTAAAGAAATTATTGATATTGTAACTAAGTTGCTGCATGCTATAAGTAATGTTTTTATAAAATAAGCAAAATAGAGGTGTTGCAATAATAATAAAACAGATAAAAGCAATGATAAAACCTTGGTTAATATTTGATTTAATATTATCTGTTATTTTTTGCGAAATACTATTTGCATAAGGTTCTAAAGTATCTATGTATACGCCAGTTGAAATCCAAATATTTTGTGTATTAGGTATTATGGTTGCATATCCTACTTTTTGAGCAGGCACTAAAGAACCATCTGGCATTGGTTTTGAAAAAGTAAAATAAACAAATTTAGTTTTATAGTTTTGTTCTTTGGCAGTAGCAAACAACTCTCTAACATAGTAAACACCATTTTCATCTTTAGCATCATACAAAGACTTTCCTATTAAATCTTTACGATTAGGATGAGCTACTGCAATATGTTCTTTATATACAAAAAAATAACCAGATTTATCATTTTCAAATCTAAATTTTTCAATGGCTTGAGCTATAACAGCTATTTGTTCTTTTTCTTCTAAACCAATAACAAGATCGCCTAATAAATTAGCAGCACTATCTGTTGTTAGTTTTACTTTTTGTTCAATTTCACTTTGAATCAGATTTTTTATCTGCAAATTAGTGGAATTAACTATATTAGCTTCATTAATTAAGATTATGACAACTAGAATTAGAAAGCTAACAGATAGGCTTGCAGCTAATACAGCTATTTTAGCTTTTAAGGATAGTTTTTTAAACATAAGAAGAAAACCTTTGTATATATTAGATTAATACTAGATAGTACTAGTTATGGTTTTACTAGATATTAAAATATATTTAAGTTTTGAATGATTAATATTATCACATTTTTTTATCTTATAAAATAGTTAAAATTCATCAAATATGGCCTTTGGATAAGTCTGCGTAACTTCACAAAATAACACTCACACTATTTACTTTAATAAACAACTTATTGATTTTAAATTAACCTGATAAGTAGTATTTTTATAGTTATATAAAAAATGTGATCTTAAACAGACTTATCCAAAGGCCATATTTATCAAATGACAGCAATTATTACAAAATAGACATATCGTTATTTATTTTTACTATAGTTTTTTAGTTACCGTTGTTCTGTTTGATTTTTATTTATTTATATATTAATTAATATCTATTTTATTTTTAAAAAATTATTTTAAATTTGATTAAACAAGCCAAATTTATGATTAAGTGCTAAAATAAGCATAAATTTTTTTTCTTTGAGAGTGAAACATGACTGTAAAAACAAGATTTGCTCCATCACCTACAGGTTATTTACACGTTGGTGGTGCTAGAACTGCATTATTTTCATGGCTATATGCTAGACATTGTGGTGGTGAGTTTGTGTTAAGAATTGAGGACACAGACTTAGAGCGCTCCACACAAAGCGCTACAGATGCTATTTTAGAGTCTATGCAATGGCTCAATTTAAATTGGGATGAGGGTCCTTATTATCAAACTAAACGTTTTGATAGATACAAAGAAGTTATTGAGCAATTATTAAAAGAAGGTAAAGCTTATAAGTGTTATTGCTCTAAAGAACGTTTAGAGCAAATTCGTGAAGCTCAAATGCAACAAGGACTGAAACCTCGATATGATGGTCATTGTCGCGATCAAAATATAGCCCATGAAGATGGTGCAAGTTATGTAGTGCGCTTTAAGAATCCACAAGAAGGTGTGGTAGCTTTTGATGATGCTATCAAAGGTCATATTGAATTTCAAAATAGTGAACTTGATGATTTTATTATTCAAAGATCAGATGGTAGTCCAACATATAATTTCTGTGTAGTAGTAGATGATATTGATATGGGCATTACTCATGTTATAAGAGGTGATGATCATGTTAATAATACTCCACGTCAAATTAATTTATATCATGCTCTAAATGCTCCTGTACCTAAGTTTTGTCATGTTGCTATGATTTTAGGTGAGGATGGTGCTAAATTATCTAAACGACATGGTGCTGTAAGTGTAATGCAGTATCGCGAAGATGGCTATTTACCTGAAGCTTTAGTTAATTATTTACTAAGATTAGGCTTTAGTAATGGTGATCAAGAAATTTTCAGTCGTGAAGAAATGATTGAATTATTCAATTTAGATAAGCTTTCAAAAAGTGCTTCATCTTTTAGCATTAAAAAACTCAATTGGCTAAATGCCCATTACATGAAAACAATGGATCCTAATGTTGTTGGAGATGAGTTAGCTTGGCATTTAGCTAAATTAGGTGTTGATATTAGCACAGGTCCAAAACCTTGTGAGGTGGTAAAGTGCTATGCTGAACGTGCTCAAACTTTAAAAGAAATGGCACAAAAGGTTGTTTGCTATTATCAAGATCTTGATGAGTACGATGCTAAAGGTGTTAAAAAGTGGATGGTTGCAGGCAGTGTAGAGGTTTTAGAGCGTGCTTTAGAGGTAATTGATAAAGTAGAAAACTTTGAAGCAAAAGCATTAGATCTAGCCTTAGAGAATTTAGCCAAGGATATGGATATTGGTATGGGTAAGGTAGGTCAACCTTTACGTATGGCTTTAACTTATGGTCCAGCTTCACCTGGCATTGGTGATACTTTATGCTTAGTTGGTAAGGAAAAGGCTAAAGCTCGTATTGCTGCAGCAATTGCATATTTTAAAGATAAGATTTAATCATGGCAAATTTTAAAGAAGAAATACAAAAAAGAAGAACTTTTGCAATTATCTCTCACCCTGATGCTGGTAAAACTACAATTACAGAAAAAGTTTTACTTTTTGGTAGTGTTATTCAAAGAGCAGGTGAGGTCAAAGGCCGAGGTTCTACTGGTTCATTTGCTAAGTCAGATTGGATGGCTATGGAAAAAGAGCGTGGTATTTCAGTTACCACCTCTGTGATGCAATTTCCTTATAATGGCTGTATTGTCAATCTATTAGATACACCAGGACACGAGGACTTTTCTGAAGATACTTATCGTGTGCTTACTGCAGTGGATAGTGCTTTAATGGTTATTGATGCGGCAAAGGGTGTTGAGGATCGTACTCGTAAACTTATGGAGGTTACTCGTTTACGTACTACTCCTATTTTAACCTTTATGAATAAGCTAGATAGAGAGACACGTGATCCTCTTGAGCTTTTAGATGAGGTTGAAAAAGAGTTAAATATCCTTTGTGCTCCTGTTACTTGGCCAATTGGTTCTGGTAAGTCATTTAAAGGTATCTATCACATCTTAAATGATGAAACTTATCTATATCACTCCGGTGAAGGTTTTCATATACAAGAAAAAAGAGTGATTAAAGGTATTGACAATAGTGATTTAGATGTTGCTGTCGGTGAGGATTTAGCTGCTAAATTACGTGAGGATCTTGAGTTAATTGAAGGTGGCTCAAATAGTTTTGATTTAGAAGCTTTTAGAGCTGGTGATTTAACTCCTGTATTTTTTGGTACAGCCTTAGGTAACTTTGGTGTAGATTGTATGCTTGATGGTTTAACTTCATGGGCTCCACCTCCAACACCTCGTAAGAGTGATGTAAGAGAGGTTAGTGCTGATGATGATAAATTCACTGGTTTTATCTTTAAGATACAGGCTAATATGGATCCAAAGCATAGAGATAGAATTGCTTTTATGCGTATAGTTTCAGGCCAGTATCAAAAAGGTATGAAGATGCACCATGTTAGAATTGGACGTGATGTACAAGTCTCAGATGCAGTAACCTTTATGGCTGGTCAAAGAGAAATGGCTCAAGAGGCTGTAGCAGGCGATATTATAGGTATTCATAATCATGGTACCATCAGAATCGGTGATACCTTTAGTGAAGGTGAAAAACTACGTTTTAGTGGTATTCCTAATTTTGCTCCTGAGCTATTTAGACGTATACGTTTAAAAGATCCTTTAAAGCAAAAGCAACTACTAAAAGGTTTAGTTCAGTTATCAGAAGAGGGTGCTGTACAGGTTTTTAGACCTATTATGAGCAACGATCTTATTGTTGGTGCTGTTGGTGTACTGCAATTTGATGTAGTGGTATCTCGCTTAAAGCATGAATATAATGTTGATGCTATATATGAAAATGTACAGGTAAGTACTGCTCGTTGGGTAATTAGTGATGATGCTAAAGCTATTGAAGAATTAAAAGATAAAGTTCCTCAAGCATTGGCCTTAGATGGTGGTGATAACTTAACTTACTTGGCAAGTTCAAATGTTAATTTGTCACTAACTATTGAGCGTTATCCTAAGATTAATTTTAGTGCTACTCGTGAGCATTAAGTTTAAACCTATAGATAGCCATTTACACCTTAGCATGCAGCAAGATGCTAAGGCTTTTTTAGCAAAGCATGCTCAAAGTGTAGATGGTTTTATTAGTGCCTCAATTTCTTATCAAGATAGCTTGGCAAATATTAAGTTAGCTAATTTATCTTCAAAAATTAAAGTGTTTGTAGGTGTACATCCCTTTAATGTTTTGCAAGAAAATTTTGATGCTGCAGCTTTTAGTTCTTTATTAAAGAATAAACAAGTAATTGGTATTGGAGAATGTGGTTTAGATAAACGTTATGCACGTAAGGCACAATTAACTTTATTAAAAGCACAATTAGAATTAGCTATAGCTTTAAATAAATGTGTGTGTATACATTTATATGGTATGCATCAAGATTTAATTTCATTATTAAAATACTATAATTCATCTTTAAAGCTTATAATACATGATTTCATAGGCAGCTTAGAGCTTATGCAGATTTATAGTAAATACAATCTCAAGTTTTCTTTAAGTCCTCGTGGTCTAAAAAGCAAAAAATTAGCACAAGCTATAAGTATATGCCCAATAGATAAACTTTTAATTGAAAGTGATAATGATGGCAGATATGATTATGATTCATCTTATTTATATCAATTAAGTAATTTTATCTCACAAGTTAAAGGATATGACTGTAGTAAAATCATACATGATAATACACAACAAATAATACTAGGAGAATGGTAAATGGCATGTTTGTTTATAGCAAGCAATGAGAGTAATTTTAATTTAGAACAAGCTATAACTTTTATAAATAATTTGTTGGGTAGTAATTATATCTTTACCACTATACATAAATATGGACATAGTTGTGCTTATGTAGTTTGTGACTATAAAGAGCAAGATTATTTGAAACTAAAACAAGCTATGCTTGATGGTCTGCTTAAATGTGATTTTATCTATCAAGAGCATAAAACGAGTTTAAATACACAAGGCATACTCTTAATGGATATGGATATGACCACTGTGCAAATTGAGGGTATCGATGAAATAGCAAGGTTATATCATGTTTATGATGCTGTAGCTTCAATTACACATGAAGCTATGCAAGGTAAACTTGATTTTGCTTCATCTTTAACTAAACGTGTAAGCTTACTACAAGGAGCTAGTGCAAATATTTTACAACAAGTAAAACATAATATGCCACAAACACAAGGTTTAGATTTATTGTTTAAGTGTATGGATTTGCATCAATGGAAAAAAGGTATTGCTTCTGGTGGCTTTACCCAATTAATTGCACAAATAGATGAGCAATACAAATTAGATATGATTAAAGCAAATACTTTAGAAGTAGACAATGGTTATCTCACAGGTAAGGTAGTAGGACAAATTGTTGATGCTAAAGTTAAACAACAAGCTTTTTTACAGATGCAAAATGATTTTAATATAGATCCAAAACAAACTATTTGCTTAGGTGATGGTGCTAACGATTTATTAATGTTAAATTGTGCTGCTTTAGCTATTGCATATCATGCTAAACCAAAAGTAGTAGCAGAAGCTAAATTTGCTTTTAACTACTGTAGTCTAGAGGCTTTAGTGATCTATTTGGGCTTATAATGTAAGTTTATTATTAGTTTAAGGATTAATTATGGCTAAAGCAAAAACAAGTGCTTATGTGTGTAGTAATTGTGGAGCTGAATACAGCAAATGGCAAGGACGCTGCCGTGAATGTGGTGAGTGGAATTGTATTAGTGAGGTAAGAATTGCCAAAGCCCCAGCACAAGCAGCAGCTCATGATGTTGTTATGCGCTCTTTAGGTGGTTTTGCTGGCGCTGCAGGTAGTGGTGTTTTTGATTTAAGTGCTGTAGATATTGAGCAAAAAAAGCGTATCTTAACTGGCTGCAGTGAGTTTGATAGAGTATTAGGTGGGGGTATAGTTAAAGGTTCTGTAGTTTTAATTGGTGGTAATCCAGGAGCTGGTAAATCTACTTTATTACTGCAGACTGTATGTACTATTGCTGCAAATTATAAAGTTTTATATGTTACTGGAGAGGAATCTTTATCTCAAGTTGCTTTACGTGCAAAACGTATGAATTTAGTCACTGATAATGTAAAAATTGCAGCTGAAACCTCAATTGATACTATTTGTGAGTTAGCTACACAACTAAAACCAGATGTATTGATTATAGATTCTATACAAGTTATGTATGTTAGTGGTATAGAGTCAGCTCCTGGATCTGTATCTCAAGTAAGAGAAAGTGCTGCAGCTTTGACACAATTTGCTAAAAAAACATCAGTTAGCGTATTTATGGTAGGTCATGTTACAAAAGATGGTGCTATTGCAGGACCTAAGATTTTAGAGCATACAGTAGACTGTTCAGTTTTACTTGAAGCTAATAATGATAGCAGATTTAGAACTTTACGCTGTCATAAAAATCGTTTTGGTGCTGTTAATGAAATAGGGGTCTTTGCTATGATGGACACAGGTCTAAAAGAGGTTAAAAATCCATCAGCCATCTTTTTAAATCGTCAAGATGAAGTAGCAGCAGGTTCTGTTGCTACTGTAATCTGGGAGGGTACAAGACCATTACTAGTAGAATTACAAGTATTAGTAGATGCTTGTGTCTATGGTAATCCAAGACGTTTATCTATAGGCACTGATAGTAATAGATTATCTATGTTGTTATCAGTATTACATCGCCATGCTCATGTTTCTTTATCTGATCAGGATGTATTTGTAAATATTGTAGGAGGCATTAAGATTGAAGAAACTTGTTATGATGTGCCTTTGGTCTTAGCTTTATTATCTTCATTTAATGAAAGACCAATAGATAGACGTACTATTGCTTTTGGTGAGATAGGTTTAACTGGGGAAATAAGACCTGTGCCATCTGGTCAAGAGCGTTTAAAAGAGGCTCTGAAACAAGGTTTTAATCGTGTGATTTTACCTAGAGATAATGCGCCTTTAAAGAAGATAGACAATGCTGAAATTGTATTAGTTAGGCGCATTGATGAGTTATTAGATTTAATTTGAGTGCATTAATTCATCTAATTCACGATTTAATAATGAGATGTCGCCTGTATTGTATTCAATAATCTTACGTAGGAAAGAAATTGAACGTACATCGATATCCTCACATTGTAGACCCATATTGTTGTCCCTAGTATAACGACAGTTAACAGTCATTGTTACATGAGAAGTTGGATCAACTTTAAATTTTAATATATATCTGCCACCTTTAAATTTTGCTAAATCTTCATCTCTTAAGATACGAACTAAAGCACCCTTTAAAGATACGTCACATACGGTAACAGATACTGCTTCAGTACTTGGTGATGAGCTTGTTGTTAATGATCCTTCAAGATGTAGATTGACACGTGAATAACGTCTTCTATCATTTGAAACCATTTATAAACCCCTTTTAAAATATTATTTAATTAGTTTTAAACCAATAATTAGTCTATCTTCATTCTTAAATCTGATTTCTAGACATTTACCAACTTCTACAAGATCTCTATGAATACTCATAAGTTTGTTTTCATTAAGGTCTTGAGAATATACGTCATTAAAACGCATTAGGTATTCTGTAGTATTTTCTATCTTTGGCAACACACGTCTAGCAATAGACAATGATCTACCTGAAATTTCTTCCATTAAATGTAGAATTCTTGGATAGAGATCAAAATGACCAGTAGATAGATAGTCTACTAATTTGTCACAAAAATCAGTTATATCGTTATAGTTTAATTTTCTATTATAGGTGCTTTTATCACCTTCAAGAACAGATGTAGATAAAACTTTCATATATAAAACCAAAAGCTCTTGCCTTGATTTTATCATGTCATTAATCCATGCAAATTTATCGTCAACATCTTGCAAGGAGGTGTTAAACCCATGCTGTAAATCAGTCATTTAAGCCTCCTTAAAAATTTAAACTAAATAACATTTTTGTAAATTCATTATAACATTATATTTTATCTATAAGTATAATGCAGACAAATTATGTTATGTGGTGCAAAATTTTTATTTTTTTGCTACTAATGATTGATTGTATAAATCTTTTTTATACTTTGCTACATTAGCTACAAAACGTGATTTTTGTGCATTAGGTACTTTTTGTTCATTTACTTTAGGTAAATTTACTTTCATAGCATTAACAGGACGACCATTAATACGTAATTCGTAATGTAGGTGCGGTCCTGTTGATAAACCTGTATTGCCAGATCTTGCTATCATACTGCCTAATTTAACTTTTTGACCAGGTTTTACTAAAAGTTTTGATAGATGCATATAAACTGTAGAGTAAGAACCTTGATGACGTATAACTATGTAGTAGCCAGTTGATCTTGTATAAGTAGCTTTATCTACAATACCATCTGCAGGTGCATATATAGGAGTACCTACATTTACTGCAAAGTCAGTACCATTATGTGGTCTAGTAATACCTGTAACAGGATGTTTACGAGTTGGGTTAAAGTGAGATGAGATTCTAACTTTACCATTTAATGGGAAACGTCTAAAGCCTGTACCTGTTTGAGCATTATTACCATTTTCATCATAGAATTTATTGTCACCTAAATGTCTAAAAATAGACAAGGTACCAATACGAGCAAGTTTGAACTCAACTGCATTAATAGAACCAGCACCTTTATCTTCTGAGAATAATACTCTTAAAGAGTCTCCAGGTTGTATATGACGTGTAAATTGAATACGACCTTTAAATAATTGAGTAATTTGAGCAATTTCAGAATAAGTTAAACCACTATCATAAGCTGCACTAGAAAAAGATTGGCCTTTATTAATAGTTACTAATACTAAACGACCACGAGTTTTTTGAGGTGGCAGATTAGTTGATGTATCATTTTGAGTTACAGCAGCTACTGCTTGATTTAAATTATTTAAATTAATACTTAAATGTGAGTTAAGTGGCTCCTTTATTTTAGTAAATTCAAGATTATCTGGTGAAGTTCTAATATAGCGTATCTGTTCTTTGTCATTTATCTGTTTAACAAATGACATAAGATTATTATTTTCATCTAATAAGAAAGATAAATTTTGTCCAGGCTTTAAATTTACTAATTGTTTATCATTATTTTTAGTAATAGCCTGTAAAGTAGCATAAGGGATATTTAAATCATTAAATACGGATGATAAACTATCACCACGCTCAATACTTTCTACATACCAATTATTACTATTAATTTGCTGATTATTTGCTTTAGCTAATTGTTGTAGATTTTTATCAAAATCAGTATCACTATCTAATAATTCACTTTCAGCTATAGTATCGTCATAATTATCAAGTTGCACAGAAGCAGTATCATAGCTTACAATAGCATTTTGTAAATTAGCATCTGTATCATAATTAAGGCTTTGCGCATAATCACTATTTTGAGCTAATTGCTCATCATTATCTGTTGGTAAAGTTATCGACAAAGTGATAGCTACAAATATAGTGGTGGCTATGGCTATAGTGTGTTTTTTAGGAACTGGCTTTACCCATTGATTTGAGTCTTGCCCTTTGAGTATAAAATCTTCAAGTTTCATTTTTATTATATTAAGAAAATAATAGGTGGTTGTTCTTATAAAAAGCAAAAGCAAAGCTAATCTTTAGACTTATTTAAAGGAGGTCAGCTAAGGTAAAGATTTGCTATATTTTGTTCCAATGATACATATAAAATCAGTTTTTAAGGAATAAATCAAGTAATTTTATAAAATTTTTAGAATTATTTTAAAAATCAGGAGCTTAATTTATGTTTGGTCCTAAATTCTACCCATTATTAAACAAATTAGGTCCATGGAGACAATCTTTGTTTGCTTTGGCCTTAGCACATAGACAATTTAGTAATTATGCTTTATATACAGAAGTTAATCATTTAAATGGTAAAAGTGAATTTAAAAATGCTTTAAAAACTCTATGGCAATTTCATACGCAAAAATTTAATCATATTAATTTAGAAACAGAACTTGAAAAATTTGAGCCTTTTTCTTATACACAAGAAGAAGATACAAGTTTAGGCTATCTTTACGCTATAGATGCTTCAATTAGTCTTATAAGTGCTTTTGATGCAATATTATCAAAATTAGGAGATGAAGCTCAAATGGCTTCAAAAGCTTCAATGGGAGCGGTTGTAAGAACAGTAGAGCAAGGCAGTGACAGTGAGCTTGATGATGAGACTTTGCGTCAAAGCTTACTTGTTGATACTGAAGTAAATTTTCAAGTAGGTTTATATGAACTTATAGCTAAAGCTCCTCGCAGTAATGAATTATGCCAAAAAGTAATACAATATATTTATAAGGATAATGTTAGCAATATTGGTATTGAGATCGAAAATTTACAGCAAGAGCAAAAAGAGTTTATAGCTATTCTTAATATTAAAGGCTAGCTTATAAAAGCTTTTATCTTAATTTATATTTAAGGTAAAAGCTTTAAGATTTCACAAGATCTTTGTTTAAATTAAAGTGAAGATATTATCAAAGCAATACCTGAACAAACAGCTACTATAGAAAAAACTAAATGCACAGCTCTTAGTGGTAATTTCATTAATAAAGTAGTACCAAAATAAGCTCCTGCAAAAGAGGATATAACAAGACAAGGCACCCATTGCCAATAAATTGCTGTGACCATACCAACAGTTACTGCACCTATACCATTCCATATAGTTGAAATAAAGATCATAGTGTGCATAATAGCTCTTTTTAAATCAAGCCCAAAAACTAATACCAAGGTCATAGTTACAAAAATACCTGTGCCAGAGGATAGTGAGCCTGATAACATACCTGTAAAGAATATACAGATAGATCCTATAATTAATGCACTTTTCTTTCTTGTTCCTTCTTTAGCTTGACCAAAATCTTTTTTTAAAAAAGTAAAGATACCAAAAGCAGCTATAATGCATCCAAGAGCAATTTTAGCAATAGTTTCAGGTATTGATACTACAATCAAAGTACCCAAGATTACAGATGGAAAGCCTATAGCTAGTAATAAGATAGCTACAGTTTTATCTATCATTTTAGGTTTGATTTTTTGCTTAGCAATAGAACCCATACCTAAAAAGACAATAGCCAATTTATGTGTGCCTAAAGCAGTAGCAAAGGGCAGTCCCATAAACAGTAATAGAGGAAATTGAATAAATCCAGAACCTCCTCCTGATACTGAGGCAAAAAATGTTGCTAAAAAAGAAAAGATAAAGAGTATTGTTTGATCAATAATTTCATTTAACATACAGCCTTCTTACTACTTGTGCTAAAAAGATGCCACTATTAATAATATTCCTGAAGCTATTGAAACTAAGGAAAAAATAATACGTACAATCTTTACAGGTAGTTTAAACAACAACATTGTCCCAACAAAAGCACCTGTAAATGATGCAATGATCATTGCAGGCACCCATTGCCAATAGATTGCTGTTAAGGCTCCTACGGTAATAGCTCCTATAGCATTCCATATAGTTGCCACAAATACCATAGTATGAAAAATAGCTTTTTTTAAATCAAGCTTAAAAATCATAACTAGGGTTAAAGTAGCAAAAAGACCTGCTCCTGAGGATAATGATCCTGAGAACATGCCTACTAGTATGATAAATAAAGTGCCAACTATTATTCTTGTTGTTGATAAATCTTGTTGATTTGTAGTACCAAAACCTTTTTTAAAAAAGGTATAGATACCAGAGCCTACAGTGATTATACCTAAAACAAATTCTGCAATTTGAGTAGGTATATTAATTACTATTAATGTACCAGCAACTACTGCAGGAGCTCCTGCTAAAAGCATAATTAAAGCTATTCTTTTATCTAAAATAGCAAAATTTGATTTTTGTTTAGCAATAGCTCCTATTCCTAAAAATACTACAGCTACTTTGTGTGTACCTAAAGCAGTAGCAAAGGGTAGTCCCATAAAAATCAGCAGAGGAAATTGTACAAAGCCAGCTCCTCCGCCAGAGACTGAGGCAAATAAATTAGCAAGAAATGAAAATACAAATAAAATAATTTGATTGATAATTTCTTGCGTCATATAAACCTCTTAGTCTTTAATTGCTTTATTAGCAATATCACTGCGATAGAACATACCATTAAAGTTTACAGATTTAATAAGCTCATAGGCGTTGTGCTTTGCTTCTTTAACATCCTTACCTAAGGCTGTAGCACAAAGTACACGGCCACCATCTGTTACTATCTTATCTCCATCGCGTTTTGCACCAGCTACAAAGATCTTAGTTTCTGTTGAATCAACATCAAATAAGCCTTTAATTTCATCACCTTTGCGTACAGCTTGTGGATAACCACTAGCTGCTAGTACTACACCTACAGCAACTCTATCATCATATTGTGCTTGTAGACCTAATAGACCATTTTCCTCACAACCTTTGTAGCATAACTCTACTAGATCAGATTGCATACGCAGCATGATAGGTTGAGTTTCAGGATCTCCAAAACGGCAATTAAACTCAACTACGCGTGGATTACCAGCTTTATCAATCATTAAGCCTGCATATAAGAAGCCAAAGTATGGAATACCATCTTGCTCCATACCTCTAATGGTAGGGTAGATGATTTGCTCCATAACTTTTTTGTGAACAGCATCTGTTACAATTGGAGCAGGGGAATAAGCTCCCATACCACCAGTATTTGGGCCTGTATCATTATCACCTACACGCTTATGATCTTGTGAAGTAGCCATAGCCAATGCATTTTTTGAGTCAGACATTACAATAAATGAAGCTTCTTCACCTTCCATAAAGTCTTCAATAACTACTTTAGAGCCTGCACTGCCAAAACTATTATCTACAAGCATAGATTTTAAAGCATCATGAGCCTCTTGTAATGTCATTGCTACTACAACACCTTTGCCAGCTGCTAAACCATCAGCTTTAATTACAATAGGTGCACCTTTTTTATTAACATATTCAATAGCTTTATCTAAATCATAAAAAACTTCAAAGTCAGCTGTAGGTATATTGTGACGTTTTAAAAATTCTTTAGTGAAAGATTTTGAGCCTTCAAGTTGTGCAGCCTTTTGGCTAGGACCAAAGATTCTTAAACCTTGCTCTTTAAATTTATCAACAATACCTAAAACTAAAGGAGCTTCAGGACCTACAATAGTAAGATCTATTGCTTCTTTTTTAGCAAAATCAACTAAAGCATCAATGTCAGTAGCACTAATATTTACATTTTTAATTTTGTTTTCGTGTTCTGTACCTACATTGCCAGGAGCTACATATACAATATCGCTTAAATTAGATAAAGAAGCACGGTAAGCTAAAGCATGCTCTCTACCGCCATTGCCAACAATTAAAACCTTCATAAAAGCTCCTATTTATTAATGACGAAAATGTCTTTTTTTAGTAAAGACCATAGCAATACCATGCTCATTAGCTGCATCAATAACCTCTTGGTCACGAATTGAGCCACCTGGTTGAATAATGCATGTTACACCAGCTTTTGCAGCGGCATCTACACCATCTCTAAATGGGAAGAAGGCATCAGAAGCTAGAGCACTGCCTTTAATATCTAAATTAGCTTCTTGTGCTCTTAATAATGCAATTTTAGCTGAGAATACACGTGAGGTTTGACCACAGCCAATACCATAAGTCATAAAGTCTTTAGCATAAACAATAGCATTTGATTTGCTAAATTTACATACTTTCCAAGCAAATAACATTTGCTTTAATTCACTTTCAGTTGGCTGTTTAGTGGTTACAATTTCTAAATCTTTAAGTTCAACAGTATCAATATCTGATTCTTGTACTAATAAACCACCATTGACTCGCTTTAGATCATAACGCATGCTGTTAGTACTTAAATCACCGCATTCTAAAAGACGAATATTCTTCTTAGCACTTACTACCTGACAAGCCTCTGCTGTTACACTAGGAGCTACAATGACTTCACAGAATTGATTGTCAATAATAGCTTTAGCAGTAGCTGCATCAAGTGTTTTGTTAAAAGCAATAATACCGCCAAAAGCAGATTCTTTATCTGCACTAAAAGCCTTTTGGTAAGCAGTTGTGATGTCATCAGCAATAGCAACACCACAAGGGTTAGCATGTTTTACGATTACACAACAAGGATCATTAAATTGACGTACACATTCAATAGCAGCATCAGTATCTGCAATGTTGTTATAAGATAATTCTTTACCTTGTAATTGTTTTGCAGTAGCTATACCATTTGCACTTGCGTTTAAGTCACGATAGAAAGCTGCATTTTGATGAGGATTTTCACCATAACGCATGCTTTGTAGTTTGATAAAGTTTAAATTGATAGTGCGAGGGAAGGTTAAAGGCATAGTT
This sequence comes from uncultured Anaerobiospirillum sp., assembly GCA_944389785.1. Taxonomy (GTDB): domain Bacteria; phylum Pseudomonadota; class Gammaproteobacteria; order Enterobacterales; family Succinivibrionaceae; genus CALXNP01. The sequence goes on from CALXNP010000012.1 coordinate 15,074, forward strand.
GCATCTGGATCTTGAATACCATAATCTGGTACTAATCTGCCAAAATAATTAGCAATAGCACTATCATAAGCAGCAGTATGCTCAAAAGCAGCAACTGCTAAATCAAAGCGTGTAGCATAGCTTAATGAGCCATTGTTACTATCCATCTCAGCAATTATACGCTGATAATCACTAGCTCTTACTACAATAGCTACATCTTTATGATTTTTAGCTGCAGCTCTAACCATAGTTGGTCCACCAATATCAATGTTCTCTATAGCTTTTTCAAGAGGGCAATTTTTATCTGCTACAGTTTTTTCAAATGGATAGAGGTTTACACAAACTAAGTCAATAGGTAAGATACCATGCTCTTGCATAACGGCTTCATCGCTACCGCGTCTGCCTAAAATACCACCATGAATCTTAGGATGTAGGGTTTTTAATCTGCCATCCATCATTTCAGGAAATTGTGTGTAATCAGAAACCTCAGTTACCTTAATATTGTTTTGCATTAATAATTTAGCAGTACCTCCAGTAGATAAAATTTCTACATTTCTTTCAGCTAAAGCTTTAGCAAAATCAATAATTCCTTCTTTATCAGAAACAGAAATTAAGGCACGTTGAATTTTTCTTTCCATGAGTTATGTGCTCCTAAGATTATTAAGGGTAAGTTTTCGATGGTTATTTTACATAATTTAAGGTAAAAATATGCACTTGTTTTAAAAAATGTTCACCTATAAAGCTTTTTTTTTAGTTTTTTATAAAAAAACTATTGATAATATTACAAATATATGGTCAAATGCACGAATATAAAAGCAAGTCTTTATTAGGAGTATGCTTTTTACGATTAAGTTCTCCTAGATTGCTGGTGATTTTAATCATAAAAATTAGCATAAATTATATGTTAGTTTTTAAACAGTAAAATTAGCTATTATCGTTTAGTTTAATTTTAAGGATTTTTATTAACTTAAAAGGTTAGGGAAAACTTCAAAATGAATAAATCAGAATTAATTGCACAAATTGCAAATCGTTCAGGTCTTCCACAAACTCAATCACGTCGTGTATTAGAGGCTTTTATCGAGACAATCGGTGAGGCTCTAAGCTCTGGTGACCGTGTTCAATTAGTAGGCTTTGGTACTTTTAAGGTAACAGAGCGCAGTGAGCGTCAAGGTCGCAATCCAAAGACTAAAGAAATGATGGTAATCCCTGCTTCAAAAACTCCATCTTTCACAGCTGGTGCAGAACTTAAGAAGATTGTAAACAACAAGTAATTTTGTGTTGTAATAGTAAAAAAGCAGCAATTGCTGCTTTTTGATGCATCAAAAAAGTAATTTTGAATCTACTAAGTAAATATTATAGAAGTTTGTAATAACTTTAAATATCTTATCAAGATGAAGAATATTCATTATCCTTTAGTCAAAACAAGCATTTTTAGTAAAATAAACTAAATAATAACAGCTCTTAATTAATCATCATTACACTTGAAGCTGTTAGTAATGCTTTATTTAAAATAAAAGAAATATAAAACATAATGCAGAATATAGTTTATGTTTTGCTGATAATAGGATATAAGCTTAGATTAATCATAATTTTTTCTTATTAGCATAACTTATAATATATGAGCTAATAACATTTTGCAGTACACTAAATAAAGCTGCAATGATAGCACTTAGTGGATTAAAGTAGTTAATTGCTAAGATAGCTGCCATGCCCGAATTTTGTACAGCCGTTTCAATACTGATAGTCTTTGCATAGCTTATGTCTAATTTAAAGATTAAATAACAAATGATAAAGCTAATAGCTAAAGCTAAAATGATATAGCTGCTGATAGCTACAATTAAAATTAAATTATCTATTTTAAGATTTTTAACAGATAAAGATACTACAATAGCAATAATGAACATAATAGTAAGACTTGAGAGCATAGGGATATAAATTTTAAGACTCTCAATATGCTTATTGAAATATTTATTACATAAAATACCAAGTATAATAGGTAAAAAGATAATTTTAGCAATATCTATCATCATGCTGTAAGCATCTACATAAATAATTTGTCCAACTAAAAGTTTTATTAAAAATGGTGTTATAAAAGGTGATAAAAGTGTGGAAATTAAAGTAATACTGATAGACAAGGCAACATCACCTTTAGCAAGATAGGTTAGAACATTAGATGCTGTACCTCCAGGGCAAGATCCAACTAGTACCATACCTATAAGAAATACACTATCAAGATTATAAAGATAGCTTATAGCTAAGGCTAAGCTTGGCATGATGGTGTATTGCAAGATTAAAGCTAGTATTACTAGTAATGGCTTTTTAGCTATAGCTATAAAATCTTGTGATTTTAAATTTAAAGCCATAGCAAACATTACAAAACCTAATAAATAGCTAGTTAGAAAAGCACAATTTGCAAAAAAACTTGGGAGAAAATAAGCTACAAGAGTAAATAAAATTACTCCTGTAGACAAATTTTTAGTAATTAATTGAGCAATGTACATTAGGCAATATTTCCATGTTGCTCTTTATAGTCTGCACATTTTATTTGATTGTTATCATCAACAATTACAACTGATGGCTTGAGCTCTTTAGCTTCTTGCTCGTTACAAAGAGCATAGGCCATGATAATGACAATGTCTCCAACATTAAATAGACGAGCAGCTGCTCCATTTAAGCATATAACACCACTGCCTCGAGGGCCTTTTATAGTATAAGTTTCTATTCTATGTCCATTGTTATTATTAACTACAGCTACTTTTTCACCTTCAAAGATACCAGCTTTTTCAAGCAAGAGCTCATCTATAGTAATGGAACCTACATAATTTAAATTAGCCTCAGTTACTGTAGCTCTATGTATTTTGCCATGCATTATTGAATATAACATATTTACTCCAAAATTATATTGTCAATTAAGCGAGTACTGCCAAAGTAGACTGCTAGTGCCATTAGAGCTTTATTTTCAATAGTATCTATCGCTTCAAGTTCATCTAAAGCTAAGATTTCAACATAATCTATTTTAGCAATAGGGCTTTGCTCAATTATTTTACGAGCTTCACTAACTAAAGTTTTAACATTACGTTCACCTTGAGCAAAGCGATTAGCAACATGCTTTAAACTTTGAGATAAAACTAAAGCTTGTGTACGCTGCTCATTAGTTAAATACTTGTTGCGTGAGCTTAAAGCAAGACCATCTTGTTCTCTAATAATAGGCATTACTCTAAGTTCTACTGGTATAAAGAAATCTTTTACCATACGTTTGATAATTAAAACTTGCTGAGCATCTTTTTGTCCAAAATAAGCACGTGTTGGTCTTACCACATTAAAAAGTTTTGCAACTATGGTACAAACGCCTCTAAAGTGAATAGGTCTTGATTTTGCACATAAAACTTCACTGACATTACCTAATACTTCAAGATATGATGGATCTTTACTTGGATAAAGAGTATCAATATCAGGAGCAAAAACAATAGTAGCATTATTATTAGCAGCTAACTTTAAGTCAGCTTCAAGAGTACGAGGGTACTTATCAAAATCTTCATTAGGTCCAAATTGTGTAGGATTTACAAATACAGATACCACTGTAATGTCATTTTCTTTAGAGCTTGCTTGTATTAAAGAAGCATGACCTTGATGTAAAGCTCCCATAGTTGGTACTAAGCCTATTGTTTTATGGTCTAGATAAGCTTGATTCAATTCTGCATGTAGCTGCTCTATAGTAGTTATACATTTAACCATAATAAACCTTAACTATTGATATAAAGTTATAATTAATACCGAAAATAAGCCAAATACTAGTTAATCTTTGTAACTTATGCAAGTTTGCACCAATAGTAACTTTATTTTAATTTTATGTAAGTGCAAGTTATAAAATATATTTATTTTTATGTTTATATTACATTTGTTAATTATAAGGATAGATTGCAGTATTAAATACTTATTATGTTAAAGGGGTTTTAGATATTCTATATGGTTTTTAATAGGATCTTTACCATATTTATTTTCACCAACTGTGCCTTTTTTAGCACTTATAGCTATTAAAATCACATAAAATACAACACTAGCTATAGAAAAAGCTTGATAGATAATATTGTATAAATTTGCTTCAAACATTGTTTTATTCATAGTAAAAAGTATAAATAAAGCAATAAGAATTGGCATAAATAAGAGTATAAGTCCACTTAAATTATTGTCATGTAGACGCCTTACTAGAGCACTAATTAAAGCTATACTTAAAATTAAAACAATGATAGCAAGAGTGTGGTTTAATGCTTGTGATAATTGTAGGTTTATAGCTATATTTCTAAAGACTAAAACTATAAAAAGGTAGAAAAAGAAATATGAAAAAAACTCATAACGACAAGCTCGACCCTTAAAGTCTAAAAATTTTGAGCTTAAACACTTTAGAATAAAATTAAAAGATAGTTTTATATTGTCTAACATATAGTCTATTAACCTTTATTGTTTAATTGTCAAATTAACTTTGTGGTTCTTCACCATAATCATTATCACCAGATGTACCTTTTTTTACACAAGAGATACTGATGCAAATTAGGCTTAAAGCACATAGAACATAAAAAGTATAGATCATATAATTTAAATAATTTTCAAATATAAAAGAGAAGCCAACACCAATAAAAGCAATAACAAGTGTAATAATAAGTGGCGATACTATGATATAAGCTGAGCGATTTCTATCATGCAAACGTCTAACTAGCACAGCAATAAAAGGTATAAATATGGCAAAGAAAATGATAAAGGCTATAGTTAAATTAATTAAAGCTTGATTATATAAGAAGTAGTCTATAGCATAAATTATTAAGCTAAATACAAAAAACCACCAAAACTCACTGCGTGAGGCTCTTGATTTAAAGTCTAAGCCTTTTTTTAAGCAATTTTTTATAGCATTAAGTACTGTCATATTTAAATCTCAATTAAAATTTATAGAATCTAAATTTTACTTGTACTATCACAAGTTTAAAAAAAAATTAGACTATTGGGTTTATCTTTGTTATTTATTATCAATTTCATTATAAAATATAGAAAAATATTTGGTAACTTATTTTTGAGGTATAAATATGGCAGTAAGCGAATTTGCAGGTAAAAAGGCACGTGATTGTGATTTAGTTAATATTCCTCGTTTGATGGCAGCTTATTACTTAAATGAACCAGATGTTGATAATCCTGAGCAAAAGGTAAGTTTTGGTACCTCAGGTCATAGAGGTACATCTTTGAATGGTTCATTTACTCAAACTCATATTTTAGCTATTTCTCAAGCTATTGCAGAGTACAGAAAAAAAGAAGGTATCGATGGTCCTTTATTTATAGGTATGGATACTCATGCTTTATCAGAGGCTGCTTTAGCTACAGCTATTGAAGTATTAGCTGCTAATGATGTTCTTGTACGTGTAGAAAAAGATCATGGTTATACTCCAACACCATCAATTTCTCATGCCATTTTAACTTACAATCAAGGAAGAACAGAGCATTTAGCTGATGGTATTGTAATTACTCCATCACACAATCCTCCATCAGATGGTGGCTTTAAATATAATCCTACAAATGGTGGTCCTGCTGGTACTGAAATTACTTCATGGGTCCAAAATAGAGCAAATGAATTAATTAAGAATAAATTACAAGGTGTAAAACGTATTCCTTATGCTAGAGCTATCACTCTTGATAATGTAAGTGAATGCGATATGCTGCAATCTTATGTAGATGATCTAGAAAATATTATTGATCTTAAAGCTATAAGTGAAGCTAAAGTTAAAATTGGTGTTGATCCTCTTGGCGGTTCTGGTTTGTTCTATTGGGATAAGATTGCTGATAAGTATAAGCTTGATTTAACTGTAGTTAATTATAAGGTTGATCCAACCTTCTCATTTATGTGTTTAGATAAAGATGGCAAGATCAGAATGGATTGCTCAAGTCCATATGCTATGGCAGGTCTAATTGGACTTAAAGATAATTTTGATATTGCATTTGGTAATGATCCAGACTATGACCGTCATGGTATTGTATGCCGTTCAGGTTTAATGAAACCAAATGATTACCTAGCCACAGCTATCAATTATATTTATACCCATCGTGATAATTGGCCTAAACAAGCAAAGGTTGGCAAAACTGTAGTATCTTCATCTATGTTAAATCGTGTAGCTGCTGGTATCGGTCGTGAAGTATATGAAGTACCTGTAGGCTTTAAATATTTTGTAGATGGTTTATTCAGTGGTGATTTAGCTTTAGGCTGTGAAGAAAGTGCTGGTGCTTCGTTCTTAAGAAAGGATGGTAAAGTTTGGACTACTGATAAAGATGGTATTATTGCAGCCTTGTTATCAGCAGAAATGCTAGCAGTAACAGGTAAAGATCCAAGTGAGCATTTTAGCGAATTGACTGCTAAATATGGTGTACCTGTAAATAATCGTATTGATGCTCCTGCTAGTGCTAAGCAAAAAGATACTTTAAAGAAATTATCACCTACTGATGTTGAGGCTGATACTTTAGCTGGAGAAAAGATTGAAGCTAGACTTACTAATGCTCCAGGCAATAATGAAGCTATTGGTGGCTTAAAGGTTGTAACAGAAAATGGTTGGTTTGCAGCTCGTCCATCTGGCACTGAAAATATCTATAAGATCTATATGGAAAGCTTTAAAGGCAGTGAGCACTTAAAGCAAATTGAACAAGAAGCTGTATGTATTGTTGATGCTGCTTTGAAAAAAGCAGGTGCTTAACTTAATAAATAAAGCTTTTTAATTTTTAATAAAATAGCATGAAGCTATACTTCATGCTATTTTTATTGCACAACAATAAGGCATAAGCTTATGTAAAGGTTAAATCTTTTAATAGCTGACTTAAAAAAATTAATATATTTTCAATTAGTTAAAATTATTTTTATATAAGCAAAATCAAAAAGTATAATAAATATATTATATGAGCTTTTTTCTTAAAAAATACTTGTAACTCAATATGTTATAGCTTAAACTTTGGTAAAAAATATATGGCAGTAGCTAAGAGTAATTAAAGGTAGTTTATGGATTTTACAAATTTAACAAATAAGATAAAGCTTATTGCTTTAGATCTTGATGGTACTACTTTAAGGTCTGATAAAACTATTAGTAATAAAACTAAAGCTTCAATACATAAGGCTCATCAGCAAGGCGCTAAGGTTGTAATCGTTTCAGGTCGTCCTGCAACTGGTATTATCTCTTATGCTAAAGAGTTAAATTTAAATCAAGATGATTATTGTATTTGCTTAAATGGTACTGCTTTATTTCAACTTAAAGAGTTTTTTGTAGATGATAAATTAGTGTTTAGTGAAAACTTTAATCCTGTGATTAAAATTACTAGCCCTTACTCATTTTTCTATCCTATTTATAAATTAGCACATGGCCTTAATTTATCTACTCATGGTTTTAGTGCCACACGTTCTTTATTGCTTGAAAATGATAACCCTTTATCTTTAAGTGAAGCAAAATTTGGTAATTTGCCTGTTAAGTTTTGTAATTTTGATACTTGTCCAACTGATGAGGAATTTTATAAATATGTAGTGGTTGGAGATAAATTTTCATTAGATAAGTTACGTCAAAAATTGGATAAAGATATGCTTGCTAATTTTGATGTAGCAAGAACAGGAGATACTTCTTTAGAATTTGTTTCTAGAAAATATAATAAGGGTTTAATGCTACAAAAATTATGTGAGCTTTTACATATTAACAAGCAAGAAGTAATGGCTTTTGGTGATGCTGAAAATGATTTAGCTTTATTACAAAGTGTAGGTTATGGTATTGCTATGGATAATGCTATGGATATACTAAAACAATATGCTTGTTATATAACTAAAGCAAATGATGAAGATGGTGTGGCTTTTGTATTAGATCAAATATTTAAGGATAGTGATGTTTAAGCGTAAATTAGATATTCATATTTCACAAGATCGTAGAAGAGATTCTTTACCTCTTAAGATTTCACTTAAGGCTTTTATTAAGCTCTTATTACCTTATTGGAAGTCAAAAGATTCTTTAATCTCATGGTTTATGTTAGCACTGATTATTGCATTAACTTCAAGTTTGGTATATATAGCAAAATCAGTAAACTCATGGTATCAGCGTTTTTGGGATGCTCTTGAGCAATATAATATGCCAGTATTTAAACATGAGCTTGTGATATTTTGTATATTAGCAACGGTCAATGTTTTAGTTGCAACTTATAATTCTTATTTAAAATCACGATTGGCAATTAGATGGCGTGCTTGGCTTACAGAGCATGTTTTAAAAGAGTGGCTTAGTTTAGATGTATATTATAAGATGCAGCTAAGTGATAAAAATACTGATAACCCAGATCAGCGTATAGCAGATGATTTAAGTTTATTTGTTACTTCAACTATTGTTTTAATTTTAGGTACTTGTACAGATTTAGCTTTATTATTTACCTTTGGTATCGTGCTTTGGGATTTATCAAATGCTGTAGACTTTACTGTTTTAGGTCATACTATAAGCCTGCCTGATGGTTATATGTTTTATTTAGCTATGCTTTATGCAATTTTAGGTACTACTATTACTTTTATTCTAGGCAGACCTTTAGTTAAGCTTAATTTTAGACAGCAAAGATATGAAGCTGATTTTCGTTTTTCTTTAATTAGAGTAAGAGAAAATAGTGAATCTATTGCTATGTATAAAGGACAAAAACAAGAGGAGTCTTTTTTAAATCAAAGATTTGTTGATGTTGTTAAAAATTATTTGCTTTTAATTAATTGTGAAAAGCGTTTGGGCTTTTTAACTTTAGGTTATGCTCAGCTTGCAGTAATTTTTCCAATTTTAATTGCAGCTCCACTTTATTTTGCTAAGCTTATTACTCTAGGTTCAATTATGCAGATAAGTTCAGCTTTTGGACGGGTGCATGATGCTTTATCAACCTTAGTATCTAACTTTTCAAGTTGGGCACAATGGAAAGCAGGCGTTGATCGTTTAGCTTTATTTTTTGATAGTATGCAAAGAAGTGAGGAACTTAAAAGCTTAAATATTGATGATAATACTGCTAAACCTTTTGTAATTTCTAAGCTTACTGTAATGTCTCCACAAGCTAAGCTTTTAGTGCAGGATTTAAATTTAAGCTTGGACTATGGACAGTCTTTATTAATACAAGGACACTCAGGTTGTGGTAAAAGTACTTTACTTAAAAGCATTTGCGGTATTTGGCCTTATGCTAGTGGTGAAATACGCATTAAAGATAAGAATAATATGTTGTTCTTATCTCAAAAGCCATATTTACCTCAAGGCAGTTTAGCCTCATGTGCTTTTTATCCACAAGCAGTTGGAGATAGGGAGCAATTAATTAAGTATTTGCAGATTTTGGATTTACCTTATTTAATTGATAAATTAGATGTAGAGGATAATTACAGTCATATTTTATCTTTAGGTGAAATGCAAAGAATTGCTATTATTAGAGCTTTACTAATTAAACCAAAGGTTTTATTTTTAGATGAGGCAAGTTCTGCTTTAGATGTTAAAAACGAGAAAAAAGCCTATGATCTATTATTTAATACTTTAAAAGATAGTATTATTATTAGTGTAGGACATAAGCTTGAACTACAAGATTCACATGCTTTAATTTTAAATTTAGATCAAGGTCAAAGCATTAAAGCTAATGTAAAGTGAAAGTAATTTGACAAAAAGCAATTTTATATAAAATAGCCCAAGTTTGGGCTATTTTACTTTAAAGCTTATTTATTTTGAGTATCATTAGGCTCTGATGTGCTAGCTTTTTTCTTATGTTTTGCTCTAGGTTTATTATAGTGAGCTCTAGCACTTTGCTGTAAATTAGCAAATCTATTAGTTAGGCGACTGCTTTCAGGGAACATTGGTCTTTTGCCTTGTAAAAAATTGTCACTATAATCGCTTAAAGCTTTAATTACTAACTTATATAAAGCAATTACAGCAATAATATTTGGTATAACCATAAGTCCATTAAACATATCAGCAAGTTCCCATACTAAATCCACCTTTAAAAAGGCACCTGCTAATAGGAAACATAATACTAATACATTAAAAATATTAATAGAGCGATAGCCAAATAAATAATTTACATTTTGTTTAGCAAAAAAATACCAGCCAATAATAGTGGTAAAAGCTGCAAAGAATAAACATACAGCTACAAATCCAGCTCCAGCATTACCCATACCTATAATAAAAGCTTTTTGGGCAAGCTCAATACCTGTAGTGCTGCCATCTAATGAAGATGTAACTAAAATTACTATAGCTGTAGCATTTAAAACCACAAAAGTATCAATAAATAAGCCAATTATAGCAGCTAAGCCTTGTTGGGCTGGATGCTGTACTCTTGCTATAGCGTGAGCATGAGGAGTAGAACCCATACCTGCTTCATTAGAGAATAAACCTCGAGCTACACCATAGCGTATAGCTTCTTTTATAGTTGCACCAATTACACCACCAGTTGCAGCTTCAGGATTAAAAGCACCATAAATTATTTGCCATAAAGCAGTAGGCAGCATGTCATAATTAATGCACATAATATAAATAGCACCAAGCACATAGATAGATGCCATAATTGGTACCATTTTTTCTGCAAAAGATGCAATACGTCTAACACCACCCACAAAGATAAATCCAGCTAACATAATTAAAATAAAGCCAGATACCCAATTTGGCACGCTAAAGGCAGATCTAAATGCTGTAGTAATAGAATTAGCTTGTACCATATTACCTACAAAGCCTAATGCTATAATAATTAAGAAGGCAAATATGGAGGCAAGAGGTTTGTTATTAAGACCTTTTGAAATATAGTAAGCAGGACCACCTGTAACATGACCTTGTTTATCTTTAGTTCTATATAATTGGGCTAAAATAGCTTCAGCAAATATGGTGGCCATACCAAAAAATGCTGCAATCCACATCCAAAAAATAGCACCAGGTCCACCTAGAGTCATAGCTGTGGCTACACCTGCTAAGTTGCCAGTACCAACTTGTGCTGCAATAGCTGTAGCAAGTGACTGGAAAGAGGTCATACCATGCTGACCTGCTTTTTCTCCACTAAAGCTGATATTACCAAAAACATGTTTAAATGCTTTGGTAAAATATATAATTTGTACAAATTTAAGTTTAAAGGTAAAGAATATACCTGCACCAACTAATACAGGAATTAGACACCAAGGTCCCCACAGAATTGAGTTGATGTCTTTAACTATTGAGGTAAGTTGTTCCATAGAAAATGCTTTTTTATGTAAAATTTAAATAACAAACTGTTTAAATAGCATTTAAAGCTATTTAAATGACAGCATATTATTGATTATGCACATAAAAAAAGCAAATTTTTAATGCTTTTGTTCAATAACAGAGCTATTTTTGCTCATTATCACTAAATTTTTGCATTTTGTGCTTAAACTTTTTCTTTACATAAATGATGACACAGATAAGCATTACAACAGCTAAACTTAGGTAAATTAGTTTTTGTACATCACCTACATATTCCATGAGCAAATCTATGTTATCTGCAAAGAAATAGCCTAAATAAACCCATACTGGTACAGAAATTAAAGCTGCTAAGCCATCCATAGCAATAAAAGTAATGTATGATACACGGCGACTCATACCTGCAACAAGAAAGATAGGGGATCTTAAACCAGGTAAGAAACGGGCAACAAAAAGAAGACCTAATCCATATTGTTTAAATTGTTTTTGAATATGTGAAAAGCGACGAGGGGAGAGAATTTTTCTAAAAAATTTAATTTTTTGAATACGGTAACCAAATACACGTCCTAGTAGGAACATACTGCTGTCACCAATAAGGACACCGATCATACCAATTACAACCATAACATGGTGATTAGTAAAGCCAAGTCCTGAGATAATACCACCTGCAACTAAGCTAATATCCTCAGGTACAGGCAGACCAAAACCACATAATACTAATATGCCAAAAACGGCAGCATAACCATAGTCAGTAAAAAAAGAAACTAAAAAATCTAGCATTATTGTGTTTCCAAAGCAATAATTATAAAGTTTTATTTTAACAGAAAAATTTTTATATTAAAGTATCAAGTATTGATTAAATTAGCCCCTCAAAATCAAATTGTCTAAATGCTTCATAAGTTAAGATAGCAACAGAATTGCTAACATTAATACAGCGACTATTAGTGGCCATTGGTATTTTAATTCGCATATCAGGTTTAATTAAATCCATAATTTCATCAGGCAGACCAGAGGTTTCACGACCAAATAAGAGATAATCATCTTTACAAAAGACAAATTTATCAGGTCTTTTAGCTCCCTTTGTGGTCGCTGCAATTAAACGCTTAGGTTGTTGTTTGTGCATAAAAGCATCAAATGAGGTGTGATAGACTTTGTAAGTGAGTGCATGATAATCAATGCCTGCTTTAAGTAATGCCCTATCATCTAAAGCATAATCAAGAGGACCTATAAGATGTAAATTACAGGCAAAATTTGCACATAATCTTATAATATTACCCACATTGCCAGGCATTTGTGGTCTATACATTACAATATTTATCATAAGTTATCACCAACTCTAAATATAATACACAGAGTTATAAGTTTAGTATTTAAATTATTGTGTTTGCTTGTTGTGTTTTAATTAGTGCATCAGCTTAAGATACTTTTTAATATTAGTATTTATACAGTTATTATTTGTAAACTAACAGTTAATACTTTGTCATTAGCTTTGTGCTAACTTTATTTTAATAGTTATTTTTATAAATTTATGTTGAGCTGATAGTAGAATATTTTATAAAAAAGGGTAGTATTTTTTCAATAATTTAAAACTTATATTGACTTTTTTGCTCCATAAGTTTTAATCAATCTTAATAAATTTAGCATTAAAAACTCACATACAGTATAAAAATTAGGTAAAATTGCAAAGAGTTTATTGTTAATTTATTTTTTTAATTTTAAAGTTAAAATAGCTATTAATTGCTTGATCTACTCAATATTATTAATTGTAAAAAATCTTATAAGGTGTTAATATCTAAAATTCTCATAACATTGATGAATAAATATCATTTATACTTATACAGATTGCAATTACACTATATCCAAAATCGGAGGCACTATGTTATCAAATCCACATCAGAGTGTGGAAAAGCTTAACGGCACTAATCGTCTACGTCAAATATTATTTGCTTTTTCTTGTGTTATTGCCCTACTTTGTTATTATTTTTTTATTGATTTTAAAACAACAGAAAATCAGGCTTTAAGTGGTGAAATTATTACAGCTAATACTCCTGTGTATGCTACAAGTTCACAAGATGGTTTTTTAGCTTTTTTATTTAATTATTTTGGTGGCTTTATTTATTTAATGCCATTAGTTTTGATATATACTGCATACTTAGTTTTTTATAAAATTCATAGTGTTAAAACTTTAGATCTATTTAAAGTAGGTATTTTTATACTAGGTTTTAATTGTTTAGTTATAGGTTTAACTTCTTTATTCTCTTTTATAGGTCGAGATGCTTTTTCTGGTTATGGTGGCATATTAGGTGATTTTTTAACAATGCTTTTTGCAAGCTTAGTTAGCTCTGCATTAGCTCCACTTATATCTTTATTAGTATGTTTATGTGGTTTTTGTTTATTTTTACTTAAAACACCACTTGAGATTATAGATATTTTAGGTATCTTTGCAGCAAAACTTCTTAAACTTAAAAATAAAGAAGAGCCTGTAAAACGCAGTATTATAGGAACACAGATAGATCAAGAGCAAGAACAAGATACCCAAGAAAAACCTTACAAAGCTCCTTTTAGCTTTAATATTAGTAAGGAAGCTATAGAAAAGAGTTCTTCTATAATTAAGAATTTAACTTCAAAAGTTAAAAAAGATCAAGATACTAAACCTCAAGTAGATCCTGCTTTTGATGCTTATAACGGCAGTGAAAACAATCAGGATTTAATGAATAAGGCTAATTTTGAAAATCATAGAAATTCGTTTTTAGACAGAACAGAACCAAGTTTTGGTAATGAGCCAGCAGATAGTGTAGCTTTTGGTCAAAATCAAAATTACAACCCTAAATTTCAAACAGAGCAAGGTTTTGCTCAAAACAATTTTGAAGAAAACTATGATGATGCATATACTCATAACCAAGCTTATAGTTTAGGAAAGATTAATAATACTGCTGATACAAAAGATTATATAGAAACAAATACCCAAAATAAGATAAATAGCTATGATGTCAGCTTACAAGCTCAAGACACTTTAAACTTTATGCATCAAGACAAAGTGAATAAAGTTCAAAGTGATGATGCTATTGTATATTTCCAAAATCAAAGAGTAGAAGAAAATAATAATCAAACTACTAGAAATTTTGATCCTGAGGCTACCATAGTGGTAAGAGGAGATGGCTCAAAACGCTCTTTATTCTCTTCAGATGATCGTAATTTTAATAATAATAGTAATGCTAATGTACTAAATAATAGCAGTAATAATAAGACTGATGAAACAACAACCATAGTACAGCGTGGTGATAAATCAAAGCGTCCTTTATTTGGTGAAAAAAGTGATGCTGCTCTTGAAGCTGATAAGAATAGTAATGTTGTAGCACGTGCTAATAACTCAGCTAATATTACAACTCATGGTAATGTGTTAATTAGTTCAGATGAAAATGGTATTGCAACTACTATTGTTACTAGAGGTAATGCTAAACCTAATAATGCAGCTGCAACAACAGAAGTAGATTCTAAAGAAGTAACAGCTCCTAATGTAGAGACAAATGCTAGTGAAGATAACATAGATAGTGTTAATAATGAAGTTAAAGCTGCTACACAAACTTCAGATGCAGACTATGGCGTATCAGAAGATGTTGAATCTAAGCTAGAAGATGATATTACACAAGCAGAACAAGATAGCTCTGCTATGCAAAATGTGATTAGATTTACTCAAGAAAGTGAAATGCCTTTAACTACCTTTGAAGTAGCAAGTCTATCACCAGCCTTTATTCCTAGTCGTGAGGATAATCAGGTTTCAACTAATGTTTCTAACAAAACACGTGACAGTGGATTTTTAAAGCGTGATAACAATATGTTAGATAAAAATACAGTTTTAGTTTCAGAAAAAGATAGCTCATATACTTATCAAAGAGCCAGCCGTGGTGTACTATCGGATTCACCTGCTAAAACTGAAAATAAAGAAACTCATAGTCAAGAATTTTTTGCTAGTGAAGACAATTTTAATAATACTTATCAAAACTATAATAGCAGTGAGCAGAACAAAGTTCATGATAAAGTTGAGCCTTTAACAAGTTTTGCTGCTGATAATAATACTTTGACCAATAGATCAGATGTGTATACTAATTTATCATCTTCAACTAATACAGGAGTAAGTGATGATTATATTCCTCAAGAAATAGAAACTATTAAGCAAGATGATATTGTTGATAATGATAATGTGGGATTAGATAGACCAGCACTTAACAATACAAATTATCCAAGCTACATGGCTAATAGTTCAAATACTCATGTTAATACTATGACTAAGATGCCAACTGTGGCTTTTACTAAGTCTATGATTACAGCTCCTACTTTTGAGTATGATGATACTAGACCATCAATATCGTTATTAACACCATCATCAGATAGTGTTGAGGTTGATACAAGTGCTCTTGAAGATGTAGCTCATCGTATTGATGCTTTTATGCAGAATTTTGGAGTGAGAGCAAAGGTTGCACGTTTTTTAAATGGTCCTGTAATTACTCGTTATGATATAGCTTTAGAGCCTGGTGTAAGATCAGCTACAATAAGTTCTTTAGCTACTGATCTATGTCGTGATTTAATGGTTGCTACTGTACGTGTAATAGATGTTATTCCTGGTACTCAATTTGTAGGTTTAGAAGTACCAAATCCAAAACGTAAGATGATCAATTTGTATGATGTGGTGAAAGAAGATGATTTTACCAATACTAAAGCAAAATTACCTCTAACCTTAGGTGTATCGGTTACAGGACAGCCTGTTATTGTTGATTTAGCTGTAGCACCTCATTTATTAATAGCAGGCACTACAGGTTCAGGTAAGTCTGCTGGCTTAAATGCCATGTTAGTTTCAATGTTACTTAAGTGTTCACCAAAAGAGTTACGCTTAATTTTAATTGATCCAAAGCAGCTTGAATTTAATTTATATGATGGTATTCCACACTTAATTACACCTGTAATTACCGATGTTGCTGAAAAAACTTCATCTGCTTTACGTTGGTGTGTTGAGGAAATGGAGCGCCGTTATAAGTTAATTGCAGATATGGGTGCAAGAAAGTTAGATGAGTATAATGAGATAATTAAAAAAGCTCATGAAAATGGCAATAAAGTCTATGATCCAACTTGGAGTGCTGAGATGGGTGGTACTCCACCTGAGCTTAAGACACTACCTTATATTGTAGTGGTTATTGAAGAGTATGCAGATTTAATAGCTCAAGTTCAAGGTAAAAAGAAGAGTGAAAATTCACCAGAGGCTTTAATTGCAAGACTTACTCAAAAAGCAAGAGCTGCTGGTATTCATGTAATTTTAGCTACACAAACTCCACGTGTAGATGTGGTTACATCTGTAATTAAAGCTAATATGCCATCACGTATTGCTTATACAGTACAATCATCAATTGACTCTAAGGTTATTTTAGATGAAGTTGGTGCTGAAAAGCTTTTAGGCTACGGTGATATGCTATCTAAATTCTATGGCTATAACAATAGTTCAACCTTTAGAGCACATGGTGCTTTTGTATCAAATGAGGATGTACAGAGAATTGCAGATAGATGGAAAGAAATTGGTGGTGTGCCTGAGTTTATTGAGGGTGTGACAGAGATTAAAGATGCTGAAGTAGAAGATGATAATGTTGGCTCAAATACTCAGCAGTTAGATAAGATCTTTGATGATGCTGCAGCCTTTGCACGTGAGTTTTATGCTGCTAAACAAAAATATCCAACAGTTTCAGACTATCAAGCAAGATTTGGCTTAGGTTGGTCACGTGCTAAAAAAATTGTTTATCAGCTTAAAAGAGAGGGTGTTATTGATGATTAAAACTTTACGCCTATTAATAGTTTTGATGTTATGCAGCTATAGCATGAGCTATGGCAGTGACGCACGTGTACAATTGCAAAGTAAATTAAATAGCTTCAATATGCTTACAGCAAGTTTTGAACAAGAAGCTAAGGATGCTAATAATCAAGTTATCTCAAATTCTTTAGGTAGTTTGTATATTAAAAAACCAATGCAGTTTTTAATGCATACAAATTCTCCAGATGAAACCTATCTTTATACAAAAGAAGATGGTATCTATTATTATGATACTTTTGTGTCTCAATTATCAATTTATCCATTAGCTAATTTAGATAATGAGCCTTTTGTTTTATTATATAAGCAAGATGAGGCTATTTGGGATAAGTATGAGATTAGCCAACAGCAAAATAGTTTTATCTTAAAGCCAAAGACCAATAAAAATTTAAAGCAAGTAAGTTTAAGCTTTAATGGTAATAATATATCTATGATTAAGTTATATATGGCAGATGGTATTGTTAATACTTATAAATTTAGCAATGTAGGTTTTAAAGTAGATCC
Organism: uncultured Anaerobiospirillum sp.; assembly: GCA_944389785.1. Classification (GTDB taxonomy): domain Bacteria; phylum Pseudomonadota; class Gammaproteobacteria; order Enterobacterales; family Succinivibrionaceae; genus CALXNP01. The sequence continues at coordinate 32,606 of CALXNP010000012.1, forward strand.
TAATAATTTTAAAGTTGTACTGCAAGAAGATACAGAGATCAATGATGAGCGATGATTTATTTGCAATTTTTGATAAAGAGTTAGAGTTACAGAAACAACAAGTACAAGAACAAAATTTTAATCAATATGCTCCTTTAGCTTCGCGTATGCGACCTACTTGTCTTGAAGATTATATAGGTCAAAGTCATCTTATAGCAAAAGGTAAACCTTTATATGAAGCCTTACAGCAAGGTCAATGTTTTTCTATGATCTTGTGGGGACCTCCTGGTGTAGGTAAGACTACTTTATCTTTAATTGTAGCAAAGAGTGTAAAAGCTAAACTTATACAATTAAGTGCAGTTAGCTCAGGAGTTAAAGATATTAAGGCTGCTATTGAACAAGCTAATGCTAATTTAAGGCAAGGTTTTAGGACTATCTTATTTGTAGATGAGGTTCATCGTTTTAATAAAGCACAACAAGATGCTTTTTTACCCTATATTGAAGATGGAACTATTATTTTTATTGGGGCAACAACTGAAAATCCAAGTTTTGAGCTTAACAATGCTTTATTATCACGCGTAGTTGTTTATGTTTTACAAAAACTTAGTTATGATGAGTTAAGTAAACTTATAAATTCAGCTTTAAATAAGGATAAAATTTTAGCTACATATCAAATAAGTATAGATGAAAAAGCTAAAGATGCCTTAATCATGTTAAGTGATGGAGATGCTAGAAATTTACTTAATAATTTAGATTTAATTATAGATTCTAATTTAAAAGCTGATGGTAAATTGCATATCGATCTTGATATGGTAAAAAATCTAGCTTTACAGCATGTGCCAAAATATGACAAAGGTGCTGATATTTATTATGATTTAATTTCAGCTTTTCATAAATCAGTCCGTGGTTCAGCTCCACAGGCTGCTTTGTATTGGTATTGTCGTATTTTACAAGCAGGTGGTGATCCTTTATATGTAGCAAGGCGTTTACTAGCTATTGCTACAGAAGATATTGGTCTTGCAGATCCTAGTGCTATGACTATAGCTATTAATGCTTATGATATTTATAAAAGGGTAGGAGCTGCAGAGGGAGAGCGAGCTATTGCTTTGGCTGCTGTGTATTTATCCTTAATGCCAAAATCTAATAAGCTTTATACTGCGTTTAATTTAGCTAAAGAAGATGCTAAAAATTTGCCTTCATATGATGTGCCATTATATTTACGCAATGCACCAACTAAGCTTATGCAAACTTTAGGCTATCATGAGGGATATCGTTATGCTCATGATTATCCTAATGCCTATGCAGCTGGCGAATGTTTTATGCCACAAGAGCTTAAAGATAAAGTTTATTATGAACCATCAAATCGTGGTCTTGAGCAAAAGCTTAAAGACAAAATTGATTTTTTAAAAGCTCAAGATGATAAAGCTACAAATAAACGTTATTAATCATATAATTTATTGTGCATACAAGTTATAAAAGTATTAACTTTGGCTAAGCTAAAAAATTAATACCTAAATTTATGTAGAACGTGATAAAATCTACACGTCAAAACTTAGATATTAAGTTTTTTATGTTAATTTTTTTTACGGCTAAATACTCATGCTTGATTCAAAATTTCTAAGATCCGATCTTGAGATTGCTAAAACAAAGCTTGCAACTCGCAATTATAATCTTGATGTAGAAACTTTAAAAAAGTTAGAAGAAGAGCGTAAAGAGTTTATGACTCGTACGCAAGAACTTCAGGCATCACGCAATAGTTTATCTAAATCAATAGGTCTTGCCATTAAAAATAATGAAGATGTCAGTGCTATTAAAGAGCAGGTATCACAAATAGGCGAGCAGTTAGAGGAAGTAAAGAAAAAGCAAGATGAGGTTTTAGAGCAAATTAAACAAATAGCTCTAACTATTCCTAATCTTCCTGATGATAGTGTACCTATAGGTAAAGATGATAGTGACAACGTTGAAGTAAGACGTGTTGGCACTCCTCGCGTTTTTGACTTTGAGATCAAAGATCACGTAGCTATAGGTGAAGGTTTAGGTTTACTTGATTTTCCAAATGCTCGTAAAATTTCAGGAGCTAGATTTGCTTTAATGACTGGTGCTGTTTGTGCCTTACATAGAGCTTTAGCTCACTTTATGCTTGACCTTCATACTAAACAACAAGGTTATACTGAATGTTATGTTCCATATCTTGTAAATGTAGATTCATTATATGGTACGGGTCAAATGCCTAAATTTAGTGAGGATTTATTCCATACTAATTTAAATGGTAATGCTGATGGTGATGATGTTAATAGACATTTTTGTCTAATTCCAACTGCTGAAGTACCATTAACTAATATGGTACGTGATGAGATTTTAGATGAAGATGAGCTACCAATTAAATTTACATCTCACACACCATGCTTTAGATCAGAGGCAGGTTCTGCAGGTAGAGATACTCGTGGCTTAATTAGAATGCATCAATTTGATAAAGTTGAAATGGTGCAAATAGTTAAAGCAGAAAAGTCATATGAGGCTTTAGAGCAGTTAACAAATGATGCTGAATCTGTATTGCAAGCCTTAGAGCTTCCTTATCGTGTAGTATGTTTATCTACAGGAGATATGGGCTTTAGTGCTGCTAAAACTTATGACCTTGAAGTTTGGCTCCCTGCACAAAATACATATAGAGAGATTTCATCTTGCTCAAATTGTACTGATTTCCAAGCTCGTCGTATGCAAGCTCGTGTACGTACTAAAGATGGCAAAATTGAATTAGTACACACCTTAAATGGTTCAGGTCTTGCTGTAGGTCGTACCTTAGTAGCAGTACTTGAAAACTATCAAAATGCAGATGGTTCTGTAACTATACCTAAGGTTTTACGTCCATATTTAGATGGACTTGAGAAGATTGAAGCAAAGAAGTCTTAACATGACCTTTACAGCTGCTGATTGGGTCATAGTAGCAATCATAGCATTATCATCACTGCTATCGGTGCTGCGTGGCTTTATAAAAGAAGCTATTTCATTAATTGCTTGGGTAGCTGCTTTTGCTATCACAGGCAATTTTTATCGTGATTTAGCTACAAGATTTACCTTTTTTGATGATGAAATTACACGTGTAGTTCTATCTATTTTAGCCTTATTTGTTGGTACCTTGATTGTAATTGGTACTATAGGTAATTTACTAAGAATGTTAATTAGTAAAGCAGGCTTATCAGGTACAGATAGACTTTTGGGCATTGGTTTTGGTTTTATTAGGGGTGTACTAGTAGTTAGTGCTCTTCTTGCTTTGCTTAAAATTCTTTTTAAAATTCATATACTCTCCTTTTTAGAAGATGAAGTTTTTTGGCAAAACTCTGTTTTAATTCCCGAATTAATGCGTATTGTTAATTGGTTTTTTATTTATTTAGGCACAGATGTAGGGGCTGGTAATTAATATGTGTGGTGTTGTTGGTATTTATAGCACAAGCTCTGTAAATGTTACTTTATATGATGCTTTAACTTTATTGCAACATAGAGGTCAAGATGCTGCAGGTATTGTGACTGTAGATAGTATGGGTTTATTTAGACAAAGAAAGGCAAATGGTTTGGTTAGAGATGTCTTTCAAAATAAACACATGATGCGTTTGCAAGGCAATATAGGTATTGGTCATGTAAGATATCCTACAGCAGGCTCATCCTCAGCTGCAGAAGCTCAGCCTTTTTATGTAAACTCTCCTTATGGTATTGCTTTGGCTCATAATGGTAATTTAACCAATGCAAGAGAGTTAAAAGAAAAGTGCGATAAGGCTCACCGCCATGTAAATACAAGTTCTGATTCAGAAATGTTATTAAACATTTTGGCTTGGAAGCTAAGCGACAAAGATAGTGACAGTTTAAGTGCCAATGATATTTTTGATGCTATACGTGGCGTAAATGATGAAATTAAAGGGGCTTATGCGGTTGTAGCTTTAATTTTAGGTGTAGGTTTAATTGCATTTCGTGATCCTTTTGGTATTAGACCTATGGTTTTAGGTAAACGCATAGATGAGAATGGTAAAACAGAGTATATGGTGGCTTCTGAAAGTGTAGCTTTAGATGGTGCCAATTTTACTTTGGAGCGAGATATTGAGCCAGGTGAGGCTATATTTATTGATATGCAAGGTAATTTACACTCTGCTATCTGTTCTGCTAGTGCAACATTAAAACCATGTATTTTTGAGTATGTATATTTTGCAAGACCTGATTCTGTAATGAATGGTGTTTCAGTTTATGCTGCAAGAGTACGTATGGGCACTAAGCTTGCTGAAAAGATTAAAAGAGAATATAGCCATTTAGATATAGATGTTGTTATACCAATTCCAGAGACATCAAGTGATATAGCTGTTGAGATTGCTAAGATTTTAAAAGTTCCATATCGTCAAGGCTTTGTTAAAAATCGTTATATTGGCAGAACTTTTATTATGCCTGGTCAAAAACAACGCAAAAAATCTGTACGTAATAAATTAAATCCAATTCCAGCAGAGTTTGCAAATAAACGTGTATTATTAGTGGATGACTCTATTGTAAGAGGTACTACATCAGAGCAAATTGTTGATATGGCAAGAGATGCTGGTGCTAAGGCTATTTATTTTGCTTCTGCTGCTCCTGAGATTAAGTACCCTAATGTTTATGGTATTGATATGCCAACTAAAAAAGAGCTTATAGCTTTTGGAAAGAGCAATGAGCAAATTTGTAAGGCTATACATGCTGATGCTTTAATTTATCAATCCTTATCAGATCTTCAAGATGCTGTTCGTGAAGAAAATCCAAAACTTGTGTCTTTTGAAACTTCTGTTTTCAATGGTGAGTATATTACTGGTGATGTAACAGAAGAGTATTTTGATTATTTAGATAAGCAAAGATCAGATGATGCAAAGGCTGATAAAGCTTGGAAAGATGCTAACGAAGGTCTTGAGATCTATAATATTTAAATTTAATTAATAATTTTAAAAGAGGATGGCTAAATTTGATATGATTCAAGTGGTTTATCCATACACTTTAGGAGCATATCAAAGCCATCTTTTTAGGATATAAAAAACTGAAAAATTAATATATATGATGTATAAAAATTAAGTTTATAAATTGACATATAAAGTGTTGATACTCGTAGATTAGTGCTTAACTTACTGTAATTATTACTATTACTAACTTGGTTTAAACACTTATAATAAAGTGATCTTACCTTAACATAATTTAATCTATAATAAAATATATTAATAAATCAATAAGATAACTTAATTATTTGGTCATTCGTGAAAAATAATGTCAATTTGTTATTATTCTTATTATTTATGTATAAAATCGTAGAACGTGTTTGCTTTGAAAAAATATATATCTATATATCCTTAGAGTCTATAATAAACAAGATTGATAATTAAAAATGGAAACTACACCACATTATGAGCATTTAAAAAACATAGATGATGGTTTTTTACTTGAAAGCTATAGCAACATAGGTTTAAGTAATGATCAGCGTTTAGCATTGCATTGGCATCATGAAGTAGAGATTGTTCGCTTTATTAAGGGTGACTTTGAGCTTAGTGTTAATATGCAGGATTATAAACATCAAAATCGTGGCATTATCTTATTTCCAAGTAATGCTATACACACTATGCTTTTACCTAAAGGTGCTATTGAAGCTTCTGTAGTTTTTGATCCAAAAATTATTCAATTAGAAAGCTATGATGAAGCACAAAGTGCTATTTCTCAAATTTTATTTGAGGGAAAGTCTAAATGTTTACCTGTACTTGATAGCTCTTGTGATTATTTTGAAGATGCAGATAAGATTTTATCTTATATTATAGATAATGCTAATAATAATAGTAGCTCAAGTCGTTTAACTGTTAAAGCTAAATTATTAGAGTTGTTAGCTTTGTTTTATGAAAATGGTTACTTTAATCAATCTGAAGTTAATACATCAGGTATTAAATTATCAAAGCAGCAAAATTTTAAAGCTTTACTAAAATACATGAATGATAATTATAAAAAACCTCTTAGTATTACTGATGGTGCTATGAGACTAGGAGTTACAGAGCAGTATTTTTGTAGGTATTTTAAAAAAGCAACTTCTATGTCATTTACTGAGTATTTAAATGATTTGAGGCTAACAAAAGCTGCTGATGATATATTAAATACAGATAAGCCTATTTCAGATATATATCTTGAGCATGGTTTTGAAAATAGTGGTTATTTCTTTAAGATGTTTAAACGTAAGTATAAGATAACACCTTTACAATATAGAAAAAACTCTATGCTTAAAGTTTAAGTTATGGGCTATAAATAAAACCTGTTTAAGATCACATTTTTAGCTCAAATGCTTAGCAGCACATAAGGTTCTTTAAAA
>CALXNP010000013.1 GCA_944389785.1 uncultured Anaerobiospirillum sp.
AAAGAGCAGCTAAAGCCGCTAAGGGCTTAGCTTTAACTCAACTTTTAACTATTATTTAAGTTGGAAAGTTGAGTTAAAATTTTAATTTTAAAAGTTTGTGTATGCTCAGTTTGGAGTTTTTATGAAGAAAAAGCATATTTTAGGTCTAATTAAAAATCATAGTAATCATAATGAAGAGGCTTTTAGACAAGATGCTTATGCTATTGCCAAGGACTTTGATGCTATAGGTGATCATGAATTATCACAATACATTATGTCTTTACTTTCTGATCACACACAAGAAGGCTTAACTATAGATAAAGGTAAAACTTTTAGTTTTGAAAAATTAAATGGCAGTGAAAAGGATTTATATCTGCCAAGCTGCATACATCAAGATTTACTTAATGCTATAGATGCTATTAAATCAAATATTGGAGTAAATAAATTTTTGTTTGAAGGTTTGCCAGGTACAGGAAAATCAGCTAGTGTTAAGTATTTAGCAAGTAAATTAAATAAAGATATATATAAGCTTTATTGTCCTTATCTAGTAAATTCTAATGATGAGATTACAATACAAAACATTACCAAAGTTTTTTATGAAATTAATAGTTTACCTGCTTTAGACAATATTATTATACTTTTTGATGAGATTGATGCTTTAGTAAGGGATGAAGCTGATGATAAAAATAAATTACAGCAGGATAAGGATAATTCTTCAAAAATGCTAATATCTACTTTATTAAATTGTATTGATAATCTAGATAGTAAAGTAATTAGTGTGGCTACTACAAATTTATTTAAAAGTTTTAATCGAGCTACACTTGCTCGTTTTGATGCTGTAATTAATTTTGATAGATATACAAGAGAGGATTTATTAATTATAGCAAGTTCCATGCTTGAGAGTTTTTTAGAGAAATTTCCTCAATTAAATAAAAATATAGATTTATTTAAAAAAATTATTAATCTTTATACAGATATTCCTTATGCTAATGATTTAAAGAGTATTATTAAAAGCTCTATTGCTTTTAGTGATAAAAATGATAGTAATGATTATTTAAGACGCATTTATAAAACAGTAACTAATAGCGATAAGATACAAGAAAGTGTATTAAAAGAGCAAAAATTTACTCAAGCTCAAATACAAATACTTCTTTAAAAATATTAACTATTAATTAAATGATAGATATTAGGAGCATTGATGTTTAGTGTTTTGCTTGCCTTACAAGCATCCATGCTCACTAATATTAGTTTTTGCATAATTATTTGATTAAAATGCTAAAAGTTTTAAAAAGAGTAAAAGTTTTTAAGTTTTTTATTAAAAATACGTATAGTTTTATTGAGATAAGATAAGAAAATTTTTTAAATTTAAAGTAAAAATTTGTATGATTAAGAAAAATATTATGCTTTTATATAGTTGATATAACAAAGATCTTTATAATTTTTTTATTTTCTGCATTATATATTGAAATATATCTTCCTAGCACAAAAATCATTTGGAAAATAGTTATAATTGTTATAAAATTTGTGCAAAGTGGTAAGTAATAAAAACAAAATCAGTCTTACTGTCTTGAGTTTAACCTTAAAAATTATTTGAGCTATTGCTTAGCAGCAATAAATTGTCAGCAACAGTCATAAAGATCTTATTATGCTAAGTTAGAGCTTATTTTTAATAAAAGCTTAGAAGGTAAGTTTATTTAGATAAATTACCTTAGCTGATAATGACACTTACAGATGAGCGTGTTTTTATAGACATAGCATCTTAATTATTCTTGTTCGTTTTTGTAAAATTTAGGCGTAAATTATGACATTTGCTCACAAGTCAGTTTTACTCAATGAATGTATTGAGGCTTTGAGTATCAAAAAAGATGGTATTTATTTAGATGCTACTTTTGGTAGAGGTGGTCATTCTTTACAGATCTTACAAAGACTTGGTGAAAATGGTCGTCTATATGCTGTAGATAGAGATCTTGAGGCTATTGCAGCTGCTAAGACTATTACAGATCCTAGATTTACAATAGTACATGGTGTTTTTTCTAATTTAAAGCAAATTTGTGATGAGCTTAATATCTTAGGTAAGGTTGATGGTTTATTGATGGATATTGGTGTCTCATCACCACAATTAGATGATGCTAGTCGTGGTTTTTCATTTATGCAAGATGGGCCACTTGATATGCGCATGGATAAAAGCGCAAGCATTGATGCAAATTATATTGTTAATAATTATGCTAAAGCAGATTTAGTACGTATTTTTAAAGATTATGGTGAAGAAAAATTTGCAGCAAATGTAGCAAATGCTATTATCAAGCAAAGACAGCTAGAACCTATTGATACTACAGCAAAGTTATGTAGTTTAATCGATAAGGCAGTACCATCTTTTAAAAACTCACATAAACATAAAGCAACACGTGTATTTCAAGCTTTACGCATTGAAGTAAATTCAGAACTTAAGGAGCTAGAGTTGGCACTTGAGGCTAGTATTGATATTTTAGCTCCAAATGGCGTATTAGCTATAATAAGCTTTCATTCTCTTGAAGATAGAATAGTTAAAAGATTTTTACAACAACACTCAAGTCTACCACAAATTCCTGCATCTATTCCGCTTACCCAAGCAGAACTTATGCAGCGCTACAGCAGTAGTATTTTATTTACTAATGTTCAAAAACCGATTAAAGCAGGTGCTGATGAACTGCAAGCTAATGCAAGAGCTCGTTCAGCTACTTTACGTGTAGCAAGACGTGCTAAAAGGGATTGATCATGAGTGCTTTAAAACAAAAAACAGATGAATCTTTTGAAGCAGAAAAACTTAATAATACAGCTACAGATGACAGCAAAGCTAAGAATGAAGTAGAGCTTAAAAAGGTTCGCAGCAATATTGAGATTATGGACCCTATTTATCAAAAAGAGGTGTTCTATAGTACTCCTATTGTAAAAAATAAGGATTTTAATCATAGAGATTCTTTATTTCGGATAATCTTAGCTGATATTGGCAATAATTTTTACACTTATATGCTTGGTATAGTACTTTGTGTTTTAGCTTTGTTTAAGGTAGATCAGGTACAAGATACACGTTATATGATAGCTAAGCTAAATGAAGTTACTATTCAAAATGAAAACTTAAATAAAACTTGGCTTAATTTATTGGCAAAACGCCAAAATCTCTCAGAGCATTCAAAAATTAGAGCAGATGCATATAATAAGCTTAAGATGCATGCTCCAAAGACTGAAGCTGAGAAGGTAATTTATATTGATTAAGTATCAAGACTACTATGTTAAATAACTCATCAAAAGAAGTTTATAAGTTATCATTGTTTAGAATGATAATGGTTTGGCTAGTTTTTTTATTAGCCTTTGTTTTTCTAACCACAAGACTTTTATATATTCAAATTATTCATCCTGAGCGTCTTATTAAAGAAGGTAATTCACGTATTGTACGTTCATACTCTTTTGAGCCAGCAAGAGGGTTAATTACAGATAGACGTGGTAAGATTTTAGCTATTTCTGTGCCTGTTAAAAGTATTTATGCAGATGCAAAGATTTTAAATGAAAAGAAAGTTATTCTAGATGAGCAGTTATTACGCACTATAGCTGATATCTTGCAAATAGATGTAAAAGAGTTATTTGATAAAATAAAAGATCCAAGCCGACGTCATGTTAAGCTTAAACAATATTTAAGCTTAGAAAGAGCTAATGAGCTTAAAGCTTTAAATGTGAATGGTCTTATTTTTAATGATAACTATCAGCGCTTTTATCCAACAGGTGAGGTTAATGCTCAATTAGTAGGCATTTTAAATGCAGAAGGTAATGGTGTTTATGGTATTGAGCAAAGTTTTAATGGCTATTTATCTGCTATCTCAAGTAAATCTCTAGCAAAAAAGGATTTAAATGGACATATTATTGAGAATATAGGAGTTATTCAAGAAGGAAAAGCTGGTGGTAATTTAATGCTTTCAGTAGACGATAGATTACAAGCTTTTGCTTACAATGCTCTTAAAACCACTATAGAAAAAAGTGAGGCAGATAGTGGTAATGTGGTGCTTATAGATGTTAAAACTGGCGAAGTTTTAGCTATGGTTAATGCTCCATCTTTTGATCCAAATGATCGTTCTGTTTTTAAATCACAAAATGCTGTAAATAGAGCTGTAGCTGATATTTTTGAGCCTGGTTCAACTGTTAAGCCAATAGTAGCTTTAAGCGCATTAGATGCAGGCTTAGTAAGTTGGAATGAAGTTTTTGATACAAGACCATATGTAATAGATGGCAAACTTGTTAAAGATAGTCATTATATGAATCAAGGCAGTTTGCGTGATATCTTAAAATATTCATCTAATACTGGCATGGCTCATATTGCTCAAAGAGTGGGACATACAACAATTTTAAATATGTTATATCGCTTTGGTTTTGGGCAAAAGACTAATTTAGGTTTAACAGCAGAAAGTCGTGGTACTTTAAATGCTAATCGTAAGTTTTGGGCAGAAATTGATAAAGCTACTTTAGGTTATGGTTATGGTATAGCTATTACCTCCTTACAATTAGCCTCTGCTTATGCCACATTAGCTAATTATGGCAGCAGAGTAAATACTTCAATTTTAAGAACACATAAGCAAGAAATTGGGGTACAGGTGGCTAATATAAATGAAGTAAGGCGTATGCATCAGGCTTTAGAGACTGTTGTTTCTGAAGGTACAGGTGGCAAAGCTGCTATTAATCGCTATAGAATTGCAGGTAAAACAGGTACTGCTCGTATAGCAGGTGTTGGTGGTTATGAAGATAAATATATTGCAACTTTTGCAGGTTTTGCTCCAATTTCAAATCCACGTTTTGCTTTAGTTGTAGTAATAAATAATCCTAAAAAAGGCTCTTACTATGGTGGATCTGTTTCAGGACCAATTTTCCAAGCTGTAATGACACATGCTTTACAACTATATAATGTAGAGCCTGATAAAGAATAGTTTTTGAGGTAAGTATGATTGAAAATAGCTTAGCTAGTATTTGTCAATATTTTAATAAAGAAATAAAAGAAAACTATGCTGATATTATTATTAATAATATAGAACAAGATTCACGTTTAGTTGATGAGCATTGTATTTTTTTTGCAAAGGTTGGACATAACGTTGATGGGCGTGATTTTATACAAGAAGCTATAGCTAAAGGTGCTAAAGCCATTGTAGTAACACAAGAACATAGTTTAACTCAAGAACAGCAACAGCAATTATCAGTACCTGTATTAGTTCTTGATGAAGGTAAAAGCATGGGAAGTTTTGCTAATTGGTTCTATCATTATCCAAGTGCAGACTTAACTATTATTGGTGTTACAGGTACTAATGGTAAAACTACTTGTACCCACATCATAGCAAGTTTACTTACTAGTATGGGTTATAAATGTGGTGTAATTGGTACTGTAGGTTGTGGTTTTTTAGGCAATTTAACAAAAAGTAAAAATACTACTTTAGATGAGCTTTTAGTTCAAAAACAATTAAGAGCATTAGCTGATGATAATGCAACACATGTGGCAATGGAAGTGTCTTCAATTGGAGTATGTGAGCACAGAATAGATTATGTTGAATTTAATATAGCTGCCTTTAGCAATTTAAGCCGTGATCATCTTGATTATCATCAAACTATGGAAAATTATGCTCAGGCTAAATTTAATTTTTTAGAAAAAATAAAAGACTCTAGTAATGTAGTAATTAATATTCATGATGTTAAAGGACGAGATTTTGCTTCACGTTTAAATAAAGCTTTTTTAGTAGGTTATGTGCAGGATAAAGAAAATATTAGTGTGTCATCTGGCAATTGCTTACTTATTAATAAACTTAGCTATTCAAATGAAGGTATAGTTTTAAATTTAGAATGTAATACTAAAAAGTATAATTGTGTTTTACCTTTATTAGGCGAATTTAATGCTCAAAACTTTATTTTAGCTTTAGGCGTAATGTTTAAATTAGGTTTTGATCTTGAAGAAATATTAACTCATGTTAAAAATATCAAGCCAGTTGCAGGTCGTATGGAGTTAATTGTTAAAGAAAATATGCCAAGCTTTGTTATTGATTATGCACATACACCAGATGGTTTAGAAAAGGCTTTGAGTGCTTGTAAAGAGCATTTTGCAGATAGTGATATATATTGCATTATAGGCTGCGGTGGTGATAGGGATGCAGGCAAAAGACCTATTATGGCTCAAAAAGCATGTGTATATGCAGATTATGTCATATTTACTGATGATAATCCTCGTAGTGAAAAACCTCAAAAAATTATTGAAGATATGCTGATGGGAGTAAAAAATAGTACTGATAATTTTACAGTAGAGCATGATAGACACAAAGCTATTGAACTTGCCTTTAGTTTAGCAAAAGCTAACGACTGTATCTTAGTTGCAGGTAAAGGACATGAGGATTATCAGATTGTTAAGAATAAAACTATACATTTTAGTGATAGGCAAGAGGTTTTAAATATTTTAGGGTTAAATAATGCTTAAGTTTAATTTATCTCATTTAGCAGCACTTGCAGATGCACAATTAATCGGCTCTGATTTAACTATTGAAAAAGTTTCAAGTAATTCTAAAGATTGTGCTTTAGCTTTATTTGTAGCTTTAAAAGGTGAGCGTTTTGATGGTCATGATTTTATAGATCAGGCAATTGAGGCAGGTGCTATAGCTATAGTAAGTCAAAAAAAGTTAGATAATTGTAAGGTTCCTTATATTTTATGTAAAGATAGTCTGCGTGCTTATGGTTTATGTGGTCTGCTTGTACGTCAATCTTACACTGGAAATTTATGTTCAATTACAGGTTCTTGTGGCAAAACTACTGTAAAAGAGATGACAGCTGCTATTTTAAGCACACAAGGAAAGACATTATATACACAAGCTAATTTTAATAATGATGTTGGTGTGCCTTTAACATTGTTGCGCCTTGATAACAGCTATAAATATGCAGTTATTGAACAGGGTGCAAGTCATATGCATGATATTGCAAGAACTTGTGAATTTACTCAATCAAAGCTTGCTTTAATTAATAATGTAGGCATAGCACATGTTGAGGGCTTCGGCTCTAAATTTAATGTCTATAAGGGTAAAAGTGAAATTTTAGACGCTGTTTTTAAAAATGATGGTATTGGTATAGTACCTGCAGATAGTGAATATTTTAATAATTGGCAGCAAGATTATGCTAAAGAATTTAAAGCAGGAAAACTATTAAGTTTTGGTTATGCACAAAATGCTGATATAAAGTTAAGCAATGTTACAGCTAATGCTCAAACTTTAAGTTTTGATCTATCTTATTTAGAAAAAAGTGTGCATATACAACTTGATACCTTAGGTAAACATAATGCTTTAAATGCAGCAGCAGCTGCTGCTCTAGCTTTGCAGCAAGGTTTTAGTTTAGAGCAGATTAAAGAGGGACTTGAGCATAATTATAAAGGTATTGGACAAAGACTAAATATAGTAAGAACTAAGCCTTTTATTTTAATTGATGATGCTTATAATGCTAGTTTTAATGCTGTAGAGGCAGCTATTGAAACTTTATCTAGTTTTAATGGTTTTAAAGTGTTAATTTTTGCAGATATGCTAGAGTTAGGCTCTGAAGCTGTTGAAAGCCATAAAGCAATAGGCAAGCTATGCGATAATAATATAGATTTATTGTTATGTTATGGCCCTTTAAGTATTTATGCACAACAAAGTACACAAGTTGCATCAAAGCATTTTAACTTAAAAGCAGATCTTTTAAAATATGTGCACGATTTAGTTCTAACACATCAAAATGTAGTTATCTTAGTTAAAGGTTCACACTCTATGGGTTTAACTGAGGTAGTTACTTATTTACAAAATATTTAGGTTTTACCATGATTGTTTTAATCTCAGAATACTTAACACAATATGCAGATTTTATGCGTGTGTTTAGTTATTTAACTTTTAGAGCCTGTATGGCTTTACTTACTGCTTTAGCCATATCCTTATACTTTGGACCTCGTATGATCAAATTTTTACAATTACTGCATTTTGGTCAAGTAATTAGAAAAGATGGTCCAGACAGTCATTTTAAAAAGCAAGGTACTCCAACTATGGGTGGTATTTTAATTAATACAACTATAGTTGTGACTATGCTTTTATGGTGTCGTCTTGATAATATTTATGTTTGGTATACTATTGCTACTATAGTGATTTATGGAGCTATAGGCTTTGCTGATGATTATTTAAAAATAGTAAGACATAATCCTCAAGGCTTAAGAGCTAAGTATAAATATTTTTGGCAATCAGCAGCTGCTTTAGCTTTAGGTTGCTGTATGTATGGTTTTGCTACTACCCCTCAAGAAACTATGTTAGTAGTGCCATTTTTTAAAGAGTTTATGCCTGAACTTGGTTTTTTAATTATTCCTTTAGCTTATTTTGTAATTACAGGTTCATCTAATGCTGTAAATTTAACAGATGGTTTAGATGGTCTTGCTATCATTATTACAATTACTGTGGCTACAGGTTTGGGTATTATTGCTTTTGCTACATCTAATGTAAATTTTGCTCAATATTTATATATTCCATATTTACCAAAAGCAAGTGAATTAGTTATGGCTTGTACTGCTATTATTGGTGCAGGACTTGGATTTTTATGGTTTAATACTTACCCAGCTGAAGTATTTATGGGTGATGTTGGCTCTTTAGCTTTAGGTGCTCTATTAGGTATTATTGCTCTGTTAATTAGAGAAGAGATACTTCTATTTATAATGGGTGGTATTTTTGTACTTGAGACTATTTCAGTAATTTTACAAGTAGGCTCTTATAAGATGCGTGGACGCAGAATTTTTCGTATGGCTCCAATACATCATCATTTTGAAAAGGGTGGATGGCCAGAACCACGTGTTATTGTAAGATTTTGGATTATCACTATAGTTTTAGTCTTATTTGGTTTAGTTACTTTAAAGCTAAGATAGGTATTGGCTATGAACAAAGAATTAAATGGCAAAAAAATAGCTGTAATAGGTTTAGGTGTATCTAATATTTCAGTAATACCTTATTTGCTAGGGCATAATTTAGCAAAGCTTAGTGTATTTGATACTAGAGTAAATCCACCATTTGTAGAACAATTACCAAGAGGTATTGACTTGCGTTTAGGTGAGTTAAGCTTTGAGGTATTAAAAGATTACGACATGTTGGTTGTAAGTCCTGGTCTTAGCATTAATAAAGGAGCAATTTTACAAGCTCGCAAGCATGGTGTACAAGTAGTTGGAGATATTGAGCTTTTTGCTAAAGAAGTTAAGGGTAAAGTTATTGGTATTACTGGATCAAATGGCAAATCTACAGTTACAGCTTTAGTAGGCTATATGGCATATAAAGCAGGTTTAAATGTAGAAGTAGGTGCAAATTTTGGTAATAGCGTTTTTGATATTTTAGATGATAGTGTAGATTTATATGTACTTGAGCTGTCATCTTTTGAGCTTGAAACCACTTCATCTTTATATTTAGATGCTGCTGTAATTTTAAATGTTTCAGAAGATCATTTAGATAGATATGATGGTAGTTTAGATCTTTATTCTCAGGCAAAGGCTCGAATCTTTAAAAATTGTAAATATAGAATCTGTAATCGAGATGATGTTAGAACTTTTTATCAAGGTCAATGCTGTGATTTAAATTTTGGTCTTGATGATAAGAACTATGGCTTAATCCATGAGGATGATACTGTATATTTAGCTAAGAATGGTAAAAAAGTTTTTGATACTAGTAAACTTTTAATTCAAGGTACACATAATTATTTAAATGCATTAGCTGCTATGGCTTTGTGTGATTGTGTAGGTATCAGTGAAGAGGCTCAAATTAAAGGTTTAGTATCTTTTAATGGTTTAGCTCATCGTTGTCAAATGATTAAAAAGATAAAAGGCATTAGTTTTATTAATGACTCAAAAGCTACTAATGTCGCTTCAACAGAAGCTGCTATTTGTGGTCTTAAAGATAGCTACAAAAAAGGTATTATTTTATTAGCAGGTGGTCTTGGCAAAGGACAGGATTTTACTCCTTTGAAGAAATATTTAGGCAAGGAAGTAAGTTTTATGTTCTGTTTTGGCAAAGATGGTAAAGAATTGCACGAATTAAATCAAGACAAGAGTGCATTAGTGTTAAACTTACGTCAAGCTTTAAATGAAGCCTATAAAATTGCTAAAGAAGGACAAGTTATTTTATTATCACCAGCATGTGCTTCTTTTGATCAATTTAAAGGTTATGAAGAGCGTGGTCGTGTTTTTGTAAGTTTAGTAAATTGCTTGGAAGGTTAAGTATTAATTAGCCTGCTCAACAATATATTTATAACTTAGCAATTAAATTTATACAAAAATAAAAAATGTTTAATAGAATAAGGCGATATTTATTTACTCCATCTTATGGTTTTGATAGAAGTATTGTATTGGCTACTTTTATTTTATTGATAGTAAGTTTAGTACTTATTACTTCATCATCAATTATGGAGTCATATACAGAATTTAATGATGAGTTTTTTTATGCTAAAAGACAATTTTTAAATATTGTTGTTGCCTTATTCTTAGGGGTAATTACATTATCAATACCTACATCATTTTATAAAAATTATAATGTGCATTTATTACTTTTTGCTTTATTTTTAATTTTTTTAGTTCTAGTGATAGGTATTGAGGTTAATAATGCCAAGCGCTGGATTAAAATAGGTCCTGTAAATATACAGCCTGCTGAAGTATTAAAATTATTTTGGATCTTATATTTTTCTTCATATGTGTGCAGAAGAATATATGAGGTGCGTTATCAAAAAAAAGGTTTTTTAAAACCATTTATTTTTATTGTATTAATGGCTTTTGCCTTACTATTACAACCTGATTATGGCTCTACTTTTGTAATTACTGTAACTACTTTTGCTATGTTATTTGTAGCAGGAGCAGGTTTGCTTAAATACTTGATTACATTTGTTGCAGTTGCTATTGTCGGTGCTTTATTAATAGTAGTTGCACCTTATCGTGTTAATCGTGTGATGTCATTTTTAGATCCATGGCAAGATCAATTTGGTGATAGTTATCAGCTAACACAATCATTGATGGCTTTTGGACGTGGTGGTATCTTTGGTGAAGGTCTTGGTAATTCTATTCAAAAATTAGGTTATCTACCAGAGGCTCACAATGACTTTATTTCGTCTATTTTAGCT
Organism: uncultured Anaerobiospirillum sp.; assembly: GCA_944389785.1. Classification (GTDB taxonomy): domain Bacteria; phylum Pseudomonadota; class Gammaproteobacteria; order Enterobacterales; family Succinivibrionaceae; genus CALXNP01. The sequence goes on from CALXNP010000013.1 coordinate 11,128, forward strand.
GAAGAAATGGGTTTTGTTGGGGTCATGTGTGTAGTTATACTAGAGTTTTTTTTAGTATATAAAGCAGTAAGCTTATCATTTAAAATTTTACGCCAAAATATTAATTATCAAGCTTTAGTATCTTTTGGTATAGGAGCTTGGTTTTTTTGTCAAACTATAATCAACATTGGTATGGCTTCAGGTGCTCTGCCAACTAAAGGTTTAACTTTACCCTTAGTTAGTTATGGCGGCTCATCATTAATTATGAGTATTTGTGCTGTAGCTATTTTATTACGTATTGATTATGAGTGGCGTAACCGTATCTTTGGAATTGAAGATGACAGCTAAAAATATTTTAATTATGGCAGGTGGCACTGGTGGTCATATTTTTCCTGCTTTAGCTATTGCTAAACAATTAAAGCAAGAAGGACATAACATATTATGGTTAGGTACTTATGGTAGATTAGATGAAGTTTTAGTACCAAAACATGGTTTTGATATAGCCTTTATTGATGTTAAAGGTATAAGAGGCAATGGTTTAAAACGCAAGTTAATTGCTCCTTTTATGATAACTAAAGCTCTTTTGCAATCTTTAAAAATTATCAATAAATTTAAGCCAGATGTAGTTGTTGGTATGGGTGGCTATGCTTCAGGCCCAGGTGGACTTGCTGCTTTTTTAAAGGGTATTCCTCTTATTTTACATGAGCAAAATGCAACTGCAGGACTTACTAACAGACTATTATTTAAACTTGCTTCAAAGGTTTTATTAGGCTTTGAGGGAGCTTTTAGTGGTAATAAGGTTAGTGTTGTAGGTAATCCTGTACGTGCTGAAATTATTGCACTAAATGGCAGACCTTGTACTGCTACGCAAGAAAGTAAATTAAAAATTTTAATTGTAGGTGGTTCACTTGGAGCAGTGGCCTTAAATGAAAAAATACCTGCTACTTTAACTAAATTTGCAGATAAAATTGAAGTTTTACATCAATGCGGTAAGGGTAATAGCCAAAAGGTTAGTGCTCTATACAAGGATGCTCAATTTAAGGTGCAAGTTAGTGATTTTATTGATGATATGGCTAAAGCTTATAGTGAAACACATCTTGTTATTTGCCGTGCTGGAGCTTTGACAGTAAGTGAAACTATTTGTGCTAATGTGCCAGCTATTTTTATTCCACTACCAAGTGCAGTTGATGACCATCAAACTAAAAATGCTAAATTTGCTGTAGATAGAGGTGGAGCTTTGTTGATTGCTCAAAAAGATCTATCAGGTAATTATTTATATGAGGCAATTGATGATTTGCTTGAGCATAGAGAAAAACTCTGTGCTATGCAAAAAAGCATGCATGATATGGCTAAGATTGATTCAACTAGCACAGTTGTAGATATAATCAAGAGTTATTTTTAAATGGAAAATCAAGTATATAAAAATAAAACTATACCACATATGCATAAGGTGCGTTCTATTCATTTTGTAGGCATAGGCGGTGCCGGTATGTGTGGTATTGCTGAGGTTTTAGCTAACGAAGGCTATAAAGTTACAGGCTCTGATATTAAAGCAAGTAAGGTTACAAAAAGATTACAGTCTTTAGGTATTGAAGTTTTTATTGGTCATAATAAAGATAATGTTAAAGACTCAAGTGTAGTAGTAGTATCATCAGCTATCGATACTAAAAATTGTGAAATACAAGAGGCTAAGCTTAGACGTATTCCTGTAGTAAGACGAGCTGAAATGTTAGGCGAGCTGATGCGTTATCGCTATGGTATAGCTGTTGCTGGAACTCATGGTAAAACAACAACAACAAGTTTAATTGCTTCAATTTTTGCTAAAGCTAATAAAGATCCTACTTTTATTATAGGTGGTTTACTCAATAGTGCAGGTACTAATGCAAAGCTAGGTTCATCATCATATCTAATTGCAGAAGCAGATGAGTCAGATGCTTCATTTTTGCATTTACAGCCTATGATGACAGTGGTAACTAATATAGATGCAGATCATTTAGATACTTATCAAGGTGATTTTAGTAAACTTGAAGATACATTTATTGAGTTTTTACATAATCTGCCCTTTTATGGTGTAGCTGTAGTTTGCTTAGACTGCCCTGTAATAGAAAAAATCTTACCACGTATTAGCAGAACTGTTATTACTTATGGTACTAACCCTAAGGCCGATTTTGTTGTTTATGATTACAAGCCTCATGAAAATAACTCAAGTTTTAAAGTTAAAACAAAAAAGGGGCAGATTTTAGATGTTAAGTTATCTCTTCTTGGTTTGCATATGGCTAAAAATGCCACAGCAGCTATAGCTTGTGCTTTAGAAGAAGGTATTGATACTAAGTATATTCTTGAAGCTTTAGCAAGTTTTGAAGGTGTCGGACGACGCTTTACTAGTTATGGTAGATTTTTATGCAATCAAAAATCTATTTCAATAGTAGATGATTATGGACATCATCCATCAGAAATTAAAGCTACTATTGAAGCTATACGTCAAGCTTGGCCACAAAGACGTATTGTTATGATTTTTCAACCTCATCGTTACAGCAGAACACGTGATCTTTATGAGGATTTTGTACATGTACTACAACAAGTTGATGTTCTACTTCTGCTTGAGGTGTATAGTGCAGGTGAAGATCCTATTGTAGGTATTGATTCTAAGCACTTATGTCATTCTATTCGTACCTTAGGTAAAATAGAGCCTCACTATGTAGCTTCAACATCTGAAGTACAAAAATTATTAGAGCAGCTTGTTTTAGATAATGATATTGTTTTAACTCAAGGTGCTGGTGATGTAGTAAATATAGCAAAAGATCTATCTTTAAATTTAATTAAAGACGGTAATTTTATTTAAATTGAGACTTAAAATTAATTAAAGGTTAAGTTATGAATAAAGCTTTTGTGAGACGCTCAAGTATTGGTATATCACGAGGTAGGTATCTATTATCCGCTTTATTCTTACTTATAGTTATCATTTTAAGTTTTAGTTTATATGATTATTTTAAAGATCAAATAGTAAAAGATAGTAGCTTTCCTACTCGTGCTGTACAGATCAAAGGTAAATTAGTACATGTAACTAAAAAAGAAATAGCAGATGTGATAGGATTATTAGCAGGTAATGAAAATATCGCTACTTTAGATTTAAATAAAGTTCACAATGCACTGTTGCAAATAGCTTGGGTTGATAAGGTTTTTGTACAAAAACAATTACCTGACACTATAGTTGTAACAGTAAAAGAGCATGTAGCTTCTGCTTTATGGTGTAATGATGGTTTGTATGACGCAACAGCAAAGCAGGTCTTTTATCCTAATATGAACAACTTTAAGCAATCATTAGTGCGTTTATCTGCTACACATGATGATCTAGCACCTGAGGTGTATAATCATGCAGTAAGCTTTTTACCTTTATTACGAAGTGCTAATTTGCAAATGATAGCTTTAGAACTAGATAGTATTAGAACTTTACGCTTAACTTTAAGTAATAAAGTAGTAATAGTTCTTGGTCGTGATGATGACAATGGTCTAGTGTTAAGACGCTTAAATAATTTTTTAGCTGTGTATAAAGCAGGTAAATTTAATTTTGATAATGTAAATTATGTTGATTTACGTTACGATGTTGGCTTTGCCGTAGGTATGCACACTAAATAGTTATACCAAATTTGGAGCTGTTTTTATTTTATATGTTAATGTCTATTAAAAAAACTCAAAATGTCAGCAGTAAAAAAGATAATAGCAATTTAATTGTTGCTATTGATATGGGTACATCTCGTTTGCGTATTTTAGCTGCAAATGTTAGTGCAGAAGGCCATGTTAATGTTATTGGTTTTTTAGAAGGTCCTTCAGCTGGTATCTCAAATGGTGCTGTTTCTGATCTATCATTATTATCTAATGCTCTAACAACTTTAGTGCAAAACTTTGAAACAGAGTTTAACATTAACTTAGAGAGGCTAGTTATAGGCATAGCAGGACGTCATATAGAATCACGAAATGAGCACGGTACAACAACAGTTTTATCTCGCACAGTTACAGCTTTAGATAGAGATAAGGCTATTGAAAGTGCTAAATCTGTGCGTTTAACTGAAGGCTCACACATTATTCATGTTATACCTCAAAATTATGAGATAGATAGCTCAACTGACATCTCAAATCCTATAGGTTTATATGCTATGCGTCTAGATGTACGTGTGCATTTAATTAGCTGTAATCGTGATCAAGAAAATAATTTTCGATCATCGATTGATAGATTATCACCTAATTGTAAAGTAGATAGTGTTATTTACAATGGTCTTGCAGCATCGCATGCTGTATTAACAGAGTCTGAAAAAGAAATAGGTGTATGCTTAGTTGATATTGGTGCAGGTACTATTAATGTTGCTGTTTATGATAATAAGCAACTTATTATTACCTTTGGTATCAATCGAGGAGGGGATGCTATTACTCGTGCTATTGCCTCATTTTATGGTATACCTCTTAATATTGCAGAACAATTAAAAATAGCATATGGTACAGCTCATACTGATTTGCTTACTGAAGAAGAGCGTAATATGCAAGTTAGTGTACCTGTTAATACAGGTGATGGTACACAAGAAACTTATACTATAAGTGTTTTGCAATTAGCTTCTACTATTTCATATGTATTGTTAGATTTAATGCGCTCAATATCCGATAGAATAGAGCATATTAGTCGAGAAATGAATAAGGGCTTTTTATTAGGTGCAGGATTTGTGCTTACAGGTGGTGTAGCACAAACAAGAGGTATAGATATTGTAGCTTCACATTATTTAGTACCAAATAACTATAAAAATGACGGCACTATACGTCCTGTAAAGGTTAAAATTGGAGTACCACGCTCTACTAGTGGTTCTGATATGGTTAATACTCCTGATAAGGCTGTAATAGTAGGTTTGGCACGTTTTGCTAATCAAGAATACTGCCAAGAAAAAGAAAGTTTAATTGGCGATGATAGCAATAAAGTTAAAAGTGTTGTCAGAAAAATTAAAGATTGGTTCTCAAAAGAGTTTTAATTGTTATTTATGCGACATTAATAGCTTTATTTTAAAAGCGCATATGATATATAATCATATACAATTCTCAAATGTAATAAGCGAGTTATAAAGATGAGTGATTATCATGTTGAACCGGTAGCTAGTTCCGATATTACTAGCACAAATCAAAAAACAGACAATGGTCTTGTACCAAATAATTGCCGTATTAGAGTTGTCGGTGTTGGTGGCGGCGGTGGTAATGCTTTACAACACATGATTAATCAAAGTCTTCAAGGTGTTGAATTTATCGCTGTTAATACAGACTCTCAAGCATTATCTAAATCAACTGCTGACTTAAAGATTCAAATTGGTGCTAAGCTTACTAATGGTTTAGGTGCAGGTTGTGATCCAAACAAAGGCAGACGTGCTGCTGAAGAGAGTATGGATATCATTAAAGAGTGCCTAAAGAATACTGATCTTGTCTTTATTACTGCTGGTATGGGTGGTGGTACTGGTACTGGTGCAACACCTGTAATTGCTGAAATTGCTAAAGAAGCTACTATTAACAAAGAAAAAGATGACAAGGCTTTAATTGTAGCTGTAGTAACTAAGCCATTTAAATTTGAAGGCAAGCGCCATATGGTAAATGCTGAGGCTGGTATTACTGAGTTATCTAAGCATGTTGACTCTTTAATTGTTATTGATAATGATAAGCTTTTGAAGAACTTAGGTGCTAATGTTTCAATTATTAATGCCTTTAATGAAGCAAATGATGTATTGTTAAATGCTGTTAAGGGTATTACTAATGCTATTACCTTACCTGCTTATATTAATGTTGATTTTAATGACGTTAAGGCTATTATGCGCGGTAAGGGTCACGCTATGATTGGTACTGGTATGGGGCAAGGTGCTAATTTCGTGGAAGATGCTGTACAAAGAGCTATTCACTCTCCACTTATTGAGCAAGTTGATATTAAGTCAGCATCAGGTCTTTTGGTTCATACTATTGTTAATCCAAACTTCCCAATTAATAAGTGGGAGGAGATTAATACTGAAGTTCAAAGCTATGCCGATGAAAATGCTGATTGTAAGGTTGGTTTATACTTTGATGAGAGCTTTAGTGAAGATCAAATTGCTGTTACTGTATTGATTACAGGTATTTCAGCATCTGATGCTCCAAATGCAGAAAGCCCAGCAGCTGTTGCTCGTGCTAAAGCTTCAATTCGTCGTAATGAAGCCATTTCCAATGCTCACCAAGCTCAAGGCGGCTTTTTCAAGTTTTCTCAGCAAGGCGGCACTGCTATGCGTGACAACTTCATTCAAAACAATGATGGCCGTCAGTATGGTCTAGGTGAATCTATTGCTCCAACACAAGTATTTGATGGGGTAAATAAGGTAACTGATCCAATGGAATTACCTATGGGTCGTGATAGTATGGGTGCACCTGATACTAATGAATTATGGGAAGTTCCACCTATTTTAAGAAATAAAGCAGATTAACAAATAGTTATTTGTTATAACTTTGCTTATCCTTACTTAAAACTTACCATCTGAAAATTGCAGATGGTAAGTTTTTTCATATATAAATAGCAAAAATGTGTGTAAGTTATTTATTATAAGTAGTAGACGATTTTAATATTAGCAAGCAAGCTGCTTTAAAGATGTAGCTTAGTTGTAAAGTATTACTTTACTTTTTTATGATTATTCCTGTGCTTAAGTGAGATAAAATTATATTTTTTTCATTTGATCTTGATCAAAGTTTATAAACGTGATAACTTCAATAATATATATCTAAATTTCTAATATTAGCATTTAGACTATAAGTAGAGATTAACTGTGTTATTAAAGGATGATGTCAATGATAAGACAACGTACACTAAAGAGTGTTGTTACCACTACAGGTATTGGTCTGCACTCAGGTAAAAAAGTTCAGGTGACTTTTAAACCTGCTCCTGCTAATACAGGTATTATCTATACTAGAACAGATTTAAATCCGCCTGTTAGCATCAAATGTGAGCCAAATAGCGTAAGAGATACTCAGCTTTGCACCGCCTTAGTTAATTTAGATGGTGTTAGGATCTCAACAGTTGAGCATTTAACAGCAGCTTTATGTGCTTTGGGTATTGATAATTTATATGTTGATGTAAATGCACCAGAGCTTCCTGTTATGGATGGCAGTTCACAGCCATTTATATATTTGTTTGAATCAACAGGTGTTGAGCTTTTAAATGAGCCTAAGAAGTTTTTGCTAGTGAAAAGACCTGTAAGAGTAGCAGATGAAGATAAGTATGCTTCTTTAGTACCTAATAATGGTGGTTTTTCTCTAGATTTAACTATTGATTTTGATCACCCTGCAATGGAAAAAGAGCTGCAGCATTTTAGTTTAAAATTTTCAGGTAAATCTTTTGTTAATGAATTAGCAAGAGCTCGTACTTTCTGTTTTATGCGTGATGTTGAGTATATGCATGCTAATAATTTAGCTTTAGGTGGCTCACTTGAAAATGCTGTAGTGCTTGATGATTATAGAGTTGTAAATCCAGATGGATTACGTTATGCCAATGAGTTTGTAAAGCATAAAATGCTTGATGCTGTAGGTGATCTCTATATGCAGGGACTTAGTATTTTAGGTGATTTTAAAGCTTATAAGACAGGTCATAAATTAAATAATATGCTATTACGTGCTTTATTATCTGATAGTGCTAATTATGAGATTGTTACTTTAGGTGACAGCAGTGAACATGCTATAGATTATCTTGATAATTATGAAGTAGCTAGTGTAGGCATATTATGCAAATAAAAGCAGGGTGGCTTGATGAAGCTCGTCAAGTCCCTACTAAAAATTTTAATCAAAGACCAAAAGGCTTTGATATTTCCTTGATAGTTATACATTGTATATCCCTGCCTCCTGACGTTTTTAATACCCCTTATGTAGATGACTTATTTACTTTTACCTTAGATAAAAATAAGCATCCTTATTTTGAAAATATTTATAACTTAGAGCTCTCAACTCATCTTTTTATCAAAAGAGATGGTCTTATCACTCAATATGTTTCTTTTTTAGATAGAGCCTATCATGCAGGAGTTTCAAATTATCAAGGTCGTGAGCGCTGTAATGATTTTTCAATAGGTATAGAACTTGAAGGCAGTGTCACTCAGGCTTATACAGACATTCAATATCACAAACTTAAAGCTGTCATTGAGCTTTTACAAAAAACTTATATAGATATTAAAGATAATATAGCAACACATAGTCAAATTGCACCAGGACGCAAAAATGATCCTGGTCCTTATTTTGATTTTAATAGAATTTTTAACAAGGAGTAAACAAATGCATTATACCCAATTGCAAGACTATTATGATATGGTATCTGATAGACAAAAATTAGGTATAGATCCATTACCTTTAAATGCGGCTCAGGCTGCTATTGTCTGTGAGCTGTTAGAGCAAGAGCAGGATACAAGTGATAATACTTTATTAAATTTACTCTCAAATAGAGTATTACCAGGTGTAGATGAAGCAGCTTTAGTAAAAGCACAATTTTTAGAAGCAATAACAAAGGGTACAAAAAGCAGTAAATTTATTAGTAAAGAGCAGGCTGTAGCTTTACTTGGCAATATGAAAGGTGGCTATAATGTTAAGCCTTTAATTGATTTACTAGAAGATGAGACTTTATCCTCTTATGCTGTTAAAGCATTAGAAGATACTATCATGGTTTATGATGCTTTTAATGATGTTAAAGCTTTATGTGATAAAGGTGTAGCAAGTGCTAAAGACTTGATGCAAAGATGGGCTGATGCTACTTGGTTTACTAAAAAAGCAAAATTACCAAATGCTATTAAGCTAACAGCTTTTAAAGTAACTGGTGAGCAAACTACAGATGATCTTTCTCCTGCTACTGATGCTTGGTCACGTCCTGATATTCCATTACATGCTTTGGCTATGTTTAAAAATAGTCGAGATGGCTTAAAAGCAGATGTAGAAGGTGTCAAAGGTCCTATTAGTTTAATAGAGAGCTTAAAACAAAAAGGAAATCCTTTAGTTTATGTGGGTGATGTAGTAGGCACAGGCTCATCACGTAAAAGTGCTACTAACTCATTACTTTGGCATATGGGTAATGATATTGATGGAGTACCAAATAAAAGATCAGGTGGTTATGTTTTAGGCGGTAAAATTGCTCCAATTTTTTATAATACTTTAGAAGATAGCGGTGCTTTACCTATTGAGCTTGATGTTAGTGCTATTAATATGGGTGATGAAATAGTACTTAAGGTCTATGATGGTGTAGTTGAAAATGCTCAAGGTAAAGTTATTGCAGACTTTAAACTTAAAACAGATACTTTACTAGACGAAGTTCAAGCTGGTGGTCGTATTGCTTTAATTATAGGCAGAGATTTAACTAATAAAGCAAGAGAATACCTAGGATTAGGAGTTAGTGAAGCTTTTGTACCTGCTAAGCAGGCTGCACCTTGTTCAAAAGGCTTTACTCGTGCACAAAAAATTGTAGGTAAAGCTTGTGGTTTAGATGGAGTTCGTCCAGGTCAATATGTTGAGGTTAAGGTTACAACTGTAGGCTCACAAGATACTACAGGTCCGATGACTAGAGATGAACTTAAAGATTTAGCTTGCTTAAAATTTAGCTCTGATTTAGTAATGCAGTCATTTTGTCATACTGCAGCTTACCCAAAGAGTGTAGATATTAAGACACATCAAACTTTACCTCAATTTATTGAAAGTCGTGGTGGTGTAGCTTTAAAAGTTGGTGATGGTGTAATTCATAGCTGGTTAAATCGTATGGCTTTACCTGATACTGTTGGTACAGGTGGTGATTCTCATACTAGATTACCAATAGGTATTTCTTTTGCTGCAGGTTCTGGTCTTGTCGCTTTTGCTGCAGCTACTGGCATGATGCCACTTGATATGCCAGAGTCTGTTTTAGTTAGATTTAAAGGCAAGATGCAAGAAGGTATTACTTTACGTGATTTAGTACATGCCATACCTTATTTTGCAATAAAACAAGGTTTACTTACCGTTGAGAAAAAAGGTAAGAAGAATATTTTCTCAGGTCGTATTTTAGAAATAGAAGGACTTGAAGATCTTGAAGTAGAGCATGCTTTTGAGCTTGCTGATGCTTCAGCAGAGCGTTCAGCTGCAGCTTGTGCTATTGCTTTAAATGAAGATAAAGTAATTAAGTACTTAAAATCAAATGCTAAGCTTTTACGTCAAATGGCCAAAGATGGTTATCAAGATCAGCAAGCTTTACTCAAACGTGCAGCTGCTATGGAGGAGTTTATTGCAAATCCTAAACTTATTAAAGCAGATAGTGATTGTGAGTATGCTGCTGTTATTGAAATTAATTTAGATGAAATTAAAGAACCAATTGTATGTGTACCAAATGATCCTGATGATGTACACTTATTAAGTGAGTATAGTAATACTAAGATAGATGAAGTCTTTATTGGTTCTTGTATGACTAATATCGGTCACTATAGAGCAGCTTCTATGATTTTACAAGATAGTGATCAAGTGCCTGTACGTTTATGGCTTGCTCCACCTACACGTTTAGATAAGGATGAGCTTATAAAAGAGGGAGTTTATTCCATTTTTGGTAAGAGTGGTGCTCGTATTGAAATGCCAGGCTGCTCATTATGTATGGGCAATCAAGCAAGAGTTAAGGATAATGCTACAGTAGTATCAACCTCAACTAGAAACTTCCCAAATCGCTTAGGAAAGGGTGCTAATGTATTTTTAGCTAGTGCTGAGCTAAGTGCAGTATGTGCAAAACTTGGCCGTTTCCCTAGTGTGGAAGAATATAGAGCAATGGTAAAAATTTTAAGTGGAAATGAGAAGTATGTCTACTCATTATTAGATTTTTCACAACAAGAGTAATAATTGATGTAAAATAGTTACTCAAAAGGATTTTTACAATTATTTATATATCTTAAGTTTATAATAGGAGTTAAACATGAAAGTTGCAGTTTTAGGCGCAGCAGGTGGTATCGGTCAACCTTTATCAATGATTTTAAAGAATCAATTACCAGCAGGCTCAAGCCTAAGCTTATACGACGTAGCACCATTTACTCCTGGTGTTGCAAAGGATTTAAGTCACATTCCAACTGATGTATGTGTTGCAGGTTACTGTGGTGATGATTTATCTAAGGCTTTAGAAGGTGCAGATGTTGTTGTAATTCCAGCAGGTGTTGCTCGTAAGCCAGGTATGACTCGTGATGATCTATTTAATGTAAATGCAAGCATTGTTGCAAACTTAGTTAGAAATTGTGCTAAGGTATGTCCTAAGGCATGTATCTGCATTATTACCAACCCTGTAAACTCAACTGTACCATTAGCAGCTGAAGTATTAAAGTCTGAGGGTGTATATGATAAGCACCGTTTATTTGGTGTAACCGCTCTTGATGTATTACGTTCAGAGACTTTCTTAGGTGAAGAATTAGGTCAATCAAAGCTAGCAACACAAGTTCCTGTAATTGGTGGTCACTCAGGTACTACTATTCTACCTTTATTATCACAAGTTGTTGGTGCAGAGTGCATTAGTGCAGATCGTGTAAAAGAGTTAACAACACGTATTCAAAATGCTGGTACTGAAGTTGTTGAGGCTAAGGCTGGTGCAGGTTCTGCAACCTTATCAATGGCAGCTGCTGGTGCTCGTTTTGCTCTTAAGGTTGTTAAGGGCTTAGCAGGTGAGCCAGGTGTATATGAGTATGGCTTCACTGAAGGTGGTTCAGAGTATACTTCATTCTTTGCTCAAAAATTAGTATTTGGTAAGAATGGTTGGGAAAAGGTATGCCCAATTGGCACTTTATCAGCTTATGAGCAAGAGTGCTTAAATGCCTTAATCCCAGAGTTAAATGGCAACATCAAGAAGGGTGTTGACTTTGCAGCTAAGTGGATTGCAGAAAATAAGTAATAATTACTTATTTACTTAATTAATTTTTAAATAAGATCCTCAAAGGCTATGCTTTTGGGGATCTTGTATTTTTATTTGCAGGGGTTATTGTTATATTTTGCACTAAAAAAGTGCTTAAATATAGTTTAACTGCTTATATTTAAGCTTATCTAAACAATTTTTAAGTATCTGTAAATAAAAATACAAAAAAAATTTAAATTTTGAGCTTTAAAATTGAAATTATTTGTCGATAAATAATTGAGATTTTAAGTAAGTATTTAAGGAGAGGCACGATGATACGTACTAAGATGTTTTGTCTTGCCATGTCTTTTAGTGCTATGTGCTTTAGTGCACAGGCATTTGCAGTATCTAATTACGATTTATATACTGATGCAAGAGCTAGAGCTGCTAAAGAAGCTTTAGAGTACTCTTTAGATCAGTATGAAAGTGAGACAGATATTGTGGAGATGTATACCTCAACTCAATTAAATGATTTTGTTGAACAAGGTATTCATCTTGAGATTGTGGAGAAAAGAGACAGTTGTCAATTTACTCCTGATATCGAAGATAGGGCACGTATTGTAGGCATGCCAGTTTTTGAGTTTGTTTTTGCAGATATGCTCATTAATGGCAAATGTGTAAAGCAAGATGTAGAGCTTGGTCTTGATTATTTTAATAGAGCTTTAAAACAAGGCTATGCTCCTGCACTTGAGCGAATGTCTTTTTATTATGAAAAGGGCTATTATGTTGGTAAGGATTTAAATAAATCTGAACTATACATGAAAACAGCAGCTTCACTTGGCTCTATTAGTGCAAGATTAGGCTGGGCTGATATGTTAATACGTGGCTATGGCAATCCAAGCATGTATGAAGAAGCTTACAGCTGGTTGCATCATTCTTATTACAGTGATTTGTACCGTAAAGAAAAAAGCGATTATATTAAGTCAAAACTTGAAGAAATGATGCCAGAAAATATAGTTGTACGAGCCATGGTACAAGATCATACCTTATAAAATTTGTCCAATAAACTAACATCTCCACCTAGAATTTTTTAAGTGGAGATGGTTTTTTATAGGCTTATAACAATCGCTTTGTTCTATTGATTTTCTATGTATTCAATGCTAGATTAAATAAATTTAGCAAAGAATCTATAATGTATTCTTGCATAATAACTTTTATACGGTAATGTTATTAATAACAGTGTTTTGTTTCCCGTATTTAAATTAGATTAGTAAATTTAAGAATTTGCTATCTTAAAAAGTTTATTCTTTAATTAGCCATTTTCAATGTAATTATTTTAGCAGGATAAAAGTATGTTGTTATTTAAGGCCTTAGCTAGAGGGCTGCTAGAGACCTTTAATTTTAAAAATCATTTAAGCCGTATCGATTTTATTATAAATTGTTTAGCTATTATTGCTTTGATGTCTGCTTGTTATTACATACATAATGTATATATTTTGCATTTTAATATTTTTCTAGCTGCATCTATTGTATTGTTTTTATGGTTTATAAGTTTAGCTATAAGACGTTTACATGATCTTAAAATGTCTGCTTGGTGGTTACTATTTCCACTTGTTGTAGGTGGAGGTTTTTATCTTGTAGCAATGATAGTACAATCATTTTTATCTTCTAATTTAGGTTTTATGTATATTTTGGCAGGTTTTGTTCAAATTGGCGTGGTAGTTATTATGCTTATTATCCTATTGCAGGCAAAACCTAATGTTGATGAATATGATAGTGATAAAAAAGCTATTATAGATAAGTCTAATAAAGATTAGTAGTTTTTTAAAGCTCGTTGCATTATGCTAGATTTAGCAAGAGCTATTTACATGATATTATATATTAATTAAAGCAAAACTAATTTTGGCAAAAAAAGAGAAGCTAAATGTTTGATAATTTAACAGAGCGTTTAAATCGCACCTTAAAAAATATCAGTGGTAAGGGTCGTATTACCGAAGATAATATTAAAGATACTATGCGTGAGGTTAGAACAGCTTTATTAGAAGCTGATGTTGCCCTAAGTGTAGTAAAAACTTTTTGTAATAATGTTAAAGAAAAAGCTTTAGGTCAAGAAGTAAGCTTAAGTTTAAGTCCAGGTCAAGAGTTTATTAAGATAGTACATCAAGAATTGATTACTACTATGGGCTCTACTAATAGTGAGCTAAATTTGGCCCATCAACCTCCTGCTATTATTTTATTAGCAGGTTTGCAAGGTGCTGGTAAAACTACTAGTGCAGCAAAACTTGCTTTGTATATTAAAGAGCGTTTACACAAAAGTGTAATGTTAGCTTCTGTTGATACTTATCGTCCTGCTGCTATTGAGCAGTTAAATACTTTAGCTAAAAGTATAGATACAGAATATTATCCATCAGATGCAAGTAAAGATCCTCTTACTTTAGCACAAGAAGCTATAGATGCAGCTAAACGTAAAATTATAGACGTTTTAATTATAGATACAGCAGGTCGTTTAGCTGTAGATGAGCAAATGATGAATGAGGTCAAAGCCTTACACAAATTAAGTGATCCAATCGAGACCTTATTTGTTGTTGATGCTATGACAGGTCAAGATGCTGCAAATACTGCAAAGGCTTTTAATGATGCTTTAGATTTAACAGGTGTTATTTTAACTAAAGCAGATGGTGATGCTCGTGGTGGTGCTGCTTTATCTGTACGTCAAATTACAGGCAAACCTATTAAATTTATTGGTATGGGCGAGAAGATAGAGGCTTTAGAGCCATTCTTCCCTGATAGAATTGCTTCACGTATTTTAGATATGGGTGATCTCTTATCTTTAATTGAGCAATTGCAAAGAAATACTGATATTGATAAAGCCAAAAATATGGCAGACAAAATCAAAAAAGGTCAAGGTTTTACCTTAGAAGATTTTGCTGAGCAATTGGGGCAAATGAAAAAAATGGGTGGCATGAGCTCATTACTAGATAAATTACCTGGTATGGGGCAAATGTCAGAGAAGATTAAAGATGCTGTTAATGATAAGCAATTTTCCCATTTAGAAGCAATTATTTTATCTATGACCCCAAAGGAGAGACGCAATCCTGATATTATCAAAGGTTCACGTAAAAAACGTATTGCACAAGGTGCTGGTGTTCAGATTCAAGAGGTAAATCAGTTATTGCGTCAATTTGATGCCATGCAGAAAATGATGAAAAAAGCCAAAGGTGGCGGTATGCGCAAAATGATGAATAGTATGCGTGGTATGATGGGACAAATGGGAATGGGTGGTATGAATCCATTTGGCAATAATTTATTTAAAAAATAATATTATAGACTGCTAAAGAAACTAAAGCTTTAGCAGTTTATTTAATTTACAAAGATTAAGTTTATATCTATTTTATAGCTTGTTTTGCTAAATTTATCTTCTTATAACAATTAGTTAAAAATAATAAAGATACATTATATTATATATAGCTGTGAATAAATATTAAAAATGACTTGATTTTTTGCCAAAATAGGGTAAAATTTTCCAACTGTATTTTTTATAAACTGATAAGCCCTTTTTATGGGTTTTATCCTTAATTTATAGGTATTAGCGAAATGGTAGTCATTCGTTTACGTCGTGTAGGCGCTAAGAAGCGTCCTTTCTATCACGTTGTTGTTGCTGATTCACGTTTTGCAGCAACTGGTCGTTTTATTGAGCAAGTTGGTTTCTTTAACCCAATTGCTGTAGGTAAAGAAGTACGTTTACGTCTTGATATTGAGCGCGTAAATCACTGGATCTCATGTGGTGCACAACCATCAGATCGTGTAAAGCGTTTAATTAAAGAAAATGAGATGGGACCTGAGGCTGTTGCTCAATATAAGGCTGAGAAGCATGCAGCAGCAGTTGCTCGTCGTCAAGCTAAGGCAGAAGCTGAAGCAGCAGCGAAGGCAGCAGAGGCTCAAGCATAATCTCTAGCATATGCTAAGAGATAATCCACGCCCTATGGGCAGACTTGGTTCTACCTATGGGATTAAGGGCTACTTAAAAGTTCAGTCCTTTACTGAGCAGCCTGAAAACCTTTTTGACTACTCGCCATGGTTTATTCGCCGGCGTGGAGAAGAATGGCGTGAGGTTCAGGTCGAAGCTTGGAAGCCACATGCAGGTGGTTTTATAGTGAAGCTTGCAGTGGTTGGCAACCGTGAGGAAGCATGTGCTTATACAGGTTGCGATATTGGGATCAGGCGCTCAAGCCTGCCCCCTGCACCAGATGGTGAATTTTACTTGTGTGATTTAGAAGGTTGCCAAGTAATCGGTCTAGATGGTGTTGATCTTGGTATTGTATCAAGAGTTATGGATCAAGGAGCTGCTCCTTTGTTGGTTGTATCTCCCTCTGACCAAACAAAAGGTAAGATTGAAAGATTAATACCTTTTGTTAAAGGCCCTATTGTTACTGCAGTTGATCTCAATGCAGGCAAAATATGGGTTGAGTGGGGTGAAGATTACTAATGTATTTTGGTGTAGTCTCACTCTTTCCTCAGATGTTTGAGGCTGTAACTAATTATGGTGTAACAAGACGTGCACATGAGCGGGGCCTAATTAAGGTCAATTGTTTCAATCCACGTGATTACGCCTATGATAAGTTCAAGACTGTAGATGATAAGCCTTATGGCGGCGGTCCTGGTATGCTTATGAAAGTTCAGCCATTATGTGATGCTATTAATGCAGCACGTAAGGATGCACCTGAAGGAACTAAAGTCGTATGCATGTCTCCTCAAGGCATTGCCCTCGATCACTCATTGGTCGCTAGATTCCATGATTGGGGCTCTATAATCTTAGTAGCAGGTCGCTATGAGGGTATTGATGAGCGCGTCCTTCAGAAAGAAGTCGATCTGGAGGTTTCAATCGGTGACTACGTGTTATCAGGGGGTGAGCTTCCTGCAATGTGTGTTATCGATGCTGTTTCGCGATTAGTACCAGGAGTTCTTGGTGATATTCGCAATGCAGAAGAAGATTCTTTTGCAAAAGGGTTATTACATTATCCGCAATACACTAGACCTGAGATAGTTAATCAGCAAAGTGTACCAAAGATAATATTAAGTGGTAATCACGCACAGATTGAACAATGGCGATTGCAGCAATCATTAATTAGGACTTATGAAAGACGTCCAGACTTGCTAAAATCGCGAGGTATCAATAAACTTGAATATAAACTTTTAAAAGAATATTTACAAAGTAAAAATATTCAAGATGTTGATAAGATTTTAATGACATACTTAGGTAGGTAGAAAAATGGCAAGCCATCCAATTATTGATCAACTTGAAAAAGAGCAGATCCGCACAGATATTCCAGAGTTTAATCCTGGTGATACCGTTCGTGTTGAAGTACGTGTTGTTGAAGGTGATAAGAGCCGTTTACAGGCTTTTGAGGGTAACGTTATTGCTAAGCGCAATCGTGGCTTAAACTCATCATTTACTGTACGTAAGATTTCATCAGGTGAAGGTGTTGAGCGTGTTTTCCAAACTAACTCACCATTAATCGCTTCTGTTAAAGTAACACGTCGTGGTGATGTTCGTCGTGCTAAGCTTTACTACCTACGTCAACGTTCAGGTAAGGCTGCACGTATTCGCGAAAAGGTTTAATAATTTATCTAAAAAAGGCGACCAAGTGGTCGCTTTTTTTACTTTATAATAAAAGTATTTTCAATTAAGATATTATTTATTCTTTGTTATTTCTATCATTTTTATTTTTTGTATTTTGGGATTTTTATAAAGTATTTATAAGTTTTATATTTGATTAATTTATAGTTAATTTGTGCGTTTATATTAGGATTGCTTTGGTTAACAATATGTTAGTGTTTAGAAGAAGCTTGAAGTATTTAAGTATGGTTTAGTTATGCCAAAAAGTAAAAAAGCCATTATTTATATATAAGATACTCATACATAAATAATAGCTTTGGTTGCGGGGGCAGGATTTGAACCTACGACCTTCGGGTTATGAGCCCGACGAGCTACCGAGCTGCTCCACCCCGCGACAACGTGTATAATATTATTATGTTTTTTGAACTATGTCAAGTATTTTTTTATAATTTTTTGACAAATAAAAAATAAGTGATATTTATCAATGAGTTAATGATAGGGTAGTTAACTAACTATTAAATTAACTTTTAACCCTCCTATAACAATTTTAGTTTTGATATAGGAGTTTTAGGTTTAGTTAAATACAAGTAAAGATAGAGTTATTGCCACCATAGTTATTGTCTATATAGCCATCAGCTTTAGGATCATTATCATAGCAACAATTACCATCTTCAAAAGTTAATTTATATTTAAATTGATATTGTGATTGTTGATATCTATCAACAGTAATAGAACCTCTAAAGGTGCCATTTTTTTGTGGTTTTAAAGCTACAGGTTCCCAACCATTATGTTCACATATTACTTCAATTTGTTTAGCACATTTAGCATTTTCTTTTGTAATATAAAAAGCTACAGTCATTCTATTATTTCTAGTGCGTTTAGAAATACTCATAAAATTAAGCCTCCACTTGATTTTGAGTATATGTTTGCGCTTTATTATAATTTGCGCATAGATATTTTATATAATATTGATCTATGTGTGCAGGCCTGCACATCAGATTTTCTAACATTATAGATAGTTTTATAAAAAAAATGAATGGCTATTTACGCAACTTTGGCACAAAGTGCGCTAAGTATTGATTATTATTTAGTAAAATTATGCGCAATTTTTTATTTTTTGGCATAAATGCACAATAAAAGCCCTGCGCATGTAAAATCCTCTAGGTCTTGTATAGGCAAGTTTGCCATTGGCATCTAGATATTGAGTTAAAGCAGAACCATTAGCAGCTTTTGGGCGCATCTGTATAATAGTGCCAATAGTGGCATTGATAGCATTACATTGTCCTGTGCAGATATAATGCATTAGCTCATCATAATCTTGCTTGATAATAGCAAGCTGTTTATGATTAGGAGTAAATATAAAATAAGCTTTGATAATCTTATTTCCAATATATTCATGTTTCTTACCACTTATCAAAACAAAAAGAATCTTTTTAATCTTGCGATATAGTACAGATTGATAAAAGTCCATATGCTCAAGAGCAAATAGTTTACAAGAGCAAATAAATGGTGATTCAAGAGGATTTAAATTTTCATCAGTACTTACTGTTTTTAGCTCCAAGTCAAGATTAGAAAAATCAACATCAGCTTTATTATTGCCATCTGCTCCTAAATATATTTCTAACATCTGCCCAAGATAGCCTTTAATTTTAGTATTATTGCTATCTAATTTTATATTTAATATTTGAGCTAAGGATGATACGCTCATACCTAATAAATTATCTAATCTTTGATATAACTCATCATAATTTAAAGGTAAAGAATTTTTAAAGTCTGTAGTTAGGTGATGTTTTAAATTCATAAGTATTTTTGTATTAATTAATACTTTTAGTATCAACACTAAAAATAATATTAAAGATTAGTTTTGATATTTAATTTTAGTTTAATATCACTCATAACTTGATTTTATACCAGTAAAAAATAAAAGAGCAAATAAAAAAGAATAGATAAAGGAAATAAAAGCATAAAAAGTGGTGTGTGCGTAAAAAGATTTAATGATTTTAACATAGTACTCTAGCATTAATTTTTTTGTGAACTTGTGCAGATTTATCTAAAGGTTATAAATATTTTTATTAAATATGGGGCTATATTTGTTATAGTTATACTTGTTATAGAAATATAATATATTAAAAAATTTAAGAAATTTATATAAAGAGGTTTAGAAGCTCTTAGTAAAAAAGTTAAAGCTAATTGCTCTATATTTTAAGATAGAGTCTTAAGTATTGATAAAATTTTGATCAAGTAAATGTGCAATACATAAGTAAAAATATGGGGTGTATGTGGTAATATAAAAAGATAATCTTTAAGAGAATTTAAGTCTTTTAGGCTTAGATATTAATCTATTAGACTGAAAATTTGTTAGTAGTTAAGATTATTTAGCTTTAGCTTGAAGATTTTCACTTCTTTAAGCAGAAGTGAAGTAGATATTTGCATTTAAAGTTTGGTAAATTATTTTGTAAATTAGGCAGGGTGACTGTGATTGATCACGATGGCTATAGAGCTAATGTAGGTATTGTTATTTGTAACACAAAAGGTCAAGTTTTGTGGGCTAAGCGTATATATCAAAACTCTTGGCAATTTCCACAAGGAGGCTTTGATAGTACCGATTTTTCTGCTGTTACAGCCATGTATCGTGAGCTATATGAAGAGCTAGGTCTTGAAAAAAAAGATGTAATTCTATTGGCAGAATCAAGTAAATGGTATAAATATAAATTACCTAAACGAATGATTAGATGGCAAGACAACGTAGTATGTCTAGGTCAAAAACAAAAATGGTTTTTACTTTTGATAAATGATGATAATCAAAAGAAAATAGAATTTAATTTACAAGGACATCCTGAGTTTGATGCTTATCGCTTTGTCAGCTATTGGTATCCTGTAAGACAAGTGGTGTCTTTTAAGCGCGATGTGTATCGCAGTGTTTTAACAGAGTTTGCCCCTTATGCTCTATTTAATAGGGAGTAAGTAGGTTTTACATGTAGTTTTTTAAACATTGTAAGGTTTTTCATCATGGTAGACGAGAGACAGACACAAGTTTTACTTTCATTAAGAAAGATAACAGAGGATATTGCTAAACTAAAGAATCAAACAGAGATTGTTGATTTTTTGGTTAAAAGTATTAGGCAATGTACAAGAGCTGATTGTTGTTCTTTATATCTGTGTGATGAGCAGCATAAGCGTTATCGTCTAGTTGCAACTGATGGCCTTTTACAAGCTGCAGTGGGTAAAGCAAGCCTTGGTTTAAATGAAGGTTTAGTTGGTGTAGTTGGTCAAAAGAAAGAAATTTTAGATTTAGCCAATGCCCCTTCACATCCTAATTTTAAATATTTGCCAGATGTAGGTGAAGATGAGTATCATTCTTTTTTAGGTGTACCAATTTTAAATACAGGTAAGCTTTTAGGTGTTCTAGTCGTACAAAGTAAAGAGCAAAAGATGTTTGGGCAGATTGAAGAATCCTTTATGGTGACAATTTGTGCTCAAGTAGCTAAGGTTTTAGCAGAATCTCATAATAAAACTGACAATAGCATTAGTACAGTTATAGGTTTAAGTGGTACAGGTGGTATTGCTATAGGTAAGGCCATGGTTTGGCAGCCTGCTGTATTAATTGATAAAGTTAAAATTATTCATTGTGATGATCCATCATTGCAAAAAGAGCTATTTTTACAAACTTTATTTCAATTGCAGATTGAAATGGATAAGACAGCTCTTAAAATGCGTGAAAATGAGAGTGAGCAAGCTGTTAATGGCTTTTTAAGCGGTTATGGCTCTATGCTTGATGATTCTAGTTTTTCAGATGAAGTTGTAGCTTATATTTTAAAAGATGGACTTTTAGCTTCATCAGCTATTAAACGTGTATATGAGCATCGTTATAATGAAGCCTTAAGTTTAGGTAAGAAAGAAGAAAGTATTGAAATACGTGATTTTGCTCAGGTGTTGTTATCACGTTTGCTGCATGCTTCAACTAAAGAATTTGATAATGTCAGCAATGTAATTTTAGTAGTTAAAACTTTATCTACTACTATAGTAGCAGATCTTCCTAAAGAAAAAATTTCAGGCTTTGTTATTACTGATAGTGATAGCTCAAGCAGCAATGCTATGATTTTAGCTAAAGATTTAGGTATTCCTGTAGTAGCAGGAGCTTCGCTTAATATCAATACTATTGATGGTAGAAATTTAGTTATTAATGGTAAGAGTGCTGTAATTTTAATAGATCCGCCATCATCTGTTTTAGATGAGTTTTCTCAATTAATTAATCAAACAAAAGAACAACATGATCTCTATTCAAAAGAAATCTGCAAACCAACTATAACTTTAGATGATAAACGTATTACTTTTAAATTAAATGCAGGTTTAAATTCAAAAAGTGATGATGAAATTGAAAATGAAGTAGATGGTGTAGGATTATATAGAACTGAAATTGCTTTTATGTTAACCCAAAGTTTTCCTTTGGAGCAAGAGCAGTATGAGTGGTATAGCTCATTATTAGCAAAATTTAGGCATAAAAAAGTATGTATGCGCACTTTAGATATAGGCTCAGATAAAGGACTTAGCTATTTTGTTAACAAAGAGCAAAATCCAGCTTTAGGTTTGCGTGGTGTACGTGTAACTTTAGATCAGCCTCAAATTTTAAATACACAGCTTAAGGCTATGCTGCGTGCTAATCAAGATTATGGCAATCTTGAAATAATGTTACCTATGGTGTCTTCTTTAAAAGAGGTTATTTCTGTTAAAAATACTTTAAAGCAAATGGCTTTAGAAATTGAAGAAAGTACACATAAAACTGTAAAAATGCCTTCTTTTGGAGTAACGATTGAAGTACCAAGTATTGCTTATGTTATAGATGATCTGCAAGAGCATGTTGATTTTTTCTCAATTGGCAGTAATGATCTAGTACAATACTTACTTGCAGTTGATAGAAATAACCCATTAGTAAATAGATTTTATAATCCATTTAATAGTGCGGTTGTACGCTCACTTGCTTATTTTAAACAAAAGTGTGATAGCTTTAATAAGCCAATATCAATTTGTGGTGAGCTTGCTGGTAATCCTATGGGACTATTGTTATTACTTTCTTTAGGTTTTGATAATTTATCTATGAATTATTCAGAGCTAGCAAGAGCTAAGTATATAACAAGAAGAGTAAGCGTTGAGCAATTGCGTAAACTTGGACAAGAAGCTTTAAAATTAAGCAGTTCAACACAAATTAAAGCTTTGTATTTAGATTATGCTCAAGCTAATGGTTTGGCAAAAGTGATTGATGTTAAAGCTCATTGATAATTAAGAGGTTTGCTTTGAGAGTATATTTAGATTTAATGCAGAAGATCTTAGATGAGGGTATCGATAGAGAAGATAGAACAGGTACTGGCACTAGATCTATTTTTGGTACACAAATGCGTTTTGACTTAAATGCAGGTTTTCCTTTGCTTACAACTAAAAAAGTGCATTTAAAATCAATTATTCATGAGCTTTTATGGTTTTTAAGTGGCGATACTAATATTAAATATCTAAAAGATAATGGTGTTAGTATTTGGGATGAATGGGCTGATGAAAATGGAGATTTAGGTCCTGTATATGGCAAGCAATGGCGTTCTTGGCAATGTTATGATGGACGTGTTGTTGATCAAATTCAAAATGCCATTGACGCTATTAAACACAATCCTAATTCAAGACGCATTATTGTGAATGCTTGGAATGTAGCTGATGTAGATAAGATGGCTCTGCCTCCATGTCATGCTTTATTTCAATTTTATGTAGCTAATAATAAATTATCTTGCTTACTCTATCAAAGAAGCTGTGATTTCTTTTTAGGTGTACCTTTTAATATAGCAAGCTATTCTTTATTAACTATGATGATGGCTAAAGAATGTGATTTAGGTTTAGGTGATTTTGTGTGGACTGGTGGTGATACTCATTTGTACCATAATCATTTTGAGCAGGCAAAACTTCAGTTATCACGCGAGGTTAGACCTTTACCTACTATGAAAATCTTAAGAAAAGCTAAAAGTTTATTTGATTATAAGTATGAGGATTTTGAGCTTGAAAATTATAATCCTCATCCTGTTATTAAAGCAAAGGTTGCAGTTTAAATGAGTGATACACAAATCAATTGGGGTAAGATTAAATGGCAATCACGCCGTGGTATGCGTGAGCTTGATTTAATGCTTTTACCTTTTGTTGAGCATGATTTGCCTAAAATGGATGCTAATGTTATTGATGATTATATGGATCTGTTGAATTTAAGTGATCTTGAGCTATTTAGGCTTCTGCATGGTACTGCACATACAGATAATATAAAGCATCAAAAATTAATAGATATAATTGTTGCCTGTCATGAAACAAGAAAAGGCGTTGAAGGTGTTTAATGCTATTTGAAGATTTAGATTTACCAGAGCAAATTTGTAAGGCTTGTTATGAGCAAGGCTGGGATAATCCAAGTCCTATACAAGCAATTGTAATACCACAAGCTTTAGCAGGTAAGGATATTTTAGGTGCAGCTCCTACAGGTACTGGCAAAAGTGGTGCTTTTTTATTGCCAGCTATAGCTCGTTTAAGTCTTGATAAAAAAGATTTAAATACAGTAAGAATGATAGTGCTTGAGCCAACACGTGAACTTGCTCTGCAAGTTGAGAGTGTAGCTAAAAAGCTGTGTGCTGATTTAAATATTAGTGTAAGCTCCATTACAGGTGGAGCTACTCGCGATGATCAAAGAGAAAAACTTGGTAATATAGTTATAGCTACAGTTGGACGCTTACTTGAATTTTTAAAAAAACAATGGTTAAGTGTTGATGATATTGAAATCTTAGTTATAGATGAAGCTGACAGAATGCTTGATATGGGCTTTCGTGATGATGTGGCTAAGATTACAAGACAATTGAGCTATCGCTATCAAACTATGCTCTTTAGTGCAACTTTAGATACTTATGCTATAGATGAATTTGCAAGCTTAGTTCTAAATGATCCTTTTGAAGTAAGATTAGGCAGTGGTGATAGTGACGATGAAAAGCTACCTGAGCTATTAAGTTCACGTGCTTATTATGCTGCTAATGAATTACAAAAGCTTAAAATTTTGTCACATTTATTGACTACCAATCAAGAAAAAAGCATTGTTTTTGTTAGAACTAAAGATAAAGTTGCAGAGCTTGCTGCAAAAATTAGATTTTTGAAACGAGAAGTATCAACTTTACAAGGTGATAATGCTCAATCTTTACGAAATGCAGCCATGCGTCGTTTTATTGATAGTAAGGATGGTATCTTAATTGCAACAGATGTGGCAGCTCGTGGCCTTGATGTTAAAGATGTAGTTTTTGTCTATAATTTTGATTTACCTCACAATAGTACTATCTATATTCATCGAGCAGGACGTACTGCACGTGCTTCACAAAAAGGTACAGTAGTATCATTAGTACTAAAAGAGGATATTCTTTATTTAGAGCGTATAGAACGCTATACTAAAAAAGAAATTCAAAGACGTGCTATAAAGAATTTATGTGCAGCTTTTCCTCTTGATGATAGTAAAAAAACAAATGTCATCAAAAAAGAAACTCGTGCTTCGTTAGGAGGTAAGGGTGGCTTTGACAGAAAGAAAAAGAATAAAGATGAAAAAGCTACACGAAAAAAAGATAGGCACAGAGATAGAAAGAATATAGGTAAGCCAGACTTTGCAGAAAAAAGAAGAAAAAAAATGCAAAGACAGCAATTAGCTAGCAAGGAGTAAGTTATGGCTGGTACAATTTTAAGAAATGCTAAATTGCATTTAACCTCTGAGGAGTTTGAAGGTGCAGATAGTCTTGCAGTGCAAAACCATCGTATTATACCTTTAGATCCAAAGTTATTAGAAGATGGTACTTTAGAAGAAATTAATTTAAATGGTTTACATGTAGCACCAGGCTTAATTGATCTATTAGTTAATGGCTGTGCTGGTGTTAGTTTTGCCAACTCTTTAAATATGGATGCTTTAGAAAGAATGCGTCGTTGGCAGACTAAGCATGGTACATTAACTTTTGTTCCAACTTTAATTTCAGGACCACGTGAAACTATGACTAGAGCTTTAGCTTTAGCTCAGAAGTTTATGCAAAAGCATCCTGGTGTATGTCCAGGTATTCATTTAGAAGGTCCTTTTATTAATCCAGAACGTAAAGGTTTTCATCCTACTGGCTATATTAGAACAATGACAGATGCTGATATTAGTTATATTAAAGAATTTGCAGATTCTATTGCTTATATGACTATAGCTCCTGAAATTGTTAAAAGTAAGCAAATTACTGAGTTATTACAAAATAAGATTAAGCTATCTTTAGGACATACCAATTGTACTTATACTGATGCTCAAAATGCTTTTAGACTAGGTGTTGGAGCTGTTACTCATATTTATAATGGCATGCGTCCAACTACAGGTAGAGAGCCAGGTTTAATTGGTGCTGCTATTGCTAATAATAATGTTTATGTAGGTTTAATTGCAGATGGACGTCATGTACATACTTCTATTATTAAAACCTTACGTAAACTTATGGTAGATCGTTTATTTATAGTTTCAGATGCTCAATCAGTAGCAGGAGCTTCTGAGGCTATGAATACCTTTACTATATCAGGTACAGAAGTTTTTGTTGATCAAAATCGTGGACTTATTGACTCAAAAGGTGCCTTAGTTGGTACTAATATTTGTCTAATGGATAGTGTCCGCTTCTTAGTTAAAACTTGTGGTTTTACTATTGACGAAGCTTTAAAATGTGCAAGTTTAAACCCAGCTAAAGTTTTAGGCATTGATTCAGAATATGGACGTATTGAAGGTGGCTTTATGGCTGATCTTATTATCTTTGATGATGATTTTAGAATACGCTATATTATTCAAAATGGTTTCCTAAAAACTAGTGCTGAGTTACTATAATGGCTAATTTATTAGATAGAATCTTTGCATATAAAAATGATCTATCCAAATCTGAGCGCAAAGTTGCCTCAGCTATTTTGTCGCAGCCTAAGCTTGCAGTACAAGAAACTATAGCACAGTTAGCTAAGCGAGCTAACGTTTCAGAGCCTACAGTTTGTAGGTTCTGTAAACATTTCGATGCTAAAGGTTTTCCTGAATTTAAAGTAGCTTTAAGCAATGATTTAAATCAAGAGCGTCATCAAGTTGTAGATAATATTAAAATAGGTGATAGTGTTGAGGATATTGTTGTTAAAGTTATAGATAGCAATATTAGTGCTTTAAATGATTTATCACGCAATATAGATAGCTCAGTGTTAGCTCGTTGCATTGATATAGTGTCACAAGCTAGGCGCATAGTGATTTTATCACAGGGTTTATCTAATACTATAGCTTATGATTTACACTCACGCTTAGCTATTTTAGGTATAGCTAGTGAAATTTATCATGATCCTTGTGCAATGCTGCTTGCTACTACATCATTACGTCAAGGTGAATTAGCTATTGCTATTTCAGCTACTGGTTATAATAAAGATGTAATTGAAGCAACTCTTAATGCTAAGTTATCAGGTTCTAGTGTTATTGCACTATGTCCATTAGATAGTCCTTTATCTAAAGAGTGTATTTTAACTTTAAAAACTCCTATAGTAGATGATCACCAACAAGATAATTTAATGGTGTTTCGTATGGTTATGCAAACTATTATGCATATTGTGATTTGTGGAGTAATGTTAAGACGCTCTGATACTATACATGAGCTTAAAGATAGGTTATTTAGCGCAAGACAAAGATCTTTACTTAATCAAGAGGAAAAAAGTAAGGATATATCAAAAAGTAATGATCTAAAGCCTAATACACCTATAACATCAATTAATTGGCCTTAATTTGCTTTTATATAAAGTAGTTCTTAGATCAAATATAGTAAGTAGTATACAGTAAAGATATATAACAAAGTTAATAATCAAATTTGAAAGATAAAAGAAGTATAATCTATGAAGTTTAGTATTTTTAATAAATATAGAGAGTATAGCTAGAGTTTTATATATCAAAGGTGGGGATTGTGATTTACATAGCTATATAAAAGGTGAGAAGTTTAATTTAATAAATTAACATAAGATCCTAATTATCAGTGTTAAAGGCACGGATAGCCAAGGAAAGTTAGTTAAAAATATAACCGAAACTCGGCAATTAAAGTTATTTTAATCATGACTACTCCTATTATTTATTTGATTGTTTTGTTGATGGGAGTATTCTTTAAATTCTATCAAGCTTT